>NZ_JBIAUK010000001.1:598838-932048 GCF_042892775.1 Streptomyces sp. NPDC001717 | reverse complement strand
TTCCCGTTGGTCCTTGTCTTTCCGTGGCGGGTCGGTCTGTCAAGGGTCGCCGAAGGCGATCGCGCAGCGACGCGACCGCAGGGAGCGCCCTTGACAGACCGGCCCGACGCGGAAGGACAGTGGGACTGACGGGAAATCCCAACCCTCTCTGGCTGCCGACCGGCCGGGGCACCGACAAACCCCACCCCCGCCGCACTCAGCACCCTCGCCGGGCAGCGCCACCCCCGGATCCCCCGCCCGAAGAATGAGAACCCCCTCCCGCGAGGACACCCGCCACACCCCACCCGCACCCGAGGGGGCGGGTGGGCAACCGCCGAACTGCAGGCGCGGGCAGAGGGGGTGAAAGCCCCGAACGCGGGGCGGGCGTACCGCCTACGGCTGGGGCTCGAAGTCCCAGTACGGGCGGACTCGTTGCTTCGCCGAGATGGTGTGGACGTGCTGGGCGCCCAACGTGCGGGTGAGGGCCTTGATGCCCGCGTCCTCGTGCTTGCCCGCCTCCTCGTCCTCGCGGACGGAGCGCAGGTCCGCGGCCAGGGCGATCTGCGCGCTCAGCGTCATCGGGTGGTCGGGGCCGAGGACCTCCTCCGCGCCGCGCAGGGTCTCCCGGCTCAGGGACAGGGCGTCCTCCCGGTGCCCGGTGATGTTGCGGTGCCCGGTGGCGTTCAGCGCGCAGCCCAGCGTCCACGGGTGGCGGTCGCCGAGCGCGCCCCGCATGCCGACCAGCGCTTGTTCGGCGAGGGAGAGGGCCTCCCTCCGTTCGCCCTGGGCGCGCAGGATCAGGCCCAGGTTGCCGACCGTGCCGATGCTGTACGGGTGGGCGAGGCCGAGTTGCGACTGGTAGCCGCGGACCACGTCCTCGGAGATCCGGCGGGCCTCGCCGACGTCCCCGTACTCCCGCAGGTACGTCGCGTAGTCGGAGGCCACCATCAGCGTCCACGGGTAGTCGACGCCGAAGACGCGCGTGGCCCGCTCCCACACGATCCGCAGCCGCTGGCCCGCGCCGGCGATGTCCCCGGAGCGGCGCAGGCACATGCCGAGGTTGTGCTCGGCCCGCAGGGTCTGCGGGTGGTCGAGTCCCAATACCTGGGTGTTGACCTTGAGGCCCTGTTCCTGGCGGGTCTGCGCCTCCCGGTAGCGGCCCATCAGCCGCAGTCCCATCGCGCAGGCGATGCCCGAGGACAGGGTGGAGATGTGGTGGGCCTTCAGGACGCGTTCGCGGCGGCGCAGGGTGTCCAGGTCGAGGTCGTAGGAGTCCTGGTAGCGGCCGAGGAGGCGGTAGGTGGCGGCGAGGTTGTTCTGGGCGGCCAGGGTGGTGGAGTCGTCCTCGCCGAGCAGTTCGCGGTAGGTGTTCAGGCAGTGCTCGAAGATCTCCCTGGCCGGTTCGAACTTGGCGATGCACAGCAGGACCCCGCCGTACGAGCTGCTGGCGCGCAGGGTTTCCAGGTCCCGGTCGCCGCGTTCCTCGGTGAGTTCGACGGAGCGGGCCCGGGTGAGGATCTCGGCACGCCGGAACAGGCCGAGGTTCCGCAGGGCTCCGCCGTAGTGGTAGCTGAGTTCGCGGACCTTGGGGTGGTCCTCGCCCAGCATGGTCCGCCAGACCTGGTCGGTCTCCTCGGACAGCCTCAGGCAGGTGCGGTACTCGCCGGCGAGGATGAGGTAGCGCAGGCAGTGCAGCAGGAAGGTCTGGATGCGCGGGTTGCTGCTGGTGACGACGCCGGAGGGGCCCAGGTGCGGGATGAGTTCGGCGTACCGGGGCCAGAGCCGGGAGTCGGCGGGCCGGCCGGGGTCGGCGGCGGCGAGGACCTGGCGGACGGCGCGGGAGAGCGGCTCGGCCTCCTCCTCCGAGAGGTTCTCGCGGACGATGCCGTGGACCATGCGGTGCAGCTGCACGGTTTCCAGGCCGCCGCCGCCCTCGTCGACGGACAGGTCCGAGTACTCCAGGCGGACGACGGAGAACTGGACGAGCTTGTTGAGCGCGGCGTTCCACCGGATCTGGTCGTTGATCAGCCCGGCGAGCTGTTCGGGCACGTCGTCGGCGGGGAACTCGCGCAGCAGGCGCAGCGGCACCGGGCCGGGGGCGAAGAAGACGAACAGCCTGAGCAGGGCGAGGGCGTCGGGGAAGTCCTCCCGTACGTTGTTCAGGAGTATGGCCAGGGCGGTGGGGAACGGCAGCGGGTAGTCGTCGGAGACGGTGACGGCCTCGCGGGAGTCCAGCCGGCGCTGGAGCAGCGCCAGGTAGTCGCCGACGGTCAGCGGGGAGTCGGCGAGCCAGCCGGCGGTCTGGTCGAGGGCGAGCGGGTAGTCCTCCAGCGCCTCGGCGAGCTGATCGGCCTCGTCGGTGGTGAGGCGGCGGGCCCGGCGGCGGATGAAGGTGACGGACTCGGGCCGGGCGTAGAGGGGGACTTCGACGAGGCTGGTGTGCCGGGTGGCCCATTCGCGGTTGCGGGAGGTGATGATGACGTCGCCCGCGCCGGAGGGCAGCAGGTCGATGAGGTCGTCGGGGTTGTCGCAGCCGTCGAAGACCATCAGCCAGCGGCTGTACGGGGATCCTCTCCGCAGCGCTTCCAGTACGGCCCGGATCTGCTCGCCGTAGCTGCCCGCGCCGCGCGGCAGGCCGAGGGCGGGGGCGAGGTCGGCGAGGCGTTCGCGCAGGGTGGGCCGGTCCTCCGCGGGGACCCACCACACGACGTCGTACTCGGAGGCGAAGCGGTAGGCGTACTCGGTGGCGACCTGGGTCTTGCCGACGCCGGAGAGCCCGAGGAGGGTGACGGTGGACGCGCCGGGCGGGGCTTCGGCGAGGGCTTCGCGCAGGGTGCCGATGACGTCGTTGCGGCCGGTGAACCGGGGGTTGCGGCGCGGGACGCGGCCCCAGATCTCGGGCGGGTCGTTGGGGAAGCGGGGCCCGCGCCGGCCGGTCTCGGTGCCGATCCGGTCGGTGGGCAGCTCCAGACGGCGCAGCACGCGGTATTCGGCCTCGTAGGCGTCCAGGCCCCACAGGTCGGTCTTCTCCAGCACGGCCACGGCGCTGGGCAGCGGCGCGTCGGTGAGGCAGACCGCCGCGAACCGGTCGGGGTGGTCGTCGGTGACCGTGCGCAGGGCGGCGTTCCACTCCTCGTCGGTGTGGGTGCCGGCGGAGAAGTACCGCTCGGACAGGACGAGGAGGACCCGGCTGCCGGAACGGGCGAGGTCGTCGAGGGCCTGGTCGAGGCCGGTGCTGTTCTGCGGGTCCCAGCGCTGGAGGGAGACGCGGTGGCCGTGCTCCTCCAGGCGGTGGGCGATCCACACGGCCCAGGGGCGGTTGAAGCCCGCGAAGCTGATGACGAAGCGCTGCGGGCCGGTGGCCGGGCCCTGGTCCTGCCGAGTACCGGTGGTCATGCGGCCGTCTCCCTGGAATCCGGGCAGTGGCAGTGGACGGGGTTGAAAACCTACCGCAGCGGACGGTCCGTCAACCCCCGACGAACACGGCGAGTTCGGGGTGTTCCTGGCACCAGGCGCGGCGTTCGCGGTCGACGGCCCGGCGGGCGGCGGCGTGCTGGTCGCCGGGGGGCGGGAGTCCGTCCATGGCCCGTTCCGCGGCGGCCATTGCGTCGGTGAACTCCCGTCCGGCGGGGGTCAGTCGTTCGTGCGAGCACAGCACGGGCAGTACGGCGGCCACCTGTGCGCGGATCCGGGCGTGCTGGGCCCAGGCGCCGCGGGCCCCGTAGAGGGCGGCGTGCTGCCAGTACCCGGCGAGGGCGAGGTGGGCGTAGGTGCCGTGGAGGAGGCCCTCCAGTGGGCGCGGGTCGCCCCGCCAGGGGGCCCAGTGGCGGGGCGTGCGGTCGGCGGTGTGCAGGGTCAGGACGTCGGTGAGGGCGGTCAGTTTGCCGTGCTGCACCTCGTGGACGAGGGTAGCGGCCAGCGCGGGCGGGGCCTGGGCGCGGGCCAGGACGGAGCCCGCGGCGGCGGGGAGGGTGGCGCCGCTGGACCGGGAGCCGCCGCCCAGCGGTACGACGGAGCGCAGCAGCTGGACGGTCTCCTGGGCGCGGGTGGTGTCGTAGCGCTGGAGCAGGGTGAGGGCGCCGGTCCACTGGGTGTCCCAGCGCTTGTGGCCCCTGGGGGTGAGCCGGCGGGCGGGCCGGACGGGTGCGGGGCGGGCGGGGCCGGGTGCCCGGTAGGGGTCGAGGTCGTCGAGGGCGGTGCGGCCGCCGGGGAGGGCGTGCAGGGGCAGGATGCCGGGGTCCTCGGGGTCCCAGGAGCGTTCGGTGAGGGTGAGCGGGCCGGGGCGGTCCGGGCGCAGCAGCCCGAGGGTGGGCAGTACGAGGCGGCCGTGCAGGGGCCGCAGGGTGTGGGTGAAGGCGATGCGGGCGCGCAGGGCGGCGGCGACGGCGAGGGCCCCGAGGTGACCGAGGTCGGCCGGGGGGCCGGAGGGGGCGTGCAGGCGGCGCAGGGTCTCCTCGGCCCAGACCCCGGTGGCCGGGTAGTGCAGTACGTCGCGCACCGCGTCGGGGTCGCGGCGCTCGGCCTCCTCCAGGAGGGCCCAGTGGTCGGCGGCGGCCCCGGAGCGGCCGCCGGGGGCGGCGTCGAGGACGGCGCGCAGCAGGAGCAGCCGCTTGGAGCGCCGTACGTCGCGCACGAGCCGGGTGCCGTCGGCGCTGGGCTCGGTGGAGGCGAGGGCCCGCAGCGTGCGGGAGGGCACGTGGAAGGCGGCGGGCACGGCGCTCACGAGCCGCTCCTCGCCCCGGCCCCTCGGGTCCGCGCCGCTGCCGCTCGTGATCGTCCGGCTCATCGCTGCACCTCCCCGCTGCGGACGGTCCATCCCTGCCCCTCGGCAGGTCCCGGCTAACGGCGGAAAGTGGTCAAACCGCGTGGCCGGACGTCACGTCCCCGGGTCGTCGTAGGCATTCAGGATTTCCGCCGGGTGCGTCACGCGCTCGACCATGCCCTCGATCACGTGGGCGAGCACGGAGTCGTCGATCCCGCGCAGCGCGGCGAGGTCCAGCCCGGAGAGGTCCGGCAGCCTTCCGGAGCACTCGCGGCGCGCGACCGCTTCCTGATGCTGAGTCACCATGGGCTGCCCGTCCCCCTGTTGGTTCGGATTCCTGCGCCTTCGATGGTCCACTGCCCTTTCCCCTCCTCCGGCGTGCGGAAACTGCTCAGAGGTCTGCTTCGAGGGCACGCGTGCGGGCGCGCAGGGCTTCGCGCCGCTCCTCGTCTGCGTCCGGGCCGAGTCGCGTCCACAGGTCCAGTGCGGAGCGGTACGCGTCGAGGGCCGCCCTGGGACGGGCGAGGCGTTCCAGGACCCCTCCGCGCAGCTCCTGCACGTGGGCCGCCAGCCTGAGAGCGCTGTCCGCGCGCTCCTCGTGCTCCTCGCGCTCCCCGTGCTCCAACCGGTCGGCCCGGTCGGCCTCCAGGGCCGCCCGCCAGGCGCGCCGGTAGGAGTCCGCCGCCCGGTCGAGGCGGTCCACGGCCCGGGTGTGGGCGTGGATCTCCTGCTGTACGTCGCCGTGGTCCCGCAGGGCCCGGGCCCGGTCGAGGGGGCTCCGGCTCTGCCGGGCGGCGAGTTCCAGCAGGTGCTCCGCCTCCAGCAGGTCCACCGTGTCGCCCTCGTAGGCGTGGCGCAGCCGCAGGCCGGTGGCCAGGCGCCGCAGTCGGTGTGCGGACCCGGGGTCGGACTGCGGGACCGCCGCCCGGCTGTCGCGCAGTACGCGCACGGCCGCGCCGGTGAACCGGCGCCCGTCGGCGGCGCGTGCCCGCTCCAGGAGTACGTCGCCCCATTCGGGCAGGAGTTCCGCGAAGGCCTCCGCGTCGCGGGGGATCAGACGCCGGGCCCGGCCGTAGGCCTCGGCCGCGTCCTCCAGTGCCGCCGGGTCCGCGTCCCGCGCGTACCGCGCGCGGTGCAGTCGGGCCTGGCACACCAGCGCGGACACCCGCAGTTCCTGGTCCCCGCCGGCTTCCTCCAGCGCGGTGGCCAGCTGCCCGGCCGCCTCCCCCAGCCGCCAGGGCAGGTGGCGCAGCGCTCCCGCCAGCTCGACCCGCACGGCCGCGACCCGTGCGGTGTCGGGGCCGGCGAGGAGGGCGGTGAGGGCCGTGGCCAGGCGGGCCGCGGCCTCCTCGGCGAGGGCCGTGCGGTCGGCCGGGTCCGGGGTGTGCGGCAGCAGCGCCAGCAGGACGCGGCCCAGGGCCAGTTGCAGTTCGGGGTGCGGGACGAAGACCGGGCTCGGGCCGGGGGCGGCGCCCGCCAGGGGTTCGAGGGCGGCGCGGGCCTCGCGCAGGGCGGAGGGGTCCTCGCGCAGGGCGCTCAGCCGGATCAGGGTGTCGGCCCGCCGGACGGCGCAGTCCCGGCGCAGCCGCGGGTCCTCCGTGGCGGCGCCGGCCGCGGCGAACTCCCGGTCGGCCGCCTCCAGCAGCTCTCCGTCGGGTACGGCCGCCAGGGCCCGTTCGTACAGCGCCCGGCCCCGTACGGCCCGCGCGTGCGGGCTCCGCGTGCCGTTCAGGGCCCGCTCGGCCTCGGTGAGCAGCTCCGGGTCCCGCTGGGCGGCCCACAGTCGCAGCAGCGCCCCGGCCAGCTCGGTCTCGGCCTCCTCCGGCGGGTCCCCGGGTCCGGGCGGGGCGGCGACCGCGCGTCGCAGCAGGGCCACGGCCTCGTACAGCGTCCGCGGGTCGCCGTCGATGGCGCCGTCGGCGAGCCGGGCGCGGGCGGCCCGTACGGCCCGGGCCCGTACCGGCGGCGGCAGCGGTGCCCGGACCGGCGCGTCCTCTCCCGGTTCCTCTCCGGGGATCCCCGGGAGGTAGCGGCGTACGACCTTCGCGGAGACCTCGGCGAAGGCCTGCGGGAGCCTGCCGGGGCGTTCCCCGGCGGCGGCGTCCGGCGGGGCCTCGGCGGCGGGGGCCGGCGCTCCGGTGAGCTGGGAGACGGCCAGCGCGGGGAAGTTGCGCACGCCCCGGCCGAAGTGCGCCAGTACGTACTCCGAGCAGTGTTTGAGCACCAGCGCGGCCTCGTCCCGCCCCAGCGGGCCCAGCAGTACGTCCTGTACTCCGGGCACGTACTCGTACCACTGGTCGGCGGTCGGTCCGGTGCGCCGCAGCAGGCCGCCGAGCAGCACCTCGGCGAGGTCCGAGGGCTCCGAGTCGGGCAGCATCGTGCGCTGCACGAGCCGCATAACGGGCAGGGTGAGCGGGGCGGCCGAGAGGTACACGGCGAGTTGTACGGCCCGGGGCGCGGCCGAGGAGCGGAACCGGGCCACCAGTTCGCGCGGCGGCCGGGCGGCCCTGGGCGGCGGCGGGGGCGCGCCGGGGTGGTCGGCGAGCACCCGGCCGACCTCGGCCGGTACCGGTCCGCTGCCCAGGCCGGCGACGAGGCGGGCCCAGGCCCCGAGGGCGGTGGCGCTCGGCGGCAGGACGGGCACGGTCAGCCCGCCGGTGAGCCGTCCGGGCAGTGGCGGCCGGTCGGGCCGGAACCGCAGCTTCCCGCCGCCTCCCTCGACCCGGGCGAGGGTGCCGCGCTCGGTCGGCAGCCAGCTGCGTCCCCAGAGCCGCTGCGGCAGCGGCTGGACGACCACGCAGGGGGTGCATTCGGCCCACCGGTGCAGGAGCCGCTGGGCCGATCCCTCGCGCCACATGGGTCCGGCGCAGTCGGAGACCACCATGGTCAGGGCCCGTCCGGTCGGGTCGCGCAGTTGGTCCGCGGAGCGCGCTCCGGCGCCCGCGACGGGGCCTCGGCCGAGGACCACCGTGCCGTCGTCGAGCCGGTGCAGGTAGTGCGCCTGGACGTCGCGGAAGGCGCCGAGCCGTTCGCAGACGGAGCGCAGTTCCTCGAACATGTCCTGCCAGACCGCCATCGAGGGCGAGGCGTCCATCACCAGCCGTACGATCGCTTCGCGCCGGCTCTCCGGCCTGAGCACCGGGATCACCAGTCCGAGGGCGCGTGCGCTGGCCTCGGCGGTGGCCGGTTCGTCGAGCACCCTGCGGGTGGGCGGGGCGGGCGGCCGGTGCCGCTGGAGGGCGCGCAGGGCCCGTTGGATGTCGAGGATCCGGGGCAGCGCGGCGGCGCCCGGGACACGTACGGGCACGGCGGACCGTCCGGGGAACCCGGGCCCTTGCGTTTCCGTTTCCGCGGGCGGGTGGGATCCGGGTGCGTAGAGCCTGACCTGGTCCTCCTCCGGCTCGGCCCGTTCGGGCTCGGTCGGGGGCGGCCTGACCGGTTCTCCCTCCTCCTCGGTCCCGGGCGCGCGCACCCGCCCCGGGGCGGCTTCGGTCCGCTCCCCCGGGCGCCGGATGCGCCCGGCGAGCCACAGCGCGTCGGCGATCTCCTCGGGGGACGGGTCGAGCCCGGCCGCGCCGAGCAGCGCGGCGAGTTCACGGATGGCGGGTGCGGCCGGTTCGGGCACGGCGGAGGCGGGGGCGGTGGGTTCGGGCGCGGTTGGGTCGGGTTCGGGCACGGCCGGTCACCTCGGGCGGTCGAGGCGCTGGATGAGCAGGTCCGCGAGGTCCTCCCGGGTGGGCGGGGCCGCGTAGTGCGTGAGGTAGACGGCGTTGAGCAGTTGGTCCGCGGCGACGAGTTCCGACTGGGAGCGGCTGAGGAACTCCCGGATCAGGTCGGCGCCCGAGCGGGCTGCCTCCTCGCCGAGGTGGGCGCGGACCATGGTGGCAAGCCGCTTCTCGCCGGGCTGGCCGAGTTTGAGCTGGATGCAGCGGCGCAGCAGGGCGGCCGGGAAGTCCCGTTCGCCGTTGCTGGTCAGGATGATGAAGGGGAAGGCCCGGCACCGGACGCGGCCGCCGCGGACGGTCACCTTCGCGCCGTCGTCGGTGAGGACCCGCACCTCGGGTTCGGTGTCGGCGACCCGTTCGAGCTCGGGGAGGGCGAACTCGCCTTCCTCCAGCACGTTGAGCAGGTCGTTCGGCAGGTCGATGTCGCTCTTGTCGAGCTCGTCGATCAGCAGCACCCTGGGCCGCTCGGTGGGCAGCAGGGCCGTCCCCAGCGGTCCCAGCCGGATGTACTTCCCGATCCCGGGCACGCCGCCGGGGCCTGCGGCGCGGGCGCCTCCGCTCGCGGCGATCTGCACGTCCTGGAGGCGCGCGAGGGCGTCGTAGCGGTACAGGCCGTCCTGGAGCACGGTCCGCGAGACCACGGGCCAGCGCAGCACCCGGCCGAGCTTCAGCTCGTGGGCCACCGCGTGGGCGAGCGTGGACTTGCCGGTGCCGGGGAATCCCGTGACGAGCAGGGGCCGCCGCAGGTACAACGCCGCGTTGATGGCCTCCAGTTCCTCGGGCTCGGGCCGGTGCAGTTCGGCGGCCTGCCGGTGGGCCCCGAGCCGCCGGGCGATGGCCCCGTCGGCGGGCCGGGCGGCCGGGGGCGCGCCGTCGGGTGCTTCCGGGTCGTCCGGTTCGCCGGCGGGGGCGCCGTCGAAGTCCCGCCAGGGCGGCGGGTCGGGCAGTGCGTCGATCCCGTCGTGGGGTTCGCCGACACCGCGGTAGATGAGCCACTCGTCGTTCATGGACTGCTCCCTCTTCGAGTCCCGCCGCGCCGTCACAGATCGCCTTGCAGAGGCTCGTCGTCCGGCAGCGGCCGCGCCGGGTCCTCCCACACCAGTCCCGATCCCGCGGCCCAGTAGGCGTCGGGATCCGCCTCGTACATCCGTCTGCGCAGGAGCTGCAGGCGTCCGGGCAGTGCCTCGCCACGGAGGGCGTCGCCCAGTTCCTCCCGCTGCCCGCGGTGGTACGGCGCGCACGGTGCCGCCGGGTCGGCGGGGGGCCGCCGCAGCATCACGACCCCGTAGCCGGCGTCCCGTACGGCGTGCAGCGAGCCGAGGGCCGGTTCCCGCGCCGGGGCCCGGCAGTGGACGGGCACCGTGTTGTCGGGGAGCCCGGCCAGCCACAACGGGGACGGGCTGCGGGGGCGGCCGCGCACGCAGTCGGCCCGTTCGTCCAGGGCCGGTCCCGCCTGGACGCGGGCCCACCGGGCGGCGGCCGCGGGCGTGGGCGGCCGGCTGCCGGCCGCCCACCGGAAGACGACCGGCCGCTGTACCCCCACGGGCAGGCCGCCCGCCAGCTTCCAGTCGTCCACGGCGGCTCCGAACAGTTCCGGGTCGACGGCGACTTCGAGCATGGCGGGCGCCTCGTCCGTGTCCGCCCGGCGGAAGGCCTCGGCGAGCGGGGCCCTCAGCACCTCGGGCAGCTCCCGCATCAGGGCCCGTACGCCCGAGTCCACCGGGGTCAGCCGTCCCGGGTGCGCGGGGCCGGCGAGCACCGAGACCCGCCAGTCGTACAGGTCGGTCTCCCAGGCGTGTGCCCACAGCTCCAGCAGGGCCGAGGCCCCGGCGGGCAGGCCGCTCTGCTGTCGGGCGGCGGGGCCGCGCTGCACCCGCCCGGCCGGGGCGCGCATGCGCTCCGCCCGGTCCAGCAGGCCTCGTTCCCGGCGTTCGCCCAGTTCGCGCCGCTGGGGGCGCCACAGCCGGACGGCGGCGGCCCGGGTCCACTCCCACAGGTCCTCGTCCGCGCCGGAGGGGGACGGCTCGCGGTGGTCGGCCACGCTCACGTCGGTGGCGTAGCGGAGCATCGCCTCGGCCTCGCCGCGCCCGCTCGGCGGGTCGTACAGCATGCCGATCCCGTCGCGCCAGCTCAGTGGGGCGGGCGGATGGGGGTCGGGTTCCTCCCCGCGGGCCGCTTCGACGAGGGCGCGCACGGCCTCGGAGGAGCCCGGCGGGGGCAGTTCGGCGAGCAGCCCGAACAGCGTGGCGCGTTCGCCGGGGGCGAGCCGGCCGCGGCCGCCGTACGGGTCGCCGTCCGGGGCGGCGAGCTCGTCCTGCACGTCGGTCCAGGTCCGGCGGGTGTCGAGGTCGCTGAGGTGTTCGTCGTAGTGGTGGCGATCGTGGGCCTGCATGACGCGGTGGTAGAGCCCTCCCTGCCCGTGCTCGGCCGCCGGCAGGGTCCTCAGTTGGACCACGGACACGGCGAGTCCGCCGCCACCGCTGTGCCGGCGGGCCTTGACCACGCCGACGACCTCGCCGCGGGCGAGGTCGACCACGGGCCCGCCGGACATCCCGGGCTCGATCTCGTCGTCGTCGCCGAGCCGGATGGCGGCGCCGTTGCCCGCGATGCCGAGCAGCCGGGTGGTGCGCCCGGTGATCTCGGGGGTGCCGAGGTCCTCGGTGCATCCGAAGTAGGCGGCCTCGTCGAAGCGGGGCCTGGAGCGGTCGGTCAGCCAGACGCAGGCGTGCGAGACGGGCGAGAGCACCTTCACGAGGGCCAGGTCGGGCAGGTCCCACAGGGCGCCCCTGGCGGGACGCCGTTCCTCCAGCCGTTCGGGCAGCACGCGTTCCACGCGCCCGACGACGGTGCAGGTGGCGCCGCCGGCGCCGGAGGGGAAGGTGATGCCGACCTCGCGCCCGGTGATGCGCATGGTGGCCCCACCCCCTTCGCCGACCACGTGCGCGCACGTCAGGACCCAGCCGGGGGCGATGAAGAAGCCGCTGCCCCAGGTGGCCCCGGGCCCAGGGGTTCCATACCCGTCCGGCGGCTCGTGGACGCGTACGGTCGCGGCCAGAACGAGGGGCTCCAGGAGCTCGTAGGCGCGTCCGGACCCGCCCGTGCGCCCGTCCGTCATCCGCGCCCCCCGCTCGTGAGGCGTCCAGGCTAGACCCGGGGCCGCCGCCGGCGGGAGGTTCCCGGCGACGGGCGGATTATCCTGGCGGGAAACACCCCCCTGGACACGGAGCCCGACTTGTACTTCACCGATCGCGGCATCGAGGAGCTGGAGAAGCGGCGCGGCGAGGAGGAGGTCACCTTCGAGTGGCTGGCCGAGCAGCTGCGGACCTTCGTCGACCTGAACCCGGACTTCGAGGTCCCGGTCGAGCGCCTGGCGACCTGGCTGGCGCGTCTGGACGACGAGGACGACGACGCCGACGAGTGAGCGCGGGCGCCGGCGGAAACGCCCGCGACGACGAGAACGGCCCGACCGCCATGAGGCGGTCGGGCCGTTCTCGCGTGCGCGCCGGGCAGCGGCGCGCACGGTGCACCGGGTGTGCGGGGCGCCGGATCAGGCGGCCTTGGTCTCCCAGAAGATGCGGTCGATCTCGGCGATGAGCTCGAGGGCCTTCGCGCCGGTCGCCGGGTCGTTCGACGCCTTGGCGGCCGAGAGGGCCTTCAGGGTGTCGTTGACCAGGGTGTGCAGCTGCGGGTACTTCTCGAAGTGCGGGGGCTTGAAGTAGTCGCTCCACAGCACCGAGACGTGGTGCTTCGCGAGCTCGGCGCGCTGCTCCTTGATGGTGATGGCGCGCGCGCGGAAGTCGGCGTCGTCGTTGGCCTGGTACTTCTCCTGCACGGCCTTGACGGACTCGGCCTCGATGCGGGCCTGGGCAGGGTCGTACACGCCGCACGGCAGGTCGCAGTGGGCGGAGACCTTCGCCTTGGGGGCGAAGAGGCGGGAAAGCATTGGAGTGTGTCCTCCTCGTGATCGTCTTCTCAAGGGGGAGATTACTCGCTGGAGAAGAGGATTTCGCGGGCGCCCCCATGGGCTTAGGACAAAAGTCCAGGTGCTCGGCCGGACCGGTGAGCGAACGTACGGGACGGTGCGGCAGCATGCGCGTGTGACGAGGAGGACACGGATGGTGGAGAACAGACGCCCGCGGAAGCAGTTCGGGTTGGTCGAGGTGACGGGGGCGTCGATGGTGCCCACGCTGCTGAGCGGCGACCAACTGCTGGTCCGTTACGGGGCCCGGGTGCGGCCGGGTGCGGTGGTCGTGCTGCGCCACCCCTTCCAGCAGGACCTGCTGGTGGTCAAGCGGGCGACGGAGCGGCGGCCGGGCGGCTGCTGGTGGGTGCTGGGCGACAACCCGTACAACGAGACCGGCGACAGCACCGTCTACGGGCCGGTTCCCGACGAGCTGGTGCTGGCGACGGCGGTGTTGCGGCTACGGGCGCGCGAGGAGGGTCAGCGTTCGCTGAGGGCGTGGCTGTCCTGGGCGGTGTCGGCGCTGCGGCCGTTGCGGGCGGACGCCTCGGCCTCCAGTCGCTTGCGGGCCCGGTAGGCGGCGACGTTGGCGCGGGTGGCGCAGCGGTCGGAGCAGTAGCGCCGGGAGCGGTTGGTGGAGGTGTCGAGGTAGGCGTTGCGGCAGGGGGCGGCCTGGCAGAGGCCGAGGCGGTCGGGGCCGTGCGCGGTGAGGTGGAAGGCCAGCCCGAAGGAGGCGATGGCGGCGTAGCCGGCCGACGCGTTCGAGGGGTGGTCGGCGAGGTGGATGTGCCAGTCGGGGCGTCCGGTCTCGTCGAGGGTCTCGTGGCCGGAGACCTGGGGGCTGACGGGGAACTCCATGAGCAGGGAGTTCAGGAGGTCGACGGCGAGGACGTGGTCGCCGCCGTCGGCGGCCTCGAAGACGGCGCGCAGCCGGGCGCGGACGTTGCGGAAGCGGGTCACGTCGGTGTCGGTGACGCGGCGGGCCATCTGCTGGCTGTCGCCGAACAGGGCGCGGACGGCGTCCACCGAGGTGAGCGAGTCCTTGTTGCGGGCCGGCTCCTCGGTGTTGACCAGGCGCACGGCGAAGTCCGAGTAATGGGCCAGTTCCACTTGTAGTCCTTACGGATGCGGATTAGTGTCTCGGGGTAAGAGCTGAGACGTCTTCGAGGGTATTACGTACGGAGGGGTTCGTGATGGCGGATACGGCGACGACGGCAACACCCGACAACACCGCGGGGTACTGGCAGGCCTGGCAGGACAGCTGGGACCGGCAGCAGGAGTGGTACATGCCCGACCGCGAGGAGCGGTTCCGGGTGATGCTGGACATGGTCGAGGCGCTGGTCGGCCCCACCCCCCGGGTACTTGATCTCGCGTGCGGTACGGGAAGTATTACGGACCGCGTCCTCAAGCGGTTCCCGGGAGCCACCAGTACGGGCGTCGATCTCGACCCGGCCCTGTTGACGATCGCCGGGGGGCACTTCGCCGGCGACCCGCGCGTCACCTTCGTCACCGCCGACCTCAAGGACCCCGACTGGCGCGCCGCGCTCCCCCACGAGACGTACGACGCGGTCCTGACGGCCACGGCCCTGCACTGGCTGCACAGCGAGGACCTCGCCGTCCTCTACGGGCAGCTCGCGCCGCTGGTGGCGCCGGGCGGGGTGTTCATGAACGCCGACCACATGCCCGACCCGGCCACCCCCCGCATCGACGCGGCCGAGCACGCCCACCGGCACGCCGCCATGGACGGGGCCAAGGCGGCCGGGGTCGCGGACTGGCGCGAGTGGTGGGCGCTGGCCGCCGCGGACCCGCTGCTGGCCGAGCCGGTCAAGCGGCGTTTCGCGATCTACGGGGAGCACGCCGACGGCGACACCCCGCCGGAGGCCTGGCACGTCCGCACGCTCCTCGACGCCGGGTTCGCCGAGGCCCGTGCGGTCTGGCGCTCCCCCTCGGACGCACTGGTCCTAGGCCTGAAGCAGTAATTTTCCGGCGGCAGCGGAAAGGGGCGATACGGATGTCCGTACCGCCCCTTTCCGTTTCGCCGTTCCCGCGGAGCGCTAGAGCACCTTGGAGAGGAACGCCTTCGTGCGGTCGTGCTGGGGGTTGCCCAGCACGTCGCGCGGATTGCCGGATTCCACGACGACGCCGCCGTCCATGAAGACGAGGTTGTCGCCGACCTCGCGGGCGAAGCCCATCTCGTGCGTGACCACGATCATGGTCATGCCCGATTCGGCGAGGTCCCGCATGACGTCCAGGACGTCACCCACCAGCTCCGGGTCGAGCGCCGAGGTGGGCTCGTCGAAGAGCATCAGCTTCGGCTCCATGGCCAGCGCGCGGGCGATCGCCACGCGCTGCTGCTGACCGCCGGAGAGCTGGGTGGGGTAGTTCCCGGCCCTGTCTCCGAGGCCCACGCGGTCCAGGAGGCGCACGGCGCGCTCGCGCGCCACCGCCTTGGACTCGCCCTTGACCATGACCGGGGCTTCCATGACGTTCTCGAGGGCCGTCATGTGCGGGAAGAGGTTGAAGCGCTGGAAGACCATGCCGATGTCCCGGCGCTGGGCCGCGACCTCGCTGTCCTTCAGCTCGTAGAGCTTGTCGCCCTTCTGCTTGTACCCCACCAGCTGGCCGTCGACCGAGAGCCGGCCGGCGTTGATGCGCTCCAGGTGGTTGATGCACCGCAGGAAGGTCGACTTGCCGGAGCCGGACGGACCGACCAGGCAGAAGACCTCACGGGGGGCGACCTCCAGGTCGATCCCGCGGAGGATGTGGGCGGCGCCGTACGACTTGTGGACGCCCTCGGCCTTGACCATCGGCTGAGCGGTCATCGCGCGACCTCCGTGCGGCGGAACATGTTCAGGTTGGCCTTCAGACGCTGGAACGGCGTCGGCGGCAGGTTCCGGCTGGAACCACGGGCGAAGCGGCGCTCCAGGTAGTACTGGCCGACGCTGAACACACTGGTCAGGGCCAGGTACCAGAAGGAGGCCACGAACAGCATCTCCATGATGGCACCGGCCGTGTTGCCGATGTTCGACGAGGCCCGCAGGAGTTCCGTGTACTGCACCGCCGAGACCAGGGACGAGGTCTTCAGCATGTTGATGAACTCGTTGCCCGTCGGCGGGATGATCACGCGCATCGCCTGCGGGAGCACGACCCGGCGCATGGTCTTCGTCTGCGACATGCCGAGCGCGTGGGCGGCCTCGGTCTGGCCCTCGTCGACCGACTGGATGCCGGCCCGGACGATCTCCGCCATGTAGGCGCCCTCGTTCAGGCCGAGGCCCAGGAGGGCGACCATGAACGGGGTCATGACGTCGACGGTGTAGTTCTTGTAGATCGGACCGAGGTTGATGTACTGGAAGATCAGCGACAGGTTGAACCACACCAGCAGCTGGACGTACACCGGGGTGCCGCGGAAGAACCAGATGTAGAGCCAGGAGACGGCGCCCGTCACCGGGTTCTTGGACAGGCGCATCACCGCGAACAGGATGCCGAGCGCGAGGCCCAGCGCCATGGCCGAGACGCTGATGATCACGGTGTTGCCGAGACCGCTCAGGACCGCCGGGTCGAACAGCTTGTCACGGACCGTCGCCCAGATGACGTTGCCGTTGGCGAACGCGTAGACGATCCAGCCCAGCAGCGCGACGACGATCACGCCGCTGACGTAGCGGCCGTAGTGCCGCACCGGAATCGCCTTGATGGCCTCGTACGGGGTACCCGAGGCGCCGGGTCCGGCCGGCGGGTTGTCGGCCGGACCCTTTTCGATCTTGTCAGTCACAATGACTGCCCTTCAGTGGAGCGTGAAGCGTGGGGCGGGACTGACCTACTGGCCGGCGTTGATCGTCGCGGACTTGACGGCACTGTCCTGCACGTTCCACTTCTCCAGCGCCTTGGCGTAGGAGCCGTCCTTGATCGCGGCGTCGAGGGCCTGCTTCAGGGCGTCGCGGAGCTGGGTGTTCTCCTTGCTCACGCCGATGCCGAAGAGGCCGACGTCGCTCTGCTGGCCGGCGATCTCGAAGTCGTTGCCGCCACCGGAGGTCTTCACCGTGTAGGCGGCGACCGGGTAGTCGTTCAGGTCGGCGACGGCGCCGCCGGCCTTGACGCGGGTCTGCGCCTCGGCGTCGGTGTCGAAGGCCTGGATGGTGAGCTTCTTGTCGCCGCACTTCTCGGCCTGGGCCTTGAAGGTGTCCTCGTAGATCGTGCCGCGCTGGACGGCCACGGTCTTGCCGCAGAGGTCGTCCATGGACTTGATGCCCTCGGGGTTGCCCTTCTTGACGAGGAGCGAGAGGCCGGAGGAGAAGTAGTCGACGAAGTCGATCCCCTTGCCGATCTTCTGGCCCTTGTCGTCCAGGCCCTCCTGGCGCTTCTTGTTGTCCGTGATCGAGGACATGATCGCGTCCTCGCGGCCCGTGTAGATCGAGGTGATCAGGCCGTCGAAGGTGCCCGCGGTGAACTGGAACTTCACACCGAGCTGCTTGCCCAGCGCCTCGGCGATGTCGGGGTCGACACCGACGATCTTGCCGTTCTCGACGAACTCCATCGGGGCGTAGGCGGAGTCCGTGCCGACCTTGATGACACCGGCGTCCTGGATCTTCTTCGGCAGGGCCGAGAAGAGCGGGGCGGAGCTGTCCTTCTGCGTGCCACCGGAGGGGGTCGAGGAGGAGCTGCTCTTCGTCTGGTCGCCACAGCCGGTGAGGACCAGGGCGCCGGCGACCGCGATCGCGCCGACCGCGGCGATCCGGGACCGGGCGGCGGTCGTACGACGGGTGGTGCTTGCGGTCATGGCTTCGTTCCTCCGGCTGATGGAAAAGGATCGAGAAGCGGTCGGACACGCACCATCGGGTGTCGCGACCTTGTGTGATTACGGCATCTTGCCATTCGGACTGAGACATTCAGGGTGCCCGTCAGGTCAAAATCGCATAACGGGCGACGGGGGTGACCCAACAGGACTGCGGAGCAGGGCCGTCGATGCCGCAGATACTGCCGTGACCAGGGGTTTTCTCAAGAGTTTCTTCTGTCCGTCTCGCCTGTCGGACATCAAGCTTTGGACTTTTGGCCAAAAGCGGGACAGAAGACCTACAGTCGAGGCGGAATCGACTCGTCTGGGTGAGCGTTCTTCGGGTAGAACAGATCCTTACACCCCTCATCCGGGGCTCAGGGCGCGCGTGCGGCGCGCCCGCGCGTACGAACCTCCCCTCCGCGGAGACGGGCCAACCGTCGAAGCGGAGTACGTACTCGGTGCCCGCCCACCCCTTAACCAGGAGTGGCCACCCTCAACGATTCAAAGGACTTAAGGGGTCACATCAAGTGGCAGCGGAGATCGTCAACCCTCGCAGCGACAGCAGCGTTACGGACAACAACCCGGACGCGGTGTTCGCGCTGCACCGGGGCGGCAAGATGGCCGTCCAGGCCACCGTCCCGGTCACCAACAAGGACGACCTGTCCCTGGCTTACACGCCGGGCGTGGCGAAGGTGTGCACCGCCATCGCCGAGCAGCCCGAGCTCGTGAACGAGTACACCTGGAAGTCCAACGTGGTCGCCGTCGTCACCGACGGCACGGCCGTGCTCGGACTCGGTGACATCGGTCCCGAGGCCTCCCTCCCCGTGATGGAGGGCAAGGCAATCCTCTTCAAGCAGTTCGGTGGCGTCGACGCGGTTCCGATCGCGCTCGCGACCAAGGACACGGACGAGATCGTCGAGACGGTCATCCGCCTCGCGCCGTCCTTCGGCGGCGTGAACCTGGAGGACATCTCCGCTCCGCGCTGCTTCGAGATCGAGCGCCGCCTGCAGGAGGCCCTCGACATCCCGATCTTCCACGACGACCAGCACGGCACGGCCATCGTGACGCTGGCCGCCATGCGCAACGCCGCGAAGCTCACCGGGCGCACGCTCGGCGACCTGCGCGCCGTGATCTCGGGCGCCGGCGCCGCGGGCATCGCCATCGCGAAGATCCTCGTGGACGCGGGTATCGGCGACGTCTGCGTCACCGACCGCAAGGGCGTCGTCTCGGCGGACCGCACCGACCTGACGGACGTCAAGGCGGAGATCGCGGGCCTGACCAACAAGACCGGCCAGACCGGTTCGCTGGAGCAGGCGCTGGCCGGCGCGGACGTCTTCATCGGCGTCTCCGGCGGCACCGTTCCGGAGGAGGCCGTGGCCTCGATGGCGAAGGACGCCTTCGTCTTCGCCATGGCGAACCCGAACCCGGAGGTCCACCCGGACGTCGCGCACAAGTACGCGGCGGTCGTGGCCACCGGTCGCTCGGACTTCCCGAACCAGATCAACAACGTTCTGGCGTTCCCGGGCATCTTCGCGGGCGCCTTCAAGGTCCGCGCCTCCCGGATCACCGAGAACATGAAGATCGCGGCCGCCGACGCCATCGCCGGTGTCGTCGCCGACGACGAGCTCACCGCCGACTACGTGATCCCGTCGCCGTTCGACACGCGCGTCGCCGAGGCCGTCGCCACGGCCGTGGCCGCCGCGGCCAAGGCCGACGGCGTGGCCCGCCTGACCTGAGCACCGGGCTGAGCAGTACGGGCGGGGCCCGGCCGGAGTGATCCGGCCGGGCCCCGCCCGCTTTCGTACCGGCACGGTGCGACGAAGACCTCACCGTCCCGGTCCCGGAGGGGCTGGAACCCCGCACCTACCCAGCGGTAGCGTCGCGTCATGTTCGCTGCCTATGCCGCCCGAATCGACCGTGACCAGCCGCTGAACGGCCTCGAGCTGGGCGAACGCCCCGCGCCCGAGGCCCGGCCCGGCTGGGTGACCGTGAACGTCAAGGCCGCCTCCCTCAACCACCACGACCTGTGGTCGCTGCGCGGGGTCGGTCTCGGCGAGGAGAAACTCCCGATGATCCTCGGCTGCGACGCCGCCGGGATCGACCAGGACGGCAACGAGGTCGTCCTGCACTCCGTGATCGGCCAGAGCGGCCACGGAGTCGGCCCGGACGAGCCCCGTTCGATCCTGACCGAGCGCTACCAGGGCACCTTCGCCGAGCAGGTGTCCGTGCCCGCCTGGAACGTGCTGCGCAAGCCCGCCGAGCTGTCCTTCGAGGAGGCCGCCTGCCTTCCGACGGCCTGGCTGACCGCGTACCGCATGCTCTTCACCAACGCGGGCGTCCGCCCCGGGGATTCCGTCCTGGTCCAGGGCGCGGGCGGCGGGGTCGCGACCGCCGCCATCGCCCTGGGCAAGGCGGCCGGCCTGCGGGTCTACGCCACCAGCCGCGACGAGGCCAAGCGCAAGCGGGCCGTGGAACTGGGGGCGGCGGACGCCTTCGAGCCGGGCGCCCGCCTCCCGCACCGCGTCGACGCGGTGATCGAGACGGTCGGCGCGGCGACCTGGTCCCACTCGGTGAAGTCCCTGCGCCCCGGCGGCACCCTGGTCATCTCCGGCGCCACGAGCGGAGACCGCCCGGCGCACGCCGAGCTGACCCGGATCTTCTTCCTGGAGCTGAAGGTCGTCGGCTCGACGATGGGCTCGAAGGACGAGCTGGAGGACCTGCTGTCGTTCTGCGCCACGACGGGCCTGCGGCCGGTCATCGACGAGGTCCTGCCGCTGGACCGGGCTCGCGAGGGCTTCGAGAAGGTCGCGTCGGGCGATCTCTTCGGCAAGGTGGTCCTGACGCCCTGAAGCCCTGAAGCCCTGAAGCCCGCCGCCCGGTCATGCGCGTCAACCGGGGTTGACGACCCTCCCGCGTCAACCTACATTGACACACATGACGGAAGCTACCGATCTCGCCGAACGGGCCGGTGACCGTGACCCGCGCGTGGGCCTGCGTGCCGTGGCCGCCCTCCGCAGACTGCTGGAGCAGTTGGAGGCCGTACAGGTACGCAGCGCCCGCGCGCAGGGGTGGTCCTGGCAGGAGATCGCGGCCGAGCTGGGCGTGAGCCGGCAGGCCGTGCACAAGAAGCACGGGAGGCTTTGATGTTCGAGCGATTCACGAGTGAGGCCCGGTCCACCGTGAAGGGCGCGGTGGACGAGGCCCGGCAGGCGGGCGCCGCCACGGTCACCGAGGAACACCTGCTCCTCTCCCTGCTGGCCTTGGGCGCCCTGGACCCCCTGGGCGTCGACCGGGCCGCGGTGACCGCGGACCTCGCCGCGGCCCGCCGCCGGGGCGGCATGTCCAGGGCGGACGAGGAGGCCCTGGCGGACCTGGGCATCGACCTCGCCGAAATCATCTCCCGCGTGGAGGAGACCCACGGCGAGGGAGCCCTGTCCTCCCCCGCGCCGCGCAAGCGCACCCTGGGCTCCTCGCTCCGCTCGGCCCTGGGCCGCCCGGAACCGGAGGCCCGTCACGTCCCCTTCACGCAGGGCGCGAAGAAGGCCCTGGAACAGTCCCTGCGCATCGCGCTGGGCCGCAAGGACCGCCACATCGGCACCCTGCACCTGCTCCTGGCCCTCCTCTCCCGCCCCGGCACCCCTTCCGAGGTCCTGACGGACCACGGGGTCACGTACACGACGGCGGAATCGACGTTGGCGGCCTGAGGGGTCCACGGGGCGAATCGGACCGCTCGGGGCCCCACCCGGCCCCGCCGGCGTTTGAGGCGCGGGGTCCGGGGCGGAGCCCCGGCGGCGGCGCCGCGGCCGGGCCTACGCCTTGCCGCGGAAGGTCGCCGACAGCCGGGCCGCCGCCGCCGCGAGGTCGGCCCGGGCCTCGGCCACCCGTGCCGCCGTCACCCCGTGGTCGCGCGCCGCATCGCGGACCTCGTCGCGGAAGCGGTCCAGCAGCCGGTCCAGGTCGCGGGCCGGGTCCCCGGACGGGACCAGGTCCTCGGCCCAGTCCGCCGCCGCGGTGGTGGCGGCGGCCCCGGCAGGCGCAGTCGACGTACCGCCACCGGCGCCACCGCCACTGCCACTGCCACTGCCACCGCCCAGCCACGCACCGGCCAGATTCCCCAGCACGCCACCCGACTTGGCGAGCTGCTCCTGCAGCTGCCCCGCGATCCGCTGGACCTCCTCACGGGCCCGCTCCTGCGCCTCCTTGGCCTGGCGGCGTGCCGCCTGCGCCTCCTCGCGGGCCCGGCGGCTCTCGTCCTTCGCCCGGCGCGCCTGTTCCTTCCACTCCGCGCGCGCCTTGCTCATCTCCTCCTTGATCGTCTGCCAGGACTCGTCGTCGACCCGGGTCGCCGAGGCGGACGCCGCGGCCCTCATCTCGCGCCGCAGGTCACCCGCCGCCCCCCGGACGTCGTCGCGGATCTCCGCGGCCAGTTCCGTCACGGAGTCGCGGATCTCCAGCTCCAGATCGGCGAGTTCGCCGGAGCGGTCGGCCAGTTCGGCGCGGCCCGCCTCGGTGATGGAGTACACCTTGCGCCCGCCCTCGGTGGCGTACGTGACCAGGCCTTCGGCCTCCAGTTTGGCCAGGCGCGGGTACACCGTGCCCGCGGAGGGGGCGTAGAGGCCCTGGAAGCGTTCCTCCAGGAGGCGGATCACCTCGTATCCGTGGCGGGGCGCCTCGTCCAGGAGCTTGAGGAGGTAGAGGCGGAGGCGGCCGTGGGCGAAGACGGGCGGCATGTCAGAGCACCTTCTTGTCGAGCGCGAGGGGGGTTTCCGCGGTGTCGGCGGCCGGGCGGCGCAGCAGCGCGATCCCACCGGAGACGGTGGTGGCCCGCAGCGTGCCGGTACCGGCGCCGAGCGTGCCGGTGATCCGCTTGGAGCCGAGGTGGCCGGAGACCCGCAGGTCCTCGAAGGCGTTGGAGACGCCGCCGGTGGCGGTGTTGGCCTCGATGCGCGCGTCGGCGGGGTGCGGGAGGCGGATCGCGACCTGGCCGGAGACCGAGTTGAGGGCGATGTCCACGGGCCGGGCCGCGACCGGGTCGAGGTCCAGGTCGATGAGCATGTCACCGCTGACCGAGTCGGCCCGTACGTTCGTCGCCGTTCCGTCGACCACGGTGAGACCGCCGGAGACCGAGTGGAACCCCAGCTCGCCGGTGACGGACTGGGCCTCGACGCTGCCGGAGACGGTGTGCGCCTTGACCTGGCCGGAGAGAGCCACGAGGGTGGCGTCGCCGGACACCCCGTTGACGTCGGTGCCGCCGGAGATCCCGGACACGAACGTGGTCGCGTCGACCACGCCGACGCGTACGTGCGTCGCGGCGGGGACCATGAGGGTGACCGCGGCGCTGCGCTCCCAGGCCTTGCGGCCGTTGGCGAACTTGCCGGCCCACGCCTTCCACGGCTTGGTGTCGAACCACTCCTTGAAGCCGTGGGAGCCGTTCCAGGGCAGGTCCTCGTAGGAGACGGTGAGGGTGCCGTCCTCCTGCACCACGTACAGCGGCGGCCCGTCGACCTCGGCGATCTCCAGGCGGGCGGGGCCTTCCTCGGTCGCGACGACGTTGACCGTACCGCTCACGAGCCGGACGCGGAGCTCGGTCACCGGCTCCTCGAAGGTGAGCTTCTGCGGTTCGGCGACCGACCACGTCTTCTGCTCTGCCATGGTGCTGATCCTTTCTCGGTGCGTGCGGGGGCCGGACTCTTTGCGACGCTCGCAACATATCGCGTCTTCTGATGAACACGATATATCGCGGTTGCGCGAAGTCAAGGGAATGCGATGACGGGCTCCGCGGGGGGGCGCGCGGGGGGGCGGTCTCGCGGGGGCGCGGGCAGGCCCAGCGCGCCCGGCGGCACGGGCGGGCCCGAGGCCGTGGGCCGGCGGGCGCGGCACGGGCGGGGCCGAGGCCGTGGGCCGGCGGGCCGGGCTGGAGTGGCCGGTGCAGTGGCGCGGGGCGGGGTGAGGGGTTACGGGTGCCGCTGCGCGGAGCCTCTCCCCGCCCCGCCCTTCCACCGTTCCCCGGGCTCCGCCCGGACCCTCCCCCGGCTACCGCCGGGAGGTGCCCCTGCCTCAAACGCCGGCGGGGCTGGATTCGCCTCCGGCGGCTCCTCAAACGCCGGAGGGGCTGAAGTTGCCCTGCGGGCAATCCAGCCGCGCCGGGCGGACGGCAGGAGCGAAATCCAGCCCCGCCGGCGTTTGAGGCGCGGGGTCTGGGGCGGAGCCCCAGGTCTTTGAGCCGCGCCGCGCTTCAGGCGCGGTGGCCGAGGGGCGGAGCCCCGGGCATTCGGGGCGGGAGCCGGGGCGGAGGCCCGGAGGCGGGGCTGGGGCGGAGGCCCAGGGGCGGGGCCCGGGCGGAGGCTCGGGGGTGGGGTCGGGGCGGAGGCCCGGGGGTGGGGTCAGGCCGCTTCCAGGAGGGGGCTTGCGTGGTGGTGGAGCCAGGCACGGTACGGCGCGGCGCGCAGGGCCGCTTCGCGGTACGCGGCGCGGAGGTCCTCGAAGACCTCCGCATGCGCCCCGGGCCGCGTGGCCAACAGCAGCCGCACCGCCAGCGGATCCCCGCACAACGGCCGGATGGCCATGTCGTCCCGCGGCCCGGACGTCGGCTGGCACGGCGCCACCGCCTCGCCGGAGACGATCAGCGAGGTCGCCGTGTGGTAGTCCGCGTGCAGTACCGGCGGGTCGAGCCCGGCCCCCGCGAACACCCGCCGCAGGCCGTCCCATTCGCCGTCCACCGAGGGGTCCACCGTCCATCGGTCCCGCGCGAGGTCCCGTAACGCCACCACCGGCGAGCTCGCGGCCGGATGGTCCTTGGCCATCGACACGAACTGCGGCTCCCGCTCCATCAGCACCCGCAGCTCCAGCCCCGCCGGCACCGTCAGCGGGCTGCCCTCCACCTCGTGCACGAACGCCACGTCCAGCTGCCCGGAAGCCACCATCCGCAGCAGCGCGTTGGCGGATACGTCCACCACGAGGGAGGTCTCGGTGTCCGGCAGCCGCCGGTGCAGCCGGCGCAGCCACCCCGGCAGGGCGCGGCTGGCCGTGGAGCCGATGCTCAGCCGCGGCCCGCGGGCCTGCGCCCGCGCCTCCGCGACGAGCGCGGCCATGTCGGCGAGCAGCGGTCGGGCCCGGCCGAGGACCGCGTGCCCGAAGGGGGTGGGCCGGCAGCCGGTGCGCTCGCGCAGGAACAGGTCGCCCTCCAGGGCCCGTTCGATGCGGCGCAGCTGAGTCGTCAGGGCGGGCTGGCTCACGCCGAGCTGCCGGGCGGCCTTGTGCAGACTGCCGGCGTCGGCGATGGCGCACAGCGCCCGCAGGTGCCTGACCTCAAGCTCCATGCCCAGAGGGTAGGCCGGGCCGGGCGAACCGCACCACCGTCAACGGGCCCCCGAATCCCGCCATTCTCATGGAGGTCGGCCTTCCGAAACCTCCCCGATAAGGCCGCGTTATCGGCGGCTGACATCATCCGCCGTCCGCTTTCGCTCCCGCAGACTCCGGTACCGAACGACCACCCCCCACCGCACCGGACGAGTAGGAGCTCCCCCACATGCGCCACTCCCGTAAGGCCGCGCTGGCCGGAACCATCGGCCTCGGTCTCGCCGCCGCCCTCGGCGGAATCGCCCCGACCGCCAGCGCCGCGCCCGCCGCCGGCAATGCCTCGACGTACTCCGCGTACGCGAACTCCACGGAGAACGAGGCCGCCAACCGCGCCTTCTTCGAGGCCGTGCAGCGTTCGGTCGCCGAGCAGCGCGCCGCGAACCCCGGCGTGCTGGCCGTGACCGTCACGTACAACACCCGCAGCGCGCCGAGCTTCCGTACGCAGATAGCCCGCTCCACCCAGATATGGAACAGCTCGGTGTCCAACGTCAAGCTGCAGGAGGTGTCCTCGGGCGGGAACTTCTCGTACCGCGAGGGCAATGACTCCCGCGGCTCGTACGCGAGCACGGACGGGCACGGCCGGGGCTACATCTTCCTGGACTACCGGCAGAACCAGCAGTACGACTCCACCCGGGTGACCGCGCACGAGACCGGTCACGTGCTCGGCCTGCCGGACCACTACTCGGGCCCGTGCAGCGAGCTGATGTCGGGCGGCGGCCCGGGCACGTCGTGCACGAACCCCTACCCGAACAGCACCGAGCGGTCGCGCGTGAACCAGCTGTGGGCCAATGGCCTGGTCGCCTCCGGCCTGGGGTCGAAGGGCTGATCCGCGCCCCCCGCTAACCCTCCGCGGCGGCGTACTCCGGGCACTCCGGGTTCCGACAGGGGCCCGGGGTCCAGTACGGGATGAAGATCCCCAGTGACTTGCGCCGTCTGAGCACCGTGTCGACGGGGCTCCCGCACGTCGGGCACGTCTGCTGCTCGTGCCCGGCGTGCGGGGCGATCGTCTCGTGCGGGCGCCACTGCTGTTCACCGGCCATACCTCTACGGTAGGCCGGTTTTCCGCTTTTGCCCGGTCAGCGCTTGACGGCGTACGAGGTGATGACCTGGCCGCCGCCGAGGGCGGTGCAGCCGGTGAGCTCCAGCGGGCGCACCCCGAATCCGGCGCGGGACATCGGCATGCCGGTCCCCACGAACACCGGGTACGTCTTGACGATGTACTCGTCGATCTCGTCCACCAGCTGGGCCGCGAGGTCGGCGCCGCCGCAGAGCCAGATGTCCAGGCCGTCCTGCGCCTTGAGCTCGCGGACCTTGGCGACGAGGTCGCCGCTGATCAGCCGCACCTGCGGGTCCGGCGCCTCCACCAGGGAGCGCGAGACGACGTACTGCTCGCGCATGTGGCCGTAGGGGTTGGGCATGCCGACCTTGAGGCCCGGCTCGTACGTGTTCCGCCCCATGATCACCGTGTCGAAGCGCTTGGACGCGGCGTCCGCGATCCCGAGCTGCTCGCGCCCGCCGGCGGAGATGGTCTCCGGGTACTCGACCTTCAGGTGGTCGACGAACTCGGGGTCGACGAACGCGTAGATGAAATCGGCATCGCCGTCCGGGGCTCCGATGAAGCCGTCGACGGTGGTGGCGATGAAGTACGTGAGCTTGCGCAAGCGAATCTCTTCCGTTCGGCAGTGCCACCGCACCGGGGCACGTCGAGTAAAGTACTTCAGCCGTAGTGGTTACGCAAGCACCTATCCGTCTAGGCCCGCGGCTTGCGCCACATCGGCCACATCAGCGGCCCGTCCGGCAGTCGGACCGCCTCCCCCGTGAACTCCCACCCGAGCCGCTCGTAGAGCGCCTTGCTGCGCTCGCTGCTCGCCTCCAGGTACGCCGGCACGCCCTCGCGGTCGCAGCGCTCCAGCACCGGGCGCATCAGCGCGCTGCCCAGCCCCTCTCCCTGCCGGCCGGGGGCGACGGCGATCATCAGCAGGTACTCGTGCTCCTCCGCCGTGGGGTGCACCGCGCCGGTCAGTCGGCCGACCAGCTCGCAGCGCTCGTTGTCCGGGTCGGCGACGGCGCGCATCTTCGCCGGGATCTCGTCCTCGCCCTCCGGCTCCCCCGCCGGGATCCGCAGCCACAGCGCCGCCGCCGAGCCGTCCGCGGCGTAGTCGATGCGGCCCTCGGCGAGCGCCACGTCCACGAAGACCCCGAGGAACTTTCCGTGCACCGCGGCCATGTGGGCGGGCTCCGGGAAGACCCAGCTGCTCACCGGGTCGGTGCGGAAGGCCTCGTCGAGCAGCCGCGCCACCGCGTCCCGGTCCGACCGATCCGCCTGACGTATCTCCAGTACCACTGGGCAAACCCTTCGCTCGAGTCCCAACGTCCTTGAGGGATCCTAGAGTTGGCCCCGGCATGCGGAAAGGCCTGTTCCGGCGCCGTACGGTGCCGGAACAGGCCTTGCCCCTCCCGCTCGCCACGTGTTCACACGTGTTCACCTCGTGCGGCGCGTGACGAACTCCGCCAGCGCCAGCAGCCCGCCCGCCGCCCCCAGGTCCGCGACCGCCCGGGACAGCTGCTGCACCGCCCGGCCCATCCGGTCCGCGGCGTGGGCCTGCGCCCAGTCGCGCCCGCCGGCCCGCTCCACCGCGTCGGCGGCCCTGCGTACGTCCTCCCCGGTCATGGGACCCGCGTACAGGGCGGCCAGCTCCTCGCCCGCCGAGGTGCCCGAGTTGAGGGCGGCGACGACCGGCAGGGACTTCTTGCGGGCGATCAGATCCGCCCCGGCGGGCTTGCCGGTGTGTCCCGGATCCCCCCAGATGCCGATCAGGTCGTCGATCAGCTGGAAGGCCAGCCCGGCCTCCCGGCCGAAGGCGTCCATCGCCTCGACCTCCTCCGACCCGGCACCGGCGTACAGCGCGCCCAGCGCGCAGGCGCAGCCGAGCAGCGCCCCGGTCTTGGCGGTGGCCATGGTGAGGCACTCGTCGAGCGAGACGTGCGGGCGCTGTTCGAAGGCGCAGTCCGCCTGCTGGCCCCCGCACAACTCGATGACGCAGGCCGTGAGCCGGGCCGCGGCCTCCGCCGAGGCCGGGTGCGGGTCCTCGGCGAGCAGCCGCAGCGCGAGCGCCATCATGGCGTCGCCCGTGATGATCGCGTCGGGAATCCCGAAGACGGTCCAGGCCGTGGACCGGCCGCGCCGCTGGACGTCGCGGTCGATGACGTCGTCGTGCAGCAGCGTGAAGTTGTGCGCCAGCTCCACGGCGACCGCCGCCGCCCGTACCGCGTCCTCCACCTCCCCGCCCGGCCCCCGCAGGGCCTGGGCGGCGGCCAGGACCAGGGCCGGCCGGATGGCCTTCCCCGTGCTGCCCGCGGCGGGCGTGCCGTCCGCGTGCTCCCAGCCGAAGTGGTACATCGCGACCCGCCGCATGGAACCGGGCAGGCTCTCGACCGCCCGGCGCAGCTGCGGGTTGACCGTTTCCCTCGTCCGCTCCAGCAGGGCGGCGGCCTCCTGGCCCTCGCCCGCGGTCAGGGCGGCGCTCAAGGCGTTCACGGTGCTCCCCGTGCTCGGCGCGCTCAGCGCCAGCGGCCGATCTCGACGTTCTCCAGTACGCCGATCGCGTCCGGCACCAGCACCGCGGCGGAGAAGTAGGCGGTGACCAGGTACGAGATGATCGCCTGGTCGCTGATCCCCATGAAGCGGACCGACAGGCTCGGCTCGATCTCGTCGGGGATGCCGGGCTGGTGCAGGCCGATCACGCCCTGCTCCTCCTCGCCGGTGCGCATGCAGAGGATGGAGGTGGTGCGGGCGTCACTGATCGGGATCTTGCTGCTCGGGAAGATGGGCACCCCGCGCCAGGACGGCACGCGGTGGCCGTCGACCTCCACCGATTCCGGGTAGAGCCCGCGCTTGTTGCACTCGCGGCCGAAGGCGGCGATCGCCTTGGGGTGCGCGAGGAACATCTTGGAGCCGCGCCGCATGCTGAGCAGCTGGTCCATGTCGTCGGGGCTGGGCGCGCCGTCGTGGGGCTGGATGCGCTGGTCGTAGTCGGCGTTGTGGAGCAGGCCGAAGTCGGTGTTGTTGAGCATCTCGTGCTCCTGGCGCTCGCGCAGCGCCTCGACCGTGAGCCGCAACTGCTGCTCGGTCTGGTTCATCGGCTGGTTGTAGAGGTCGGCGACGCGCGTGTGCACCCGCAGGACCGTCTGCGCGATGGAGAGTTCGTACTCGCGCGGGTGGGCCTCGTAGTCGACGAAGGTCCCGGGGAGCACGGCCTCGCCCTGGTGGCCGGCGGAGAGGTCGATGGCGGCCTCGCCGTACTTGTTGGTGCGCTGCGCGGGCAGGGTCCGTACGCGCTCCACGTGCGCGCGCAGGGAGTCGACGCGGTCGGCGAGCAACTGGAAGTCCTGGCGGGTCAGGACCAGGGCGGTGCCGGAGGTGGCGGCGCGGGCGGTGTACTCCCAAATCGATTCTTCGTCGACGAGCGAGTCCTCGCCGAAGAAGGCGCCGTCGGCGACGGTCTGCAGGACGGCGTCGTCACCGTAGGGGCCGGGGCCGACGTGGTCGATGCGGCCGTGGGCGAGGAGGAACACCTGGTCCGAAGGGCTGCCGAAGGAGGTCAGCTCCTGGCCGGGCTCGAAGTCGATCTGGCGGCAGCGCTGGGCGAGTTCGGTGAGCACCGCCTCGTCCTCGTAGTCGCGCAGGAGGGGGAGTTCGCCGAGCTCGGCGGGGATGACCTGGACCTGGGTGCCGGTTTTGATGAACTCGACGATGCCGTTGCCGACGGAGTAGCTGAGCCGGCGGTTGACGCGGTAGGTGCCGCCCTGCACCGAGACCCACGGGAGCATCTTCAGGAGCCACCGCGAGGTGATTTCCTGCATCTGCGGCGCGGACTTGGTCGTGGTTGCCAAGTTCCGTGCGGCCGAAGTCCCGAGACTGCGCTGCGGCGTCTGGGTCTCGGATTCGGAACCTGCCTGGACCGACATGAATTTTCCCCTTCGATCACTCCATGGATCTGCGGGGTGCAGCCTTTCAGCACGTAGCGCGATGAGACCATTACACAAAAGGGTGGGACTACTCCGTACGGGTGCTGGGCACCCTCTCGGGTCCACCCCCTCCCCCACGCGCCTCCCGCGCCCCTCGGACCCCGCCACTTTCGGCCATTAATTTGCATCAAGGATGCAAGTTTTCTACGGTCGACCCATGAGGCTGACCCGATTCACCGACCTGGCGCTGCGCATCCTGATGCGCCTGGCCGTCGCGGAGACGGACCTGCCGACCACGCGCGACGTCGCGGCGACCATGCGGGTCCCGTACACGCACACTGCCAAAGTGGTCGCCAGGCTGCAGCATCTCGGCCTGGTCGAGGCCCGTCGCGGCCGCGGCGGCGGGCTCGCCCTGACCACCGCCGGGCGGGCCGCCTCGGTGGGCGGGGTGGTCCGCGAACTGGAGGGGCCGGGCGACGTCGTGGACTGCGACGGCACCGTCCCCTGCCCGCTGCGCTCGGCCTGCATCCTGCGCGGCGCGCTGCGCCGGGCACAGGAGGCCTTCTTCGCCGAGCTGGACCCGCTGACGGTGAACGACCTGGTCGCGACCCCGACGGGGCCGCTGCTGCTGGGCATTTCGGGCGGCCCTCCGCCAGGGGCCGAAAGCCCCTGACGATCCGGGCCGGATGGCCGGTTTCCGCCCACCTTCGACCTGCCCGGGCTCAGGCTGACGGCAGGCTCGAACGGAGGTCCGCACCGCGGCGGACCTTTTTTCGGCCTCAAAATACGCATCTCAGATGCCAATTAAATGACCCATCCGCACCGCCGCACCACGCACACGCGAGGAGTCCCACATGCTTTCCGAGAAGTCGACGGCGACCGTACGAGCCACCCTGCCCGCCGTCGGAGCCGCCATCGGCGAGATCACGGGGCTCTTCTACACGAAGCTCTTCGCGGCCCACCCGGAGCTGATCCGCGACCTCTTCAACCGGGGCAACCAGAACGCAGGCCTCCAGAAGCAGGCCCTCGCCGGCTCCATCGCGGCCTTCGCCACGCACCTCGTCGAGCACCCCGACACCCGCCCCGACGTGATGCTGGGCCGCATCGCCCACAAGCACGCCTCGCTCGGCGTCACCCGCGAGCAGTACGCGGTCGTCCACCGGCACCTGTTCGAGGCCATCGTCGAGGTGCTCGGCGAGGCCGTCACCCCCGAGGTCGCCGCCGCCTGGGACGAGGTCTACTGGCTGATGGCGAACGCCCTCATCGCCATCGAGGAGCGCCTCTACGCCGAGCGGCAGGTACTGGCCGGCGACGTCTGGCGCGAGTGGACGGTGACCGAGCGCATCGAGGAGACCGCGGACTGCGCCACCTTCCGGCTCGCCCCGGCGGACGGCGCCCCCGCCCCCGCACACCTGCCCGGCCAGTACGTCTCCGTCCAGGTCGAACTCCCGGACGGCGCCCGCCAGATCCGCCAGTACAGCCTCTCCACCTCCCCCGGCTCCCCGGTCCGCGCCATCACCGTCAAGCGGGTGCACGGCCCGGCCGCCTCGGGTCCCGACGGCGAGGTCTCGGGACACCTGCACGCCCACGTCCGGGCCGGCGACACCCTGCGCGTCTCGGTGCCCTACGGCGACCTGACGCTGCGGGACTCCGCCGCGCCGGTCCTGCTCGCCTCCGCGGGGATCGGCTGCACCCCGATGCTCTCGATGCTGGAGCACCTGGCCGACACCGCGCACCCGGCCCCGGTCACCGTGCTGCACGCCGACCGCTCCCCCGCCGACCACCCGCTGCGCGGCGACCACCGGGCCCTGACCCACAAGCTCGCGGACGCCTCCGCCCACTTCTGGTACGAGGAATCGGCCGAGCCCGGGCACCGCACCGGCCTCATGGACCTCGACCCCGTCCCCGTCGCCCCCGGCACCCAGGCCTACCTCTGCGGCCCGCTCCCCTTCATGCGGGCGGTGCGCGAGCAGTTGCTCGCCAAGGGCGTGGCCGCCGCGGACATCCACTACGAGGTCTTCGGGCCCGACATGTGGCTGGCTTCCGTCCGATAAGTGGCCGGATTCCGCCCTAGCGGCGGAAGGGCTGCCTCCGCTAAACCGTAGCGTGACCATCCGGACACACACGGTGTCCGATTGCACCGCAACGAAGGAGGCGGCCATGGCCGCACCCATGTCCGCGGACCGGTTCATCAACGCACTGAGGCACGAAGGGCTGACCGTCGTCGAGGTCGGCGCCTGGCGCACCCACAACCGCAACCACAAGGGCCCCTGGGGCCCGGTGAACGGTGTGATGATCCACCACACCGTCACCCACGGCACCGCCTACACCGTCCGGCTGTGCCGCGAGGGAGACGAGGACCTCCCCGGCCCCCTCTGCCACGGCGTGATCACCAAGGACGGCCGCGTCCACCTGGTCGGCTACGGCCGGGCCAACCACGCGGGCGCCGGGGACTCCGACGTCCTGGCGGCCGTCATCGCGGAGAAGCGCCTCCCGCCCGACAACGAGGCGGACACCGACGGAAACCGCCACTTCTACGGCTTCGAATGCGAGAACCTCGGCGACGGCAAGGACCCGTGGCCGGCGGTCCAACTGGACGCCATCGCCCGCGCGGCGGCGGCGGTCTGCCGGGTCCACGGCTGGACGTCCCGCTCGGTCATCGGCCACCTGGAATGGCAACCGGGCAAGATCGACCCGAAGGGCTTCACGATGGCCTCCATGCGCGACCGCATCGCGGAACGCCTGAAGTGACCCGGACTGCGCTCCGCCCCGGACCCCGCGCGAGGCGGCGGAGCGCAGCTACGACGACGGGGACTCCATGCCGGGTGGAAGTCGCAGGACGTATTCGCCCGCAGTGGGATCGAACACCCACAGATCGGGCCAATCGACGCCGGGTGGGAGAGTGATCGAGGGCAGGACCGGCTGGTACTCGCCCCGGTTCCACTCCTGCGGGTCCGGTTTCTTCCTCGACGGATCCTGAACGGGAATCAGGACGCTTTTGTAGTAAGGCCGGACCAGGGAAGGGTCCCCGGAAGGACGGGTCTGTCCGTCCTCCGTTCCCCTTCCGTTCCTGGCCTCTTCGAGCAGCCTGATCTTCTCGTTCAGCTCTGCGATCACTTCCAAGTACAGCGTGTCGGGGGCGGATCCCTCCTTCGCGTCTCCGGATTCGGCTTCGCGGACCTCGGCCCGTTCCAGCTGGTGCGCGAGCTGCTCGCATTTCGCATCCGCCAGGACCACCGACTGGTGCGCGTCCGCCAGCTCCAAGCGCAGGGCCTCGACCTGTTGCTCCAGGCGCAGCTTTTCGGCCCGTAACCCCTCCACCTCCCTGAGGTGGTCGGCCATGGCGGCCTCGTGCTCCTCCCGGTCCAGACCGCGCGCGGCCTCCACGGACCGCAGCTGGATCTCTATGGCCGCGACCCGCTGTTGCCGCTCCTGCAACAACTCGACGGCCACGGCCTCGCGCGCACGGAAGCCGTCGACCTCCTGTTCCGCTTCCTCCAACAGGTGTTGCAGCTCCTGCACCCTGTTCGTGGCCCGCCCCGACGGCACCGCACGCCGGTGCACCCTGCGCAGATGGGTCACCGCGTCCCGGGCCGTCGCCTTGCCCAGCCGACGGGCCGACATGGCCATCAGCTTCTCGACGAACGCCCACGGGGGAACGCTCTTCCCGCTCAGATAGCGCGAGACCGCGCTCGGCTCGTACCCGCATTGAGCGGAGAACCTGCGAAGCGAGACGCCCAACCCCGCGTACACGGTCCGCAGCTCTTCCGCCAACAGCCTGGCCTCGGGCGATACGTCGTCGCCGATCGGTTTCAGGCGTCCACCGGCTCCGTCGCCCACGTGTTCCAGCTCGGCCATTTCCCCTCCACGGCTGTTGCGCCAAGAAGTCAACATGTCCGGCTTGCTGCAACGCCCTGTCTCCGAGGGAGCCTTGAACGGCCACCCCCGACACCTCCCACCGACAGGAAGCAGAACCCGGTCATGTGCCACCACCCGGATGATCCCACCGTCCTCCCCGGCTCACCTCGGGAACCGGAGGAGAAGGGGGCGCGCCCCCTGCCGCGAGACCCCTCCATGCCGGCCCGGCTGTGGAACGGAGTGATCTTCGCCGGCATCCTCGTGTTCGTACTCGCCCTCGTACTGCACGGAACGGGCGCGGCGACCCTCGCCGCCGTCGGAGTGCTCGTGGGGGCCTGCGGCCGCGCGTGGCAGTCCATGAACCGCCGCGCCGCCGACCCGGACGGGTTCCGGCGGTCGAAGATTCATTTCAAGGTCGCCGGTGACCGTCCGCTCGGCGAGTACCGGCGCGAAGAGCGGGCCGGTGGGACTTCGCCGTGACCGTCTGACGATCCGGCTCCGGCCCCGCTCACACGCCCCGACGGGTGTCGGCGGGGCTCCGACGTGCGACGCCTCCGGCACGGAGCGCCGCACAATGGACGGGTGGACCATCCCGAACTGCGCCCCCGCCCGCCCTCGCCGCTGCACGAAGTACGTGACGAGCGGTTCGGCCGGCGCGGTGTGCGGCTGCTCCTGAAGCGGGACGACCTCGTCCACCCCGAACTGCCCGGGAACAAGTGGCGCAAGCTCGCGCCGAACCTGCGGGCCGCCCTGGCGGCGGGGCACGGGACCCTGGTCACCTTCGGCGGGGCGTACTCGAACCACCTGCGGGCCACCGCCGCCGCCGGCCGGCTGCTCGGGATGGCGACCGTCGGGATCGTGCGCGGGGACGAACTGGCCGGGCGACCGCTGAACGAATCCCTGGCCCGGTGCGCGGCCGACGGGATGCGGCTGCACTTCGTGACGCGGTCGGAGTACCGGAGCAAGGCCGAGCCGGAGGTGCTGGCGCGGCTGGTGAACGGGGCCGGTGCGGAGGGTGCGTACGTGGTTCCGGAGGGCGGGAGCAACGCCCTCGCCCTGCACGGCTGCGCCGAGCTGGGCCGTGAACTGCGCGGTGCGGCCGATGTGGTCGCCGTGGCCTGCGGGACCGGTGGAACCCTGGCCGGCCTGGCCGCCGGGCTGGCGCCCGGGCAGCGGGCCCTGGGCGTGCCGGTGCTGGCGGGCGGGTTCCTGGGCGCGGAGATACGTTCCCTCCAGGCGGCCGCGTTCGGGGGGCGGGCCGGGGAGTGGAGCCTGGCCGAGGGCTACGACCACGGCGGGTACGCCCGCGTCCCCGCGCCGCTCGAAGCCTTCGCCGCGGACTTCGAGCACCGGCACGCGCTGCCGGTGGAGCGGATCTACGTGGCGAAGCTCCTGTGGGCCCTGACGGACCTCACGACATCCGGTGCCTTCCCTCACGGGAGCACGGTCGCCGCCGTCATCACGGGCCACCCATGACGGTGCGAACCCGGCCCCGCCGGCGTTCGAGGCGCGGGGTCGGGGCCCCGACCGGCAAATCCGGCCCCGCCGGCGGGGGGACAGCGGGTCAGCCCTGTTCGCGGTAGGCCGCCGCTTCCTCCAGGTCCAGACGGCGCAACAGCGCCCTCAGCATCTCGTCGTCGATCCGCCGATGGTCCCGCAGCTGCACGAACACCTCCCGCTCGGCCTCGATCATCTCGCCCGCGAGCCGCCGGTAGATGTCGTCCGCCGACTCCCCCGTCACCGGGTTGACCTCCCCCAGCCGCTCCCACACCGCGTTGCGCCGGCGCTCCAGCACCGTCCGCAGCCGGTCCGCCAGCGGTGGCGGCAGGGTGCTGTTCTCCGGCTGTTCCAGGAGCTCCGACAGGCGGTCCTCCGCCGCCCGCGAGGCCTCGCTCTGCGCCTGTGCCTCGGCCAGGGTCTCCGCCTGCACGTCCTTCGGCGGCAGCTTCAGCAGCCTGATCAGCGGCGGGAGGGTGAGGCCCTGCACGACCAGGGTGCCGATGACCGTCGTGAAGGTCAGGAAGAGGATCAGGTTCCGGTGCGGGACGGTGACCGGGATGGAGAAGGCGATGGCCAGCGAGACCACCCCGCGCATCCCGGCCCAGCCCACGATCACCGGCGCCTTCCAGTCGGTGTCGGGCTCCCGGTCGCGGATCCGTTCCGAGAGCCTCGGCAGGAAGGTCGCCGGGAAGACCCAGACGAAGCGGGCCACCACCACCGCGAGGAACACCGCGATCGCGTACCAGGCCGCGCTCAGGCCCTCGTACTCCGTCAGCCCCTTCAGGACCACCGGCAGTTGGAGGCCGATCAGCGCGAAGACCACCGACTCCAGTACGAAGGCGATCACCTTCCACACCGCCTCCTCCTGGAGCCGGGTCGCGAAGTCGACCTGCCAGTTGCGGTGTCCGAGGTACAGCGCGACGACGACCACCGCGAGCACCCCCGAGGCGTGCACCCGCTCGGCCGCCGCGTACGCCACGAAGGGGATCAGCAGCGACAGGGTGTTCTGGAGCAGCGGCTCCTTCAACCGGGTGCGCAGGTGGTGGATCGGCACCATCAGCAGCAGGCCGACCCCGACCCCGCCCACCGAGGCGACCAGGAATTCCGCGATCCCGCCCGCCCAGCCGGCGCTCGTGCCGATCACCGCCGCCACGGCGACGTTGTACGCGGTGATGGCGGTGGCGTCGTTGACCAGGGACTCGCCCTGGAGGATGGTCGTGATCCGGTTCGGCAGGCCGAGCTTGCGCGCGATCGCCGTGGCGGCGACCGCGTCGGGCGGCGCGATGACCGCGCCGAGCACCAGGGCGACCGGCAGGGTGAGCGCCGGCATCACCAGGTACGCCGCGTAGCCGACGGCGAGCGTCGCGAAGAGCACGTAGCCGACCGAGAGCAGCGCGACGGGCCGGATGTTCGCCCGGAGGTCCAGGTACGAGCTGTCGACCGCGGCGGTGTACAGCAGCGGCGGGAGCAGCAGCGGCAGCACGATGTGCGGGTCGAGGGCGTACGAGGGCACGCCGGGGACGTACGCGGCCACCAGCCCCACCGCGACCAGCAGCAGCGGCGCCGGCACCGGCGTGCGGCGGGCCGCCCCGGCTACGGCGGCGCTGCCCGCGATCAGCGCCACCAGCGGCAATACCTCCATCGAAGATCCATCCTCATCCGTCGCGCGCCCGCACCCTGGCCGTACGCTGGCAATCATGAGCGAGTGCACCCACGTTGCCGAACTGCCGCGCCCCGAGCCCATCCCCTCTGCCCAGACCTGCCCGGAATGTCTGGCGCTCGGAAGCCACCCCGTCCAGCTACGGATGTGCCTGGGGTGCGGACACGTGGCCTGCTGCGACTCCTCGCCCCACCGGCACGCCACGGCGCACCACCAGCAGACCGGTCATCCGGTGATGCGGAGCTTCGAGCCGGGCGAGACCTGGCGGTGGTGTTTTGTCGACGGTTCGATCGTCTGAAGCGGGGTAGGTCAACCCTCCGCCGGTTCCCTTGATTTGGACCCCGCAGACCTCTAGCCACTGTGCGTACCCATGGGCTTACCATCAGTCACTGGGCAGCGGCATGGTCGGCCGGGGTGTTCCAGCGGGGCCACAGGGGTGCCGCGACACGATCGCCCGGATCGCGATAGCGTCACCGGCGAACAGAGCTCGTACCACCTTGGAGGTGAGGGTGTCCCAGATCGCAGGCGAGCCCGGGACCCAGGACTTCGTGGAAGTCCGGCTGCCCGCTGCGGGTGCCTACCTGTCGGTGCTGCGAACGGCCACGGCCGGTCTCGCGGCACGTTTGGACTTCACCCTCGACGAGATCGAGGACCTCCGCATCGCGGTGGACGAGGCCTGCGCGATCCTGCTCCAGCAGGCCGTGCCGGGCTCCGTCCTCAGCTGCGTCTTCCGCCTCATCGGGGATTCGCTGGAGGTGACCGTGTCCGCGCCGACCACCGACGGTCGCGCGCCGGAGCGCGACACGTTCGCGTGGACGGTCCTGTCGGCGCTGGCCGGCAAGGTCGAGGCCACGGTCGAGGAGAACCGGACGGTGAGCATCAGTCTCTACAAACAGCGCGGCGCGGGACCAGGCCCGGCGTGAGCGGCGGGGAGATCCCGGTGCGGGGCGGGGATCGGCCCCGGGTACGGCACGAGGTCGACGGCGGCATCCCTGAACAGCAGCACGCCCGGCCGCACCCGGCTGAAGCGGATGCGGAAGACGGCTTTTTGGACTCGGCGGAGCGACGGGCGGGCCCTATGAGCGAGAACCAGCACGATCAAGTACAGCCGCCGGAGGCCGCTGCCAAGCCTCCGGAGGCCTTCCCCGGCGCCCCGGAGGGCGCCGGGGCGCCGGCGCCACCGGTGCCCCCGGTTTCGCCGGCGCTGCCGGACCCGCGCGACCGGAGCGGTGCGCGGGCCCTCTTCATCGAGCTGCGGGCGCTGCCCGACGGCTCGCCGGAGAAGGCGGAGCTGCGCAACCGCCTGGTGCGGATGCACCTGCCGCTGGTGGAGCACCTGGCGCGGCGGTTCCGCAACCGCGGTGAGCCGCTGGACGACCTGACCCAGGTCGCGACGATCGGTCTGATCAAGTCGGTGGACCGGTTCGACCCGGACCGCGGGGTCGAGTTCTCCACGTACGCCACGCCCACGGTGGTCGGCGAGATCAAGCGCCACTTCCGGGACAAGGGCTGGGCGGTACGGGTCCCCCGACGCCTCCAGGAACTGCGGCTCTCGCTGACGACGGCGACCGCGGAACTGTCCCAGCAGCACGGCCGCTCCCCCACCGTGCACGAGCTGGCCGAGCGGCTGGGGATCTCCGAGGAGGAGGTGCTGGAGGGGCTGGAATCGGCCAACGCCTACAGCACGCTCTCGCTGGACGTCCCGGACACCGACGACGAGTCGCCGGCGGTCGCGGACACCCTGGGCGCGGAGGACGAGGCCCTGGAGGGCGTCGAGTACCGCGAGTCGCTCAAGCCGCTGCTGGAGGGACTGCCGCCCCGAGAGAAGCGGATCCTGTTGCTCCGTTTCTTCGGGAACATGACCCAGTCGCAGATCGCGCAGGAGGTCGGCATCTCCCAGATGCACGTCTCGCGCCTGCTGGCCCGCACCCTGGCCCAGCTCCGCGACAAGCTCCTCGTCGAGGAGTAGGCGGAGCCGGAGGCGTAGGACGTACGAGGGTTATCGGGCCTGCTCGCCGGGCCCGATGCCGAGGGCTTCGGTCGCGGTGGGGTTCACCAGGAGCACCAGGACGGCCACCGCCGCCAGGGCCAGGGCCACGGCGGCGGCGATCATCGCGCCGCCCGTGCTGTACAGGGTGTAGGCCACCGGCAGCGCCATCAGCTGGGTGATCATTGCCGGGCCGCGGCTCCAGCGGCGGCCCAGGCGCAGGCCACGCGCGCCGATCAGCGGCAAGGCGGCCAGGACGAGGAGGGTGATCCCGCCGGTCTCGGCCTGCTGCGGGGAATCGGGGTCTCCCGCGATGCCCACGAAGAGCATGTAGACGCCGAGTCCGGCCAGCGCCAGCCCCTCCAGGGCGGTGAGCGCGGCGGCGGCGGTCAGCCGCCGGGGCAGCGCGGAGGCGGGTGCGGGTGCGGCGGCGGGTGCGGCGGCGGAGGCCTTCTCGGGCTGCTTCTTACTCACCCAAGCAGGGTAGCCGCGCGGCCCGGGCCCCCGAGGGGACGGGCAGTAGGGTCGGCATATGCGGGGGTGGGTAGGCTGGCGCCCATGCGTGCACTTCTCGTGGCCAACCCAGCAGCGACGACCACCAGTGCGCGCACGCGCGACGTCCTGACCCACGCCCTGGCCAGCGAAATGAAGCTGGAGGCGGTGACCACGGAGTACCGGGGGCACGCCCGGGACCTGGGGCGCAAGGCCGCGCACGAAGGACTCGACCTCGTGGTGGCCCTGGGCGGCGACGGCACGGTCAACGAGGTGGTCAACGGGCTGCTGCACGACGGGCCCGATCCGGACAACCTGCCCCGGCTGGCGGTGGTCCCCGGCGGGTCGACCAATGTGTTCGCACGCGCACTCGGTCTGCCGAACGACGCGGTCGAGGCGACCGGCGCCCTGCTGGACGCGCTGCGGGAGCAGCGCGAGCGGACGATCGGTCTGGGCCTGGCGGCCGGCGCCCCCGGCACGGAGGACGAGTCGGTTCCGTCGCGCTGGTTCACGTTCTGCGCCGGCTTCGGATTCGACGCGGGAGTGGTCGGCCGGGTCGAGCAGCAGCGGGAGCGGGGCAAGCGTTCGACGCACGCCCTCTACGTACGACAGCTGATGCGCCAGTTCTGGGAGGAACCCAATCGGCGGCACGGCACGGTCACGCTGGAGCGCCCCGGCGCCGATCCCGTGACCGATCTGGTGCTGTCGATAGTGTGCAACACCTCACCGTGGACGTATCTGGGGAATCGTCCGCTTTACGCCTCCCCGGAGGCGTCGTTCGATACTGCGCTTGACGTATTGGCGCTGGACCGTTTGTCAACTCCGGCGGTCGCTCGGTACGCGACACAGCTCCTGACCTCGACTCCTGAGCGGGGTCCACACGGCAAGCACGCGGTGTCTCTGCACGATCTGACCGACTTCACCTTGCATTCGAAGGTTCCGCTCCCGTTCCAGATGGACGGCGATCACCTCGGCTTGCGCACCAGCGTTCGGTTCGCAGGCGTTCGGCGAGCACTGCGTGTGATTGTGTGAGTAGAAGGGCCCAAAGTCCTTTCACTCGAACGTTTACACGCCGGTCCACCCTCACGATGTAGGGCTGTGACCTAGTAGACACCGACGAATCAAAAAAAACTTTCCGGAAGGGGTTGTATCCCCGTCCGAGGTTTGCGAATCTCTTCATGGCGATCGGGACAGCCCGCAGAACCCGGCACCCACACAGAGCGCCAGAACCCCTCCACGAATCTCTGACTGATCACCCGGGAAACCAGGCGATCGACCTTCCCTCACGGGGGGATTCGTGAAAGCGTTCACATTCACAAGCAACCTGCCCGCAATACAAGGAGATGGAGCAGCCATGGACTGGCGTCACAACGCCGTTTGTCGTGAGGAAGACCCGGAACTCTTCTTCCCCATCGGCAACACCGGTCCTGCGCTGCTGCAGATCGAGGAAGCCAAGGCCGTCTGCCGCCGTTGCCCCGTCATGGAGCAGTGCCTGCAGTGGGCGCTCGAGTCCGGTCAGGACTCCGGCGTCTGGGGCGGTCTCAGCGAGGACGAGCGCCGCGCGATGAAGCGCCGCGCCGCTCGCAACCGGGCGCGCAACGCCAGCGCCTGACAACGACTTTCGAGCCTCGACGTGCAGCGCGTAGTACCCGAATAAGCGCTTGGCAACGTGCTCTTGGACCCCGGACCGATCACCATTCGGTCCGGGGTTCAGTGCTGTCCGGGGCGCCTCGCGTCACTTTGAGTGACGATACCGCTGCTACTTCTGCGGGCTGGAGGGGATGTCGAGGACGACCTTCGTGCCGTGCGGCTCCGCCGGCACCATGTCGAAGGTGCCGCCGAGCTCGCCCTCCACGAGGGTCCGTACGATCTGCAGCCCGAGGTTCCCGGCCCGCTGGGGGTCGAATCCCTCGGGCAGGCCCCGGCCGTCGTCGACGACCGTGATGAGCAGCCGGCCGTCGGCCCGGCCCGTCCCGGAGCGGGCCGCCGAGACCTCCACCGTGCCCCGTTCGGCCGGGGCGAAGGCGTGCTCCAGGGCGTTCTGCAGGATCTCGGTCAGCACCATCGACAGCGGAGTGGCGACCTCCGCGTCCAGGATCCCGAAGCGGCCGGTGCGCCGGCAGTCGACCTTGCCCGGGGAGATCTCCGAGACCATCGCGATCACCCGGTCGGCGATCTCGTCGAACTCGACCCGCTCGTCCAGGTTCTGGGACAGCGTCTCGTGCACGATCGCGATCGAACCGACCCGGCGCACGGCCTCGTTGAGAGCCTCGCGCCCCTGAGGCGAATCCATCCGGCGGGACTGGAGACGCAGCAGCGCGGCCACGGTCTGGAGGTTGTTCTTCACCCGGTGGTGGATCTCCCGGATGGTCGCGTCCTTGGTGATCAATTCGCGTTCGCGACGGCGCAGTTCGGTGACGTCGCGGCAGAGCACCAGGGAACCGATGCGGGTTCCCTTGGGCTTGAGCGGGATCGCGCGGAGCTGGATGACCCCGCCGTTGCCCTCAACCTCGGTCTCCCGAGGGGCCCAGCCGCTGGCGAGCTTCACGATCGCCTCGTCCACCGGGCCCCGGGTCGGGGCGAGTTCGGCGGTGGTGTTGCCCAGGTGCTGGCCGACGAGGTCGGAGGCGAGGCCGAGCCGGTGGTACGCGGAGAGGGCGTTTGGGGAGGCGTAGGTGACCACGCCGTCGGCGTCGAGCCGGATCAGGCCGTCGCCGACGCGCGGCGAGGCGTCCATGTCGACCTGTTGGCCGGGGAACGGGAAGGCGCCCGCCGCGATCATCTGGGCCAGGTCCGAGGCGGACTGGAGGTAGGTCAGCTCCAGCCGGCTCGGTGTACGCACAGTGAGCAGGTTGGTATTGCGCGCGATCACTCCGAGTACCCGGCCTTCGCGGCGGACGGGGATCGACTCGACGCGGACGGGCACCTCCTCGCGCCACTCCGGATCGCCCTCGCGCACGATGCGGCCCTCGTCGAGGGCGGCGTCGAGCAGCGGACGGCGGCCCCGCGGCACCAGGTGGCCGACCATGTCGTCCTGGTACGAGGTGGGACCGGTGTTCGGGCGCATCTGCGCGACGGAGACGTACCGGCTGCCGTCGAGCGTGGGCACCCACAGCACGAGGTCGGCGAAGGAGAGGTCGGAGAGCAGCTGCCACTCGGAGACCAGCAGGTGGAGCCACTCCAGGTCGGTTTCACCGAGAGCGGTGTGCTGGCGTACGAGGTCGTTCATGGAGGGCACGTGGCGAGCGTACCCCGGGTACGCCGCATGACTTTCCCCACGAGGGTACTCAGGAGTATCCAGAATGCCCGGGGGCCGCGTACTGTTGGAGGAAGTGACGGTATTCATCCCCCCGTCATTGGATGGACAGAACAGAATGGTCTAGTCCACAATTGCTTCAAGCTTCCGCCCTCCCCGCACAGGAGGACGGATCGAGGTAAGCCGCGTGATCTGCCCTGACCGCGCAGGCGCCTCTCCACGGCCGCCCGGGAACCGCACACCCGCCGGCCGTAAGTACTCCGGGCTACGGTGCCGGACGGGTTGAGGGTCCCGTCGGGCACCGTGGCCCAGAGGAATGAAATTCCCGCGGTTCACTCCGGCCAGGCGAGCAGCGCCCGAGCCGCCACCGCCTCCAGCTCCTCCCGGCTCGCGCCGTCGCGCGACTGCTGTGACATCCCCTGAAGCACGGCTCCGGCGTACCGGGCCAGCGCCCGCGCGTCCGTGTCCGCGGGTAGCACGCCGGTGGCCATGTCGGCCCGGATCCGACGCTCGAAGAGTTCCAGGTTGGCGTTGCGCCGTTCGCGCAGGGCCTCGGCCACCTCCTCCGAGGTGGTGTTGACCGCCGCGCTGATCACCATGCAGCCGGGCGGATGGGCCGGGTCGGTGTAGACCTCGGCGGCCTCGCGCAGGATCCGGCCGACCGCGGCGCGGGCGGTGGGCTCCTCGGCCAGGGCGACGCTCGCGAAGTCGGCGTACCGCCGGCCGTAGACCACCACGACCTCGTCGAAGAGCTTGCGCTTGTCCCCGAACGCGGCGTAGAGGCTGGGCGCGCCGATGCCGAGCGAGGCGGTCAGGTCGGAGATCGAGGTCGCCTCGTAGCCGCGTTCCCAGAAGGCGAGCATCGCCTTGTCGAGGGCGGCGTCACGGTCGAAGGAGCGGGGCCTGCCGCGCTGTCCTGTCACCATGCACAGATTCTATAGCGGTCGTTAGGGAATCTGATACGGTCCTTTCTGTAGCGACCACTAGCGAATTGCGAAGGGGGGCGCGTCATGGGCGTGCTCAAGGGGAAGACGGCGCTGGTCACGGGTGGCAGCAGGGGTATCGGACGGGCCGTGTCGGAGCGGCTGGCGCGGGACGGCGCGCTGGTCGCGGTGCACTACGGGCGCGACGGGGCGGCCGCGGCGGAGACGGTGGCCGCGATCGAGGCGGCCGGCGGTTCGGCCTTCGCGATCCGTGCGGAGCTCGGCGTGCCGGGGGACGCGCGGGCGCTGTGGGCGGCGTACGAGGCCCATCCCGCGCACACGGAGGGCGTGGACATCCTGGTCAACAACGCGGGGGCGGCGGCCTTCGCGGGCATCGAGGAGATCGACGAGGAGACGTACGACCGCACGCTGGCCCTGAACGCGAAGGCGCCGCTGTTCGTGATCAAGTACGGGCTGGCGCGGCTGCGGGACGGCGGCCGGATCGTGAACGTGACCGGCACCCCGGACCTGGCCCTGCCGGCGATCCTGGCGACGATCACGGCGAAGGCGGCGACGAACGCGTTGACGCGCTCGCTCGCGGCGGAGCTCGCGCCGCGCGGGATCACCGTGAACTCGGTCGGCCCCGGCATCACGGAGACCGACCTGAACGCGGGCCTCCTCGCGGACGCGGGGACCCGGGCGCACCTGGCGTCCCGCTCGGTCTTCCACCGCATCGGCGAGGCGGAGGAGGTCGCGGACGTGGTGGCCTTCCTGTCCTCCCCGGACTCCCGCTGGATCACGGGCCAACACCTGAACGCCACGGGCGGCCTCCAGCTGGCCCTGGTCTAGCCCCGGCCCCCTCCGCCTCAAGCGCCGGCGGGGCTCGGCCTTCGCCGCCACCGGTGCGGCCGCCGCCACCGGTGCGGCCCAAAGACCCTGGGCTCCGCCCCGGACCCCGCTCCTCAAACGCCGGAGGGGCCGGATTTTCACCCGGCAGGCTGGAACGGTCCGACAGCCGAAGGCCTACGTCGGCCAAATCCAGCCCCGCCGGCGTTTGAGGCGCGGGTCTGGGCGGAGCCCAGGGTGCCGCGCAGCGGCATCCGGCCTCGCCCGCGTCCGGGCCCCGGCCCGGCAGGCCGGACGGAGCCATCCGGATCACCATGGGACTTGGGCGGAGCCCGGCGAAGAAGGGCCCGACTCTGGTAGATTGGTCTATACCACCACCGCACTCCAGATGGGCAGGCCCCGCGTGGAAGTTGTCATCGTCCCGAACGCCAAGGCAGGCGGCGAGCTCATCGCGGAGGCCATGGCCGCCCTGGTGCGCCGCAAGCCCGACGCCCTGCTCGGCGTGGCGACCGGCTCCACCCCGCTGCCCATCTACGAGGCCCTCGCCGCCAAGGTCGGGGCCGGTGAGGTCGACGTCTCCAAGGCCCGCATCTGCCAGCTCGACGAGTACGTCGGACTGCCGGCCGGGCACCCCGAGTCCTACCGGGCCGTCGTGCTGCGCGAGGTCGTGGAGCCCCTCGGCCTGTCCGAGGCCTCCTTCATGGGCCCCGACGGCTCCGCCGAGGACATCGTCGCCGCCTGCGAGGCGTACGACCGGGCGCTCGCCGCGGCCGGCGGCGTCGACCTCCAGCTGCTGGGCATCGGCACCGACGGGCACATCGGCTTCAACGAGCCCTGCTCCTCCCTCGCCTCCCGCACCCGGATCAAGACGCTGACCGAGCAGACCCGCGTGGACAACGCGCGCTTCTTCGACGGCGACATGGACCAGGTGCCCCACCACGTCATCACCCAGGGCATCGGCACCATCCTCGACGCCCGTCACCTGGTCCTGCTCGCCACTGGCGAGGGCAAGGCCGAGGCGGTCGCGCAGACCGTCGAGGGTCCGCTGTCCGCGCTGGTCCCGGCCTCCGCCCTGCAGCTGCACCGGCACGCCACCGTCGTCGTGGACGAGGCCGCCGCGTCGAAGCTGAAGCTGGCCGACTACTTCCGCCACACCTACGCCAACAAGCCGGCCTGGCAGGGGCTCTAGCCCCACGCAGGCCTCGTGAACGCGGACGGCCGGACCCCCACAGGCGGTGGGGCCCGGCCGTCCGTCACGTCCGCACACGGCAGAGGCCGGGCTCCCCCGAGGGGAGGCCCGGCCTCTGCCGTATGTGGCGAACCGACGACGGACCCTAGGCCCCCGCGATGACCTCCGCCGCCGCGCGCCCGCAGACGCGCGAGGCGCCGTGCGTGGCGATGTGCAGCGCCCCGCGGGGCTCCGCGCGCGGCAGGCCCATCTCGACCACCACCGTGTCCGGCCGGGCGGCGACCAGCGCGTCCAGAACCCGCGTCATCCACGGGTGCCGGTGCGCGTCGCGGACCACGGCGACGACCGGGCGGTCCCCCGCCGCCGCCAGGACGTCCGCGGCCGCGGCGCCCTGCGGGTAGACGCCCGCCTCCGTGCCCGGGAGCAACGAGGCCAGCTCGGCCGCCACGCCCCACGGGGTCTCGTCGCCCACCGCGATGTTCGCGACGGGGGCGAGCGTGGCGACGTACGGCGCGGTGAGCGGCTTGGCCCCGCCCGTGACGACCAGGGCGCGCCGGGCGGCCTCCAGGCCGATGCCGGACGCGCGGCTCCCCTCCTGCCGCGCGTCCGGCCTGGCCCGGCGGGTCCACTCGGCGAGCGCGCGCACCCGGGCCGCGGCGTCGGCGAGCCGCTCCTCGGCGAGCGTGCCCTCGCGGACGGCCGTGACCAGTGCGTCCCGCAGCCGCAGGACGGTCGCCTCGTCGGCGAGTCCGCCGCCGACGCAGATGGCGTCGGCGCCGGCCGCGATGGCGAGCACGGAGCCACGTTCGATCCCGTAGGTCCCGGCGATGGCGTTCATCTCCATGCCGTCGGTGACGATGAGGCCCTCGTATCCGAGCTCCCCGCGCAGCAGGCCGGTGAGGATCTGCGGGCTGAGGGTGGCCGGGCGGGTGGGGTCGAGGGCGGGCACCAGGATGTGCGCGCTCATCACGGCCTTGGTGCCGGCCTCCATCGCGGCCTTGAACGGGACCAGTTCGCGTGCGGCCAGCGTGTCGAGGTCGACGTCGATGCGCGGCAGCGCGTGGTGCGAGTCGACGCTGGTGTCGCCGTGGCCCGGGAAGTGCTTGGTGCAGGCGGCGACGCCGGCGGCCTGGAGGCCCTCGACGTAGGCGGCGGTGTGCCGGGCGGCGAGGTGGGTGTCGGCGCCGAAGGACCGTACGCCGATGACCGGGTTGTCCGGGTTGGAGTTGACGTCCGCGGACGGGGCCCAGTTGAGGTTGACCCCGCACTCGGCGAGGCGGCGGCCCAGCTCGCGGGCGACCTCTCGGGTCAGCGCGGTGTCGTCGACGGCGCCGAGGGCCAGGTTGCCGGGGAAGGAGGAACCGGCCCGTACTTCGAGGCGGGTGACGTCGCCGCCCTCCTCGTCGATGGCGACGAGGACGTCGTCGCGCTCGGCGCGCAGCTGCGCCGTGAGCGCGGCGAGCTGTTCGGCCGAGGCGATGTTGCGGCCGAAGAGGCCCACGGCGGTGAGGCCTTCGCCGACCTGTCGCAGCAGCCAGGCCGGCGCGGTGGTGCCCTCGAAGCCGGGCTGGAGGACGGCGAGGGCGTCCCGGGTCAGCTCCTCGTCTCCATTGGACGCAGTCGTGTGGTGCGCAAGGACAGTCATGGTGCCGTTATCCCTTCACGGCGCCGGAGGTCATGCCGCCGACGGCCTTGCGCTGGAGGAAGATGAAGATCAGCAGGACGGGGACCGCGAAGAGCGAGGACGCTGCCATGGTGGCGCCCCAGTCGTTGCCGAAGGCCGTCATGAACTCGGTCAGCCACAGCGGCAGGGTCTGGGCGGTCTTGTCCTTGTTGAGGATCAGGACCATCGCGAACTCGTTCCAGGCGGTGATGAAGCCGAAGAGCGAGGTGGACATCAGGCCGGGGGCCAGCAGGGGGAAGATCACCTTGCGGAAGGCCTGGCCGCGGGTGCATCCGTCGATCTGGGCGGCCTCCTCCAGGGTCACCGGGACGGCGGCGATGAAGCCCCGCAGGGTCCAGATGGTGAAGGGGAGGATCATCACGAAGTAGATCGCGGTGAGCAGCGGCAGGCTGTTCAGCATCTCGCCGTCGCGGGCGATCATGTACATCGCGATGACCATGACCTCCCAGGGGGCCATCTGGGCCATCATCACCGTGAGGACGAGTCCCTTGCGGCCCTTGAACCGCATCCGGGCGATGGCGAAGCTCGCGGCGAGGGCGACGAGCAGGGCCAGCAGGACGGCGCCGACGGTGACCAGGACGCTGTTGGTGACGTACGTCCAGAAGTTCTCGACCCCGGTGGCCTTGGCGAAGTTGTCCAGCGTCGGCGTGAAGACGAAGACGGGGTCCTTCGTCAGCATCTGGTCGGACGGCTTGAGCGCCGAGGAGAACATCCAGTAGACGGGGAAGACGAAGACCAGGGCCAGCAGGAGCGCGCCGACGTTCTTGGCGACGGCTCCGGGGCGCAGCGGGCGGCGCGTGCGGAGCTTCTGCGCGGGCGCGGGCCGGGGGCCGGCGGGCTGCGGGGCGGTGGCCTTCGGGGCGGTGGTCGTGCTCACTGCTCCTCCTCCTGCTTCAGGATCAGGCGGAAGTAGAAGGACATGACGATCACGAGGATGAGGATCGTCAGGACGGAGATCGCGGCGGCGAGGCCGTAGTGGGCCTGGCTCTGGCCCTCGACGTAGGCGAAGACGGGCAGGATCTCGGAGGCGCGGTCGGGACCGCCCTTGTTCATCGCGTAGACCTGGGTGAAGGCCTTGAAGACCCAGATCACCTCGAGGAACGTGGTGATGAGGAAGAAGGGCTTGAGGTTCGGGAAGACGATCTTCCAGAAGGTCTGCCAGCCGTTGGCGCCGTCCATCCGCGCGGCCTCGTACAGCTCGGCGCCGACCGTGGTCAGTCCGGCGTACATGTTGAGCGCGACGAAGGGGATGGAGCCCCAGACGACCAGGACGGTGACGATGACCAGGGTGGACAGGCCGGTGGCCATCCAGTTGTGCTGCTCGTAACCGGAGAACCCGGCGGTGCGCATGACCCAGTTCATGACGCCGAACTGCTCGTCGAACAGCCACTTGAAGACCTGTACGGAGGCGACGATCGGCATGGCCCAGGCCATCACCAGCGCCATCGACAGGACCAGGCGCATCCACTTGCCGAGCTTGTTCAGCAGGATGCCGATGAGGCTGCCGAGCACCATGATCAGTGCGACGTTGGCCAGGGTGAAGGCGAAGCTGCGGACCACGACGGTCCAGAAGTTCGAGTCGCCGAGCAGCTCGGTGTAGTTGGCGAAGCCGGCGAAGGGGTACTTCCGCTGGATGAACTCGATCTTGTTGATGTCCTGGAAGGACAGGATCACGTTCTTGATCAGCGGGTACAGCAGGAGGGTCGCGAGGCTGAGCACCGCGGGCCCGATCAGCAGGTAGGGCAGCCACCCCGAGGGGAGCGGCTTTCTGCCCCCGCGAGGAGACGGACGACTGGGGCCGGTCCGGGTGGCGTTCGCCTCGGGACGTCCGGCGGACTCGAGTGGTGCGTCCTCTGGAGCGCTGGTCGCCGCTCCCTGGGAGTGCACGGTCATGGCTGGCTTCCTCGCGGTTGACTGTGGAGTCAAATGCGCGACCGGGGGCACGGCAGGCGTCTGGGCGCCTGCCGTGCCCCCCGGTGCGTTCACACTGCTGGGTAGTGCTTGCTGCGGTACTGCGGGGTGTTACTTGTTGATGCGCTTGGTGATCTCCGCGTCCGCGGCCGCGCCCGCCTTGGCGGCGTCCTCACCGTTCAGGACCTTGGTCATGAACTCCTTGACCGGGTTCGGCTCGGTCTCGACGTTCGCCCAGCCCGCGGTGACCGGGGTGATCTTGCCGTTGGCGCCGGCCTTGGCCATCGACTCGGCGAAGGAGCCCGCGGCGGGGGCGAAGTTCGCACCGGCCTGGTTCGGGAGCAGCGCGCCCTTGGTCTCGGCCGCGTACTTGGTCATCTGGTCCTTGCCGGCGGCGAGGGCCAGCCACTCCTTGGCGAGCTCCTTGTTCTTGGAGCGCTCGGCCACGGCGAGGTTGGAGCCGCCGAGGAAGACGGTGCCGGGCTTGTCGGCGGTCTTGCCCGGGATCGGGAAGTAGCCGAAGTCGGCCTCCTTGCCCGCGTCCTTCAGGGCCTTCTCCGCTCCGGCGGCCTCCCAGCCGAGACCGATCCAGGAGGCGACGCCGCCCTTGGGGACGATGTCGGTGGACTGCTGCGGGGTGGCCTCGTCCTTGTCCTTGGGCGCGGTGGAGAAGGAGGCGAGCTTCTTGTAGAACTCCATCGCGGAGGCGGCCTGCGGGGTGCCCAGGGCGCCCTTCCACTTGCCGCCGTCCTTGACGGCCAGGTCGCCGCCCTCGTCCCAGACGAAGCCGGCGAGGACGTACCAGCTCTGGCCGGGCAGGTAGATCGGCTGCGTGGCCGGGTCGGCCGCCTTCAGCTTCTCCAGGCCGGCCACCCACTCGTCACGGGTCTTCGGTGCGGTCACGCCGGCCTTCTCGAAGGCCTTCTTGTCGTAGACGACGACGCGGTTGGCCGCGTACCAGGGAGCGGAGTAGAGCTTGCCGTCGATCTCGGACGAGGACGTCATGCCCTTCGACCAGGCGTCACCGCCGAGCTTGGCCTTGTCCTTCGTCAGGTCGGCGAGGCCACCGGTGACCGCGTAGCCGGCGGTCTGGGTGTTGCCGAGCTCGATGACGTCCGGCGGGGTGTTCTCGGAGAGGGCCGTGGTGACCTTCTCCTGGATGCCGGTCCACTTCTGCTCCTCGACCTTGACCGTGACACCGGGGTGCTTGGCCGAGAACTCCTTGTTGACCTCGTCGAGCCAGGCCTTGGGCGCGGAACCGTCCATCAGCCAGACGGTGATCTCCTTGGCGCCACCCGCGTCGGCCTTCCCCTTGTCGTCGCCGCCGTTGCCGCACGCCGCGACTCCGACCATCATGCCCGCGACACCGACCGCCGCAATGAGCTTGCGCTTCACGCCACCCTCCTCGGGGATGCTGCCTGCAACTTCCCTCGCCCGCCGCGGTGACGTACCAAGTACTGCCCGTGGGGCCGGGATCCGATCCATATTGGTGTAGACCAGTAGCTGGAGCTTGGCCTAGACCTTTAGGGGTGTCAAGGGTCTAATGAGCGGGTGTCCGGTCCGTTATCGGACCGACACCTGGACAGAGATCAGGGCTGTCCCCCCGCACGTGTCACGATGTGACCGCACATATCGGAGGAGCCGGTGACGGCAGCGAAACTGGAGTCGGGAAGGCGGGCGGCGATGGCCACCGAAGGGGCGATCACGGAGCCGGAAGGCGGGGCGGCGACTCGCACGGCACGTGTACCCAAGTACTACCGACTCAAGCGGCACTTGCTCGACATGACCGAGACCCTGCCGCCCGGCACCCCGGTCCCGCCGGAGCGCACGCTCGCGGCCGAATTCGACACCTCGCGGACGACCGTGCGCCAGGCCCTCCAGGAACTGGTCGTGGAGGGACGACTGGAGCGGATCCAGGGCAAGGGCACCTTCGTCGCCAAGCCCAAGGTTTCCCAGGCGCTGCAACTCACCTCGTACACGGAGGACATGCGCGCCCAGGGCCTGGAACCGACCTCCCAGCTCCTGGACATCGGCTACGTGACGGCCGACGACACCCTCGCCGGACTGCTGAAGATCAACACCGGTGGACGGGTGCTGCGCATCGAGCGGCTGCGCCTGGCCAGCGGAGAGCCGATGGCCATCGAGACCACCCACCTCTCGGCCAAGCGCTTCCCCGCGCTGCGCCGGTCGCTCGCCAAGTACACCTCGCTCTACACGGCGCTGGCCGAGGTGTACGACGTGCACCTGGCCGAGGCCGAGGAGACCATCGAGACCTCCCTGGCCACCCCGCGCGAGGCCGGCCTGCTCGGCACCGACGTCGGCCTGCCGATGCTGATGCTCTCCCGGCACTCCCTGGACGCCGACGGCGAACCGGTGGAGTGGGTGCGGTCCGTGTACCGCGGCGACCGCTACAAGTTCGTCGCCAGGCTGAAGCGCCCCGCCGTCTGACGCACCCCGCCGCCTGACGCACCCCGCCGTCCGACGCGTCCCGCCGCCGGCGAGAACCGTCCGACGGGCGCCCTCTCCATACCGTTATGCGGACGGGGTCTTACGCTGACCGGCCAATTCCCCGTAGATTCCCTGCGCTTAGGCAGATGATCGACGAGGGGACGAGGGTCATGGCTGAACCGGAAGCAACAGGCACACGACGGGGCGTGGCGAGTCCGGGCACCACGCCCGGCTCGCCCTCCCCGAAGTCCGTCGCCGCATGGGTGCTCGTCGCGCTCGTCGGCGCCATCGGCTGGGGCGTGCTCGCCCTCTCCCGCGGCGAGGAGATCTCCGCCGCCTGGCTGCTCGCGGCCGCGGTCGGCTCGTACGCGATCGGCTACCGCTTCTACGCGCGTTTCATCGCGAACCGGGTACTGAAGGTGGACCCCACCCGGGCCACCCCCGCCGAACGCCTTGACAACGGTGTCGACTTCCACCCCACCGACCGGCGCGTCCTGTTCGGCCACCACTTCGCCGCCGTCGCCGGCGCCGGCCCGCTCGTCGGCCCGGTGCTCGCCGCGCAGATGGGCTACCTGCCGGGCACGATCTGGATCGTCGCGGGCGTCATCTTCGCCGGGGCCGTCCAGGACATGGTCACGCTGTTCTTCTCCACCCGCCGCGACGGCCGCTCGCTCGGCCAGATGGCCCGTGACGAGATCGGCCCGATCGGCGGGGCCGCCGCCCTGGTCGCCGTGTTCACCATCATGATCATCCTGCTGGCGGTGCTCGGCCTGGTCATCGTCAACGCCCTGGCGCACTCCCCGTGGGGCGTCTTCTCCATCGGCATGACCATCCCGATCGCCCTCTTCATGGGCTTCTACCTGCGCGTACTGCGCCCGGGCCGGGTCACCGAGGTCTCCGTCATCGGTGTCGCCCTGCTGCTCCTCGCCATCGTGGCGGGCGGATGGGTCGCCGAGTCCTCGCTCGCGTCCACCTTCACCCTGGAGAAGGAGACGCTGGTCATCTGGATGATCGGCTACGGCTTCATCGCGTCGGTGCTGCCGGTGTGGATGCTGCTCGCGCCCCGCGACTACCTCTCCACCTTCATGAAGGTCGGCACCATCGCGCTGATGGCGGTGGGCGTGGTCATCGCCATGCCGACCCTGAAGATGCCCGCGGTCACCGACTTCGCGTCCCGCGGCGACGGCCCGGTCTTCGCCGGTTCGATGTTCCCCTTCGTCTTCATCACCATCGCGTGCGGGGCCCTGTCCGGCTTCCACTCGCTGGTCGCCTCGGGCACCACCCCGAAGATGATCCAGAAGGAGACCCAGGTCCGGGTCATCGGCTACGGCGCGATGCTCACCGAGTCGTTCGTCGCCATCATGGCGATGATCGCGGCCACCATCATCGATCCCGGTCTCTTCTTCGCGGTGAACTCCCCCGGCGGCGTCATCGGCACCACGGTCCAGAGCGCCTCGGAGGCGGTGACCCACCTCGGCTTCGCCATCAGCCCGGAGGCCCTCGCGCAGGCGGCGAAGGACGTCGAGGAGGCGAGCCTGCTCTCCCGCACCGGTGGCGCGCCGACCTTCGCACTCGGAATGTCGGAGATCTTCTCGTCCGTGATCGGCGGCGCGGGGATGAAGGCCTTCTGGTACCACTTCGCCATCATGTTCGAGGCGCTGTTCATCCTGACGACCGTCGACGCGGGCACCCGCGTGGGGCGGTTCATGCTCCAGGACACCCTCGGCAACGTGCACAAGTCCTTCAAGGACATCAGCTGGAAGCCCGGCGTGTGGATCGCGAGCGCCGTCGTCGTCGGCGGCTGGGGCTACTTCCTGTGGGTCGGCATCAAGGACCCGCTGGGCGGCATCAACCAGCTCTTCCCGCTGTTCGGCATCGCGAACCAGCTGCTCGCCGCCGTCGCCCTGGCCGTCTGCACCACGCTGCTGGTCAAGTCCGGCCGGCTCAAGTGGGCCTGGGTGACGGGCGTCCCGCTGGCGTGGGACGTGGCCGTGACGCTGACCGCGAGCTACCAGAAGGTCTTCTCGGACGACGTGAAGGTCGGCTTCTTCGCGCAGCGCGACAAGTACCAGGGCGGGATCGACGCGGGCAAGGTGCTGCCGCCCGCCAAGACCATGGACGACATGCACACCGTGGTCACCAACGCCACGGTGGACGGCGTCCTTTCGGCGCTCTTCGCGGTCCTGATCATCATCGTGCTGGCCGACGCCGCCCGGACCTGCCTGAAGGCCGTCTCCGACCCGGAGTCGGTGCGGCTGGCCGAGGTCCCGTGGACCGAGTCGAAGATCATCGCTCCGGCCGGTCTGATCCCGACCGCGGCCGAGCGGGCCGAGCTCGCCGCGGCGGGCCTGGACTCGGGCGGCGGACGGGCCAAGGAACCGGCGGCGTCATGAGCCTGCGCGACGCGCTGGCCCGCGTCCGGTACTTCGTACGGGAGTTCTCGGGCGAGGCGGCCTACGACCGGTACGTCGCCCACGCCCGCTCCCACGACCCGCAAGCGGCCGTCCCGACCCGGCGCGAGTTCGAACGCGCCCGCACGGACGCCCGCGAGGCGGACCCCCGCGAGGGCTTCCGCTGCTGCTGAGCGCAGCCCGAAGGGCCCCGCCGAGCATGGCGGGGCCCTTCGCCGTTCGTCAGCGCACCCAGTCCTTGAGGGGCTCGGTCCGGAGGGTGATCCCGACGGGGTCGGGGAGCGGGACGTCCTTGCCGAAAGGCACGGTCCGGGCACACTCGTAGCGGCGGCCGTTGGGCTCGCTGTAGACCGAGACCTCGCACGTGTTCCGGTCGACCAAGAGGTAGATCGGGATGCCGGTTTCCGCGTAGACGCGGGGCTTGTCGACCCGGCTGCGCCGGTCGGTCTCGCAGTCGTACGAGGTCACCTCGGCGACCATGAGCACCGGCTCGGGCTCACCCCATTCGCCCTCTCCCGCGAACGCGCCGCTCGGCGCCAACACTCCATCGGCCGTTGCACGGCACGCGAGGTCTGCCTGCACCCGCAGTCCCTTCCAGGCATGCAGAAAGAGCTCCGGTCTCGACTCGAGGAAGCCGCGCGTCAGCCACTGGACCACGCGCCCGCGACTCCCGTCATGCCGAGCCTTGACGCTCAGTCGCCCGTCGATGAACTCAAGTCGTAGCCCCTCCGCCTCGCGGGCGGCGATGCGTGCCACCGCCTCGAACTCTTCGGGGAGCATGTGGGGACGCTTTCCCGGGGCGCTCATGCCCACGAGCGTAGTACCCGGCACACTCGTCCACATGGACATCGTCATCAGGGCGGCCCGACCCGCCGAATACGAAGAACTCGGCGAGATCACCGCGCAGGCCTACCTGGGCGACGGGCTCCTCGGCTCCGGCGAGGCCTTCTACGCGGGCGTGCTGCGCGATGTCTCAGGGCGCGCCTCCCACGGCGAGGTGCTCGTCGCCGTCGACGAGGGCGCCGTGCTCGGCGGGGTGACCTTCGCCCCGCCCGGGAGCCCGCTCGCCGACATCGCCGGGCCCGGCGAGGCCGAGTTCCGGATGCTGGCCGTCGCCCGCGAGGCGCGCGGCCGCGGCGCCGGCGAGGCCCTGGTCCGCGCCTGCACGGCCCGGGCCCGGGAGCTGGACGGCGTCACGCACCTGGTGCTCTCGACCCAGCGCGGGATGAAGGGCGCCCAACGGATCTACGAACGCCTCGGGTTCGTCCGCACCCCGGAGCGGGACTGGGCGCCCGTTCCGGGGCTGACGCTGCTCACCTACCGTCTGGAGCTGTAGCCGCGCCGACACAACATGTGGTGGGTCGCGCAGGACGCGGCCCCCACATGTATGCTCATCCTCGCTGTCGCCGCAGGGGAATCCGGTGCGAATCCGGAACTGTCCCGCAACGGTATGAAAAGTCCGAGGACCTGCCGACGGTGCATCCGGGTCGACCGAACCGGGTGCCGATTCGTCCGGGCCTCGCGGTTGGGCCGGTGGACGCCGTGCGGTGTTACGCGTACTGCCACGCCCGCACGTGCTCCCCCGCGTCCGCCCGCCGTCGACCGGGCCGAGCGAGGGAGAGCTCCCGCCGTGACCATCGCGCCTTCCGCACCGCGCGCCGAGTCCGTTTCTGGCGACAACACCGAGGGCCCGGGGGCCGCGCTGCTGCGTACCCTCACCGAACTGACGGCGGACCTCCCCGACACCGACCCCGGCCGGGTGGCCGCCGCCGCACTCCGCGGCCGCAGCTCCGCCGCCGACGAGGCCGAGCTGCGCGGCCTGGCCACCGAGGCCGCCGCCGGCCTGATCTCCGAGGACCCCGCGTACTCGAAGCTCGCCGCCCGGCTGCTGACGCTGGCCGTCCGCGAGGAGGCCGCCGGCCAGGGCTCCACCTCCTTCTCCGGCTCCGTCGAGGTCGGCCACCGCGAGGGCCTCATCGCCGACCGCACCGCCGAGTTCGTGCGCGCCCACGCGGCCCGGCTCGACGCGCTGGTCGAGTTCTCCCTCGCCGAGGGCGCGGACGACCGCTTCGGTTTCTTCGGCCTGCGCACCCTGCACAGCCGCTACCTGCTGCGCCACCCCATCACCCGCCAGGTGATCGAGACCCCGCAGTACTTCATGCTCCGCGTCGCCTGCGGTCTCGCCGCGGACGAGTCGGTCCAGGCCGTGGAGGAAGTGGCCTCCCTCTACCGGCTGATGAGCCGCCTGGACTACCTTCCGTCCTCCCCGACGCTCTTCAACTCCGGCACCCGGCACCCGCAGATGTCCTCCTGCTACCTGCTGGACTCGCCGCTGGACGAGCTCGACTCGATCTACGACCGCTACCACCAGGTCGCCCGGCTCTCCAAGCACGCCGGCGGCATCGGCCTCTCGTACTCCCGCATCCGCGCCCGCGGTTCCCTGATCCGCGGCACCAACGGCCACTCCAACGGCATCGTGCCGTTCCTGAAGACGCTCGACGCCTCCGTCGCCGCCGTGAACCAGGGCGGCCGCCGCAAGGGCGCCGCCGCCGTCTACCTGGAGACCTGGCACGCGGACATCGAGGAGTTCCTGGAGCTCCGCGACAACACCGGTGAGGACCAGCGCCGCACCCACAACCTGAACCTCGCCCACTGGGTGCCGGACGAGTTCATGCGCCGCGTGAACGCCGACGCCGACTGGTCGCTGTTCTCCCCGGCCGACGTCCCCGAGCTGGTCGACCTGTGGGGCGACGCGTTCGACGCCGCCTACCGCAAGGCCGAGGAGTCGGGCCTGGCCCGCAAGACCATGCCCGCCCGCGACCTGTACGGCCGGATGATGCGCACCCTCGCGCAGACCGGTCAGGGCTGGATGACCTTCAAGGACGCCTCCAACCGCACGGCGAACCAGACCGCCGAGCCGGGTACGGTCGTGCACTCCTCCAACCTCTGCACGGAGATCATCGAGGTCACCAACGACGGCGAGACCGCCGTCTGCAACCTCGGCTCGGTCAACCTGGGCGCCTTCGTCCTCGCCGAGACGGGTGAGATCGACTGGGAGCGGATCGACGAGACCGTCCGCACCGCCGTCACCTTCCTCGACCGCGTGGTGGACATCAACTTCTACCCGACCGAGCAGGCGGGCCGCTCCAACGCCCGCTGGCGTCCGGTCGGCCTGGGCGCCATGGGCCTCCAGGACGTCTTCTTCAAGCTGAAGCTGCCCTTCGACTCCGCCGAGGCGAAGGCCCTGTCCACCAAGCTCTCCGAGCGCATCATGCTCGCCGCGTACGAGGCCTCCTGCGACCTCGCCGAGCGCAGCGGCCCGCTGCCGGCCTGGGAGCAGACCCGCACCGCGCGCGGCGTCCTGCACCCGGACCACTACGACACCGAGCTGAACTGGCCGGAGCGCTGGGAGGCGCTGCGCGCCCGCGTCGCCGAGACCGGCATGCGCAACTCGCTGCTCCTCGCCATCGCCCCGACGGCGACGATCGCCTCGATCGCCGGCGTGTACGAGTGCATCGAGCCGCAGGTCTCCAACCTCTTCAAGCGCGAGACCCTGTCGGGCGAGTTCCTCCAGGTCAACGGCTACCTGGTGGAGGAGCTGAAGCAGCTCGGCGTGTGGGACGCCCAGACCCGCGAGGCGCTGCGCGACTCCTCCGGCTCGGTCCAGGGCTTCGGCTGGATCCCGGCGGAGGTCCGCGAGCTGTACCGCACGGCGTGGGAGATCCCGCAGCGCGGCCTGATCGACATGGCGGCGGCCCGTACGCCGTTCCTCGACCAGTCCCAGTCGCTGAACCTGTTCCTGGAGACGCCCACCATCGGCAAGCTCAGCTCGATGTACGCGTACGCCTGGAAGCAGGGCCTGAAGACCACGTACTACCTGCGCTCGCGCCCGGCGACGAAGATCGCCCGCGCCGCGCAGGCCGCCACCGCCGCTCCGGTGGCGCTCCCGCAGGCCGTCGACGCCGATGCGCTGGCCTGCTCCCTTGAGAACCCCGAGTCCTGCGAGGCCTGCCAGTAATGAGCACCACCCAGTCCGACAAGAACCTCCTGGACCCGGGCTTCGAGCTCACGCTCCGCCCGATGCGCTACCCCGACTTCTACGAGCGCTACCGGGACGCCATCAAGAACACCTGGACCGTCGAGGAGGTCGACCTCCACTCGGACGTCGCCGACCTCGCGAAGCTGACCCCGGCCGAGCAGCACATGATCGGCCGTCTGGTCGCGTTCTTCGCGACGGGCGACTCGATCGTCTCGAACAACCTGGTGCTCACGCTCTACAAGCACATCAACTCCCCGGAGGCGCGCCTGTACCTGTCGCGCCAGCTGTTCGAGGAGGCCGTGCACGTCCAGTTCTACCTGACGCTGCTCGACACCTACCTGCCGGACCCGGACGACCGCGCGGCGGCCTTCGACGCGGTCGAGGAGATCCCCTCCATCCGCGAGAAGGCTCAGTTCTGCTTCAAGTGGATGGACTCGGTCGAGAAGATCGAGCGGCTGGAGAACGCCGCCGACCGCCGCCGCTTCCTGCTGAACCTGATCTGCTTCGCGGCGTGCATCGAGGGCCTGTTCTTCTACGGCGCCTTCGCGTACGTGTACTGGTTCCGCTCCCGCGGTCTGCTGCACGGCCTGGCCACCGGCACCAACTGGGTGTTCCGTGACGAGAGCTGCCACATGGACTTCGCCTTCGCGGTCATCGACACCGTCCGCAAGGAGGAGCCGGAGCTCTTCGACGAGGAACTCCAGCAGCAGGTCACCGACATGCTGAAGGAGGCCGTCGAGGCGGAGCTCCAGTTCGGCCGCGACCTGTGCGGCGACGGCCTGCCGGGCATGAACACCGAGTCGATGCGCGAGTACCTGGAGTGCGTCGCCGACCAGCGCCTGGTCCGTCTCGGCTTCCCGCCGGTGTACGGCTCGCAGAACCCGTTCTCCTTCATGGAGCTGCAGGGCGTCCAGGAGCTGACGAACTTCTTCGAGCGCCGCCCGTCGGCCTACCAGGTCGCGGTCGAGGGGACCGTCGACCTGGACGAGGACTTCTGAGCCCTCGGGGCCTTCCCCGCCTTCGCCTCCGATCGGCCGGCGGCTGCTTCGCGCAGCTGCCGGTCGATCCTGCGTTCCCGGGCCGTTCCGTACAGGGCGGGGCCGGTGAGGAGTGCGGCGACGGCGAGGACGACGAGGTAGTTCAAGATCGTGGTCATGGCTCCACTCTCGCGAGAGCGGCGAAAACCGGACAGTGGCAGGACTGTCATGAAAGAGCGAATTACTGCCACACTGGAGCCATGCCTCTGAACAACGTCGCCGTGGCCGTGGTGAATCGGGTCGCCCCCTTCGAACTGGGCATCTTCTGCGAGGTCTTCGGGATCGACCGCAGCGAAATGGGCCTGCCGGTGTACGACTTCGCGGTCTGCGCGGTCGAGGACAATCCGCTGGCCGTCGGCGACGGCCACTTCGGCATCACGCTCCCCCACGGGCCCGAGCGGCTGGAGGAGGCGGACCTGATCTGCCTGCCCGCCGACCGGGAGGCACCCACGCGCGAGTATCCCGAGGCTCTGCTGACGGCCCTCGACCGGGCCGTGGAGCGGGGTGCGCGACTGCTGAGCGTGTGCAGCGGCGCCTTCATGCTGGGAGCGGCCGGGCTGCTCGACGGGCGGCGCTGCACCACGCACTGGATGCACGCGCCCGCCCTGATGCGCCGCTTCCCGCGCGCCCTGGTCGACCCCGACGTGCTGTACGTGGACGAGGGCCAGATCATCACCGCGGCCGGCACCGCCTCCGGGATCGACGCGTGCCTGCACGTCGTACGGCAGGAGCAGGGCGCCGAGGTGGCCAACACCATCGCGCGGCGGATGGTCGTGCCGCCGCACCGGGACGGCGGTCAGGCCCAGTTCATCCAGCGACCGCTGCCGCGCACGGCCTGCGACACGGTGGGCGAGGTCATCGCGTGGATGGCCCGCCACCTGGAGGAGGAGATCACCGTCGAGCAGCTGGCCGAGCGCGCCCACATGTCACCGCGCACCTTCGCCCGCCGCTTCCTCCAGGAGACCGGCACCACGCCCTACCAGTGGGTGCTGCGGCAGCGGGTGCTGCTCGCCCAGGAACTGCTGGAGACCACCGACGAGACGGTCGACGCGATCGCCGGCCGCTGCGGCTTCGGCAACGCGGCCGCCCTGCGCCACCACTTCCTGCGGACGCTGGGCACCACGCCGAACTCCTTCAGGCGCGCCTTCCGCGGCCCCCGGGCCGTCGCCTGACCCGGACGCACCCGACCGGATAGCGGCGGGCCCCCGCACGACCACCGCGGCCCCGACCGACGAGGCGGGCCGGAGCGCGGCGAGCGGTCGCCGTCAGTCGTTCGGAACGGTCTCGTAGCGCGGGGTGCCCTCCGCCATCTGCCGCAGGGCGTCCTTGCGGTCCCGCTTCGAGAGCCGGTCGATGTACAGGTACCCGTACAGGTGGTCGGTCTCGTGCTGGAGGCAGCGCGCGAAGTAGCCGGTGCCGCGCACCTTGATCGGGTTGCCCTGGGCGTCCTGACCGGTGACCTCGGCGTAGTCCGGGCGGGCCAGCGAGGCGTAGGCGGTCGGGACCGACAGGCAACCCTCGTTGGAGTCGTCCAGGACCCGGCCGGCCGCCGGCAGCTCCACCAGCTTGGGGTTGACCACGACACCGGTGTGACGCACGCCGTCGTCGTCGGGGCAGTCGTAGACGAAGACCTTGGCGTCCACGCCGATCTGGTTCGCGGCCAGGCCCACGCCCTCGGCGGCCTTCTGGCTGGCGAACATGTCGTCGATCAGCTGCGCCAGTTCGTCGCCGAACTCGGTGACGTCCTTGGTCTCGCGGTGCAGGACCGGGTTGCCGACCACCGTGATGGGGCGGGCCGTACCGCGCTCGCGGTGGGCCAGCTCGCGCTCCGCACAGTCCTCGGTGTCCACGACGTACCCGTCGTTCACGAGCTCGCCAACAACCTCGTTCTCCTGCTGCGCCATGTCCGCCGTACGCCTTCCGTAAGTCACCGATGTGCCCGTACAGCCTACGGCCCCTGCTCAGCAGACTTCTTCGAGATCCCGCCACTCCCGGGTGTCCGGGCTGTCCGCGACCCAGCCGTCGAGCAGACCGCGCACCAGACCGGGCGGGGCGGCGATGCCGCATTCGCGCTCGGGCACCCACAGCGAACCCGAACCGGCCGTACGGTGCCCCAGCGGGCCGGGGTGCCCCGGCTCGCTGTGGTCGTGCGGATCCAGGTGCTCGCCGTCGCCCTCGTCGCTCGGCATCTCGCTCTCCGAGCAGGTCCGGCACAGCAGCCGCACCGACGAGGACCAGTCCTCGGCGGCGAAGCCGGCGTCCGCGGCGAGCTGCTCCAGCGCGTCCCGGTCGGTCTCGCTCGCCGCTTCCAGGAGCACCACCCAGGTGGGCACGGGCGACGGCGCCCACAGCTCGATCTCGTCGAAGACGGGGTAGGAGGGGCCTGCCGCGGTGATCCGCTCGCCGTGCGGGACCCCGTCGTGCAGCACGACCTCGCCCCAGCGCCGACCCGAGGAGGGCAGCGGGATGGAGAGGACCTCCAGCCGGGCCGGGTCCAGCCTGCGGCCCCAGACCACCTCGGCCTCGCCCTCGGGCGAGAGGCGGACCGCGGCGCTGCCGAGTTCCATGCCGACCGGCTCGCCGCCGTGCTTGCCGTTGCCCGCGCCGGCGTGGGCGTCGCCGGGCACCTTCAGCCCGTACGCCTGCCAGGCCCGCCGGGCCAGCGGCCAGTCCTGGAGCGCGGTGGCGGCGATCCCGACGTTCCACCAGTCCGGGGCACCGGTCTCGCGGTCCAGCAGGGCCACGGCGCGCAGTCCGGCGGCCCGGGCCTGCTCCCAGTCGTGCCGGAACTTGTGGAGCAGCGCCAGGTTGAACCAGGACTCGGACAGCCAGGGTTCCAGGTCCGCCGCCCTGGTCAGGAGCGCACCCGCGTCCTCGTACCGACCGTCGCCGATCAGCGTGAACGCGCGGTCGGTGGCCTGCCGCCACGAGGCGGAGGGCCTATGCCGTACCTTCCCGAAGATCCTCACGATTCCCGCCTGCCTGGGGGCACCTCCCAGCGGTGGCTGGGGGACTCTGGTGCAGCCTCGCCGACACTCTCACGGTCGCTCCTACTGGCATCCAACCATGCCCACTCGGACGGCCGCTCATTACCCATGGGTTACCCCGGTGGTACAGGAACAACTCTGTCACGTCCACCCCTGGCCAGAACCCTCGCCAGGCACTCCACGACCTCCGGTTGGTAGTCCCGCCCGGTACCCAGCCGCAACTGCTCCAGCGCGGCCAGTGAGCCGCCCGGGTGACGGCTCCCTCCCGCGGCGCCGGTGAGGTCCTCGTACGCGTTCACCGCGCGCACGATCCGTGCGGCCACGGGCTGCTCCCGGTACGGGTCGGCCTGCCGCTCCACCACCACGGCGACCTCGGCGGGCACCCCGGTCTGGCGGGCCACCTCCCCGCCCAGCTCGGCGATCCGGCGGGCCTCGGCGGCGGGCAGCTCGGCCGTGGCCCCGGCGGGGACCGGGTCGACGAGGGAGAGCTGTCCGATGTCGTGCATGAGCGCGGCGTACTCCAGCACCGTGAGCTCCCGCTCCGACAGGCCCAGCTCCCGGCCGACGGCGCAGCTCAGGGCCGCGACCCGGCGGGAGTGGCCGGGCCGGGTGTAGCCGGCGATCTCGGTGGCACGGGCCAGGGAGGTGATGGTCTGGCGGTAGGTGGTGCGGATCGCGGTGATCCGGTGGAAGGACAGCTGGGTGAGCAGCAGCGGCACGCTGAAGACGGGGATGGCCCACAGTCCCGCGACGGCCACGCCCAGCGCCATCACGACGCCGGTGGCGCAGATCGCCGCGCCGATGCCCAGCTGGGCCCTCAGCTCGTCGCGCAGCAGGGGCCCGTACGGCCAGCCGGTCCGGGCCCCCGCGAGCGCCGCGGCGAGCACGGCGTCGCACAGGGCGGTGAGGCCGAGCAGGCAGAGCAGGAAGACGACGAGGTACGGGCCCTGGCCGCCCCACTCCCCCAGTCGGCCCGAGTTGTAGAGAGGCTGGAAACAGACGGCGGCGAAGGCCACGGTGAGGACCCGCCGGGAAAGGTGGTCGAGGGCGGGACCCCGGCCTCGGGCGACGTGCGGGACGATCCCGGCGAGCGTGGCCGCGACGACGACGGCGACCGCCTGGAGCACCCCGTGGTGGGTGGGCTGCCCGGCGTTCTGGCCGAGCAGGGCGTAGGCGAGGGCCCCGGCGGAGGCGAGGGGTGCGGGCCGGCGGCCCGTGTCCTCGCCTTGGCGGTCGGCCCACTGGTCCCTGCGGGCGAGCTCGCCGACGGTGATCAGGATGCCGAAGGCGAGGGCGGTGCCCGGCTCGTGGACCCCGTTCCACAGGGTGTGTCCGAGCGCGACGGCGGTGAGCAGCCCGGCGGCGCCCCGCACGGCCCACACGGCTCCCGCCCTCACCGGCTCCCCCTGGCCCGCACGCCGTCCGGGTCGGGCTGCGGTGCCGTGCCCTGCGCCGGGAGGTCGGTCGGCGAGCCGGGGTCAGGGGTCGCCCCCGCGGCGGGAGCACCGCCCGGAGTGCCGCCGGGAGTGCCCCCGGGGATCACCTGGAGGTCGTCGTCGGAGGTGACCACCGGGTTCCATCCGTCGCGGCCGATCGCCTCGGCGAGGGCGCGCACCATCGCCGCGTCGAACTGGGCGCCCGCGCACCGCTCCAGCTCGGCGAGGGCGGTCGCCACCGGCCGGGCCCGGCTGTAGGAGCGGGTGGAGGTCATCGCGTCGAAGGCGTCGGCCACCGCCACCACCCGGGCCAGTACCGGGATCTGCTCGCCGGTCAGCCCGTACGGGTAGCCGGAGCCGTCGACCCGTTCGTGGTGGTGCAGGATCGCCGCCCTGGCCTCGCCGAGGAAGCCGATGCCGCGCACCATCTCGTGTCCGTACTCGGGGTGCAGTTCGATGATCCGGCGCTCCTCCGGCGTGAGCGGCCCGTCCTTGCGCAGCAGCCGGGTGGGGACGCCGAGCTTGCCGACGTCGTGCAGGATGCCGGCGATGCGGACGACTTCGAGGCGGTCCTCGGCCATGCCCAGCTCGCGGGCGATCATCGCCGAGGCCTGGCCGACCCGCTCGCTGTGGCCGCGGGTGTAGCGGTCCTTGATGTCGACGGCCTGGACGAGGGCGCGGATGGTGGCCCGGTGGGCGGCTCGCTCGCGGTGGTACTGGGCGAAGACCCAGCAGGAGATGTACATCGGCAGCAGCACGAGCAGCGCGGCCGGGAGCCCGTAGGGGCTGCGCCACATGACGGCCATCATCAGTCCGGCGAGGCCGTGGACGCAGTGCGGGGCGAGGGACCGGGTGAGCAGGCCGCGCCAGGCCGTGGCGGCCGGGCGGCGTTCCGCGGCGGCCAGGACGGCCCCGTCGAGGGCGGTGAGCACCAGGCAGAAGGCGGCGGCCGCGACCGCCGCGGGGAGCAGCACGTACGGGAAGTCGGCCACCCACACGGGCGGGCCGGAGCCCGCGGCCACCGGGTCCGTCCGCGCCGGCCCGCCCAGGGCGGCGGGGCCGCGCAGCAGTCCGTACGCCTGCCCGGCGGTCCAGGCGGCCATCGAGTGCTGTGCCCCGTGCCAGACGCGCCGCACCCAGGCGGGTCGTTGGACCACGGCGCCCGCGAGTCCGCCGGGCAGCGCCACGAGCGCGGCGGCGGCGGGCGGGAGCAGGAAGACGGCGGCGAGCAGCACCGGGAAGAAGGCGCCGATGCCCTCGGGGACGCGGCTGCCGAGCAGCGGGCAGACCCTGACGAGTTCGCAGCCGAGGTAGAGGACGGCGAGCGTGGCCACGGCGGGCCAGGGCGTGGCGGAATCCGTGAAGGCGGGCGCGAAGCACGCGGCGGCCCCGAGGACGGCGCACAGGATGTAAACGCGCGCCGCCGGCGGAAGTACCCGCATGGCGCTCTCCTCCCCTGTGCAGTGCACGCCCGGTACCAAATCAAACCAGTACCGATGGGGGAGAATAAGTGGGGCCCCTCGCGAAGTGGGCCACATTTTCGGATTGCGCCGAGCGGGCGCCCCCGGATTAACACCTTCGGGTGAACGAAGTGCCCTTCCGGGGGCGGGTGTTCAAACGGCCGGCGACCCGGTCAGCCCGTGACCGGATTCTCCGCCGTGACGTCGTGTTCGGGTACGGCCTGCCCCGATCTGATCAACTCGATCCGGCCCATCACCTTCGACCGCAGGTCGGTCGGCACGTCGTCCGACCCGCAGCAGCGCTTGACCAGCTTCTTCACGGCCTGCTCGAGGCCGTACTTCTCCAGACAGGGATTGCACTCGCCGAAGTGTGTCTCGAACTTCGTGCAGTCACTGTCGGGCATCTCGTGGTCGAGGAACTCATAAAGGTGGTCAAGCACCTCAGAGCAGTCCGTCTCGTGCGGCTCTCCGCAGCTCATGAGCCCGAGCCTTTCCGGTCGTTCGACTCTCCCGCGCCGGCGGGTACCAGCCCGCGCTCACGGGCATAGTCCTCCAGCATTCCGCGGAGTTGACGGCGGCCACGGTGCAGTCGCGACATGACCGTACCGATGGGTGTACCCATGATGTCGGCGATCTCCTTGTACGCAAAGCCCTCTACGTCTGCAAGATAGACCGCGATGCGGAACTCCTCCGGAATGGCCTGGAGCGCTTCCTTCACATCCGAATCGGGCAGGTGGTCGAGTGCCTGCGATTCGGCGGACCGCAAGCCCGTCGACATGTGCGACTCGGCGCGCGCCAGCTGCCAGTCCTCGATCTCCTCCGCGGCGCTGCGCTGGGGCTCGCGCTGCTTCTTGCGGTAGGAGTTGATGAACGTGTTGGTCAGAATGCGGTAGAGCCACGCCTTCAGGTTGGTGCCCTCGCGGAACTGGTGGAAGGACGCGTATGCCTTCGCGTACGTCTCCTGGACCAGGTCCTCGGCGTCGGCCGGATTGCGCGTCATGCGCAGCGCGGCCGAGTACATCTGGTCGAGGTAGCCGAGGGCGTCCCGTTCGAAGCGCGCGTTGCGCTCCGGGGTCGTCTCCTCCGCGTGGCCTTCGTCGGTCCCAGCGACAGGACCCACCTCCTCCGACAGCGTGGCGGCTCCGAAAGCGGATCCGCTCGAATCGGAGAATAGTCGACCTTCCCGGCCCTCCGCCGCCCGAAGCTCACTGCGCTTGGGCCCCGGCAGAACCGTCCAGTCCAGGTCAACGGCATGCGTCCGGCTCTGGCTGATGACCTGGGTCATGCGCTCCCTCTCCTCCGACGATTTCCCGTACGTACCGACATCCGGCACAACAGAAGGGCGGGGCGGCGCATTCCCGGCTGCGGAGCGGGTTTCGGCCGGATTTCACACGGGCAGCGCCGGAAGCCATTCCGCGACCGCCCCGGTGATCATCCCGAGGGCCGCTTCCTGGGTGAGGTCGCCCTTCTTCAGGACGGCGAAGCCGTGGTCCGCGCCGGGGACCTCCACCAGGGCGTGCTCGCCGGCCGGGAACTCCTCCGGCCGCCCGAAGGGGTCCCGGCCGCCCTGGACCACGAGGGTGGGCCGCCCGGCCCCGGTGAGCTCCTCCGCGCGGGACTTCTCGGGGCGGCCCGGCGGGTGCAGCGGGAAGGCCAGCGCCAGCACCCCGGCCGCGCCCAGTTCGGCGGCGGTGCGGCAGGCCACCCGGGCCCCGGCGCTGCGGCCGCCCGCGACCACCGGCAGCCCGGGCGCCGCGAGGACCGGCCAGAGCCCGCGCCAGCCCTCGTCCAGGACCTTGGGCGCGGCGGCGACCTTCTTCCCGGCGACCCGCCAGGGCTGTTCCACGAGGGCCACGGTGACGCCGAGGGCGGGCAGGGCGGCGGCGAGCGCCTGGAGGTCACGGGCCTCGATGCCGCCGCCTGCGCCGTGGCTCACGGCGAGCACGAGCTTCGCCTCGGGGGCGGCGTGCCAGGTGATACGGGCCTCGCCCGCGGGGGTCTCCACGTTCTCGGTACGGGTGCTCATGGCTCCCATCCTGCCCGCACGCCGGCCCTGGTCAGAAGAGCGTGCCCTCCTCCGGCGCGGCCAGCTCCGCCAGCAGCTCCGGCCCGTTGTTCCGTACGTTGCTCGCCGCCGTGGAGACCGGGTAGGCCCGCATCAGCCCGCCCGGCGGGGCCGCGAGGAGCTGCTGCAGCGAGCCCTCGGTGTCGGTGTTCGCCGGGTCGAGCCAGGCGTCCCAGCGGTCCGGGGTGAGCATGAGCGGCATCCGCGGGTGGATCTCGGAGAGCGAGCGCGGCCCTTCGGCGGGCGCCACCCCCAGCGGCGTGGTCTCGGCCTCGGTGGTGATCACCGAGCAGGTGGCCCACCAGGCGAGGGGGTGCTGATCGGGCAGCGTCCGGTCGCGCCAGAACTCGTAGATCCCGGCCATGGCGAAGACGGAGCCGTCGGCGGGGAGGACGAAGTAGGGCTGCTTGCGGGCCCGCTTCTTCTTCCCCTCCACCTCCAACTGCCGTTCGTCGTGGGCGGTGACCCACTCGTAGTACCCGTCGGCCGGGATGATGCAGCGGCGCTGGGCGAAGGGGCGGCGGAAGGAGGGCTTCTCCGCGAGGGTCTCGGAGCGGGCGTTGATCATCCGGGCGGCGCCGTCGGGGTTCTGGGCCCAGGAGGGGACCAGGCCCCACTTCAGGACGCGCAGCTGGCGAACCGGACCGCGCTCGGGTGCGTCCTTCAGAGGACGGTCGAGGACGACGTGGACCTCTTTCGTCGGTGCCACGTTCCAGTCGGGGGCCAGGGTCTCGGCCGGCTCCCACCGCTCGATGCCGAACGCCTCCACCAGTTCCTCGGGCGCCCGCCCGGCTGCATACCTTCCGCACATGGCTGCCACACTGCCATGTCGCTCGAACAAGACCACGAGGAGTCCGCCACTTCATGGACAGCAGCACGATGGCCGGTCTGTGGGACCGGCTCACGGGTATACAGACGGCGCCCGACCAGTGGCTGGTCATCGCGACCGGAGTGGTCGCCCTGGTCGCCGTGGGCTACGGACCGGTGTGGCGGGTGCTGCGCAACGCCGTGACCATCGCCCACGAGGGCGGCCACGGGCTGCTGGCCAAGCTGACCGGGCGCCGCCTCGACGGGATACGGCTGCACTCCGACACCAGCGGGGTCACCCTCAGCTACGGCAAGCCGACCGGCGTCGGCATGGTCCTGACCGCGGCGAGCGGGTACACGGCGCCGTCGCTGCTCGGGCTCGGCGGGGCGCTGCTGCTGTCCGCCCACCGGATCACGCTGCTGCTGTGGGTGGCGACCGCCCTGCTGGCGGTGATGCTGGTGAAGATCCGCAACGCCTACGGGGTGCTGACGGTGGTGCTGACCGGCGCCACGTTCGTGCTGGTGTCGTGGCTGGCCCCGGCCGAGGTGCAGGCCGCGTTCGCGTACGGGGTGGTGTGGTTCCTGCTGATGGGCGGGGTCCGGCCGGTGTTCGAGCTGGGGGCCAAGCGCCGGCACGGGGGCGCGCCCGATTCGGACGCGGACCAACTGGGGCGGCTGACGCATCTGCATCCGGTGGTGTGGCTGCTCTTCTTCCACGTCGTCGCGCTGTGTTCGCTCACCGGCGGCGGGCGCTGGCTTCTCGGCCTCTGAGACGGTCCGGCCACGGTGCCGTGATCAAGATCCGGGGGCTTCGCGAGCCACTAAAGTGGGGGCCATGACCGAGACCCCCGCGCTTCCCGCCCTCTGGCCCGCTCCGCTCGCGGAAACGGCCGTCCACGCCACCGTCACGGTGCCGGGGTCCAAATCCGTCACCAACCGTGCCCTGGTCCTGGCCGCGCTGGCCGCCGAGCCTGGCTGGGTGCGCCGCCCGCTGCGCTCGCGCGACTCCCAGCTGATGTCGGACGCGCTGCGCGCCATGGGCGTGGGCATCGAGGAGACGGTCTCCTCCAGCTCCGCGGGCGACGGTGCCGGCGGCGAGGCCTGGCGCATCATCCCGGCGGCCCTGCACGGCCCGACCACCGTGGACGTCGGCAACGCGGGCACGGTCATGCGCTTCCTGCCGCCCGTGGCGACCCTCGCCGACGGGGACATCCGCTTCGACGGCGACCCGCGCTCCTACGAGCGTCCGCTCGGCCAGGTCATCACCGCCCTGCGCACGCTCGGCGCCCGCATCGACGACGACGGCCGGGGCGCGCTGCCGATGACCGTCCAGGGCGGCGGGGCCCTGGAGGGCGGCACGGTGGAGATCGACGCCTCCAACTCCTCGCAGTTCGTGTCGGCGCTGCTGCTCTCCGCGCCGCGCTTCAACCAGGGCGTCGAGGTCCGCCACGTGGGCGGCAACCTGCCGTCGATGCCGCACATCCGGATGACGGTGGAGATGCTGCGCGCCGCGGGCGCCCAGGTCGACACCCCCGAGGCGGGCGGCGAGAAGGACGTGTGGCGGGTCGCCCCCGGCGCGCTGCTCGGCCGCGACATGGTCGTCGAGCCGGACCTCTCCAACGCCCAGCCGTTCATGGCCGCGGCCCTGATCACCGGCGGCACGGTCACCATCCCGGACTGGCCGCGCCGCACCACGCAGCCCGGCGACGAACTGCGCCGCATCTTCACGGAGATGGGCGGCTCCTGCGAGCTGACCGACGAGGGCCTGGTCTTCACCGGCAGCGGCAAGATCCACGGCATCGACGTGGACCTGAGCGAGGTCGGCGAGCTCACCCCGGGCATCGCGGCGGTCGCCGCGCTGGCGGACTCGGAGTCGGTGCTGCGCGGGGTCGCGCACCTGCGGCTGCACGAGACGGACCGGCTGGCCGCGCTGACCAAGGAGATCAACGGCCTCGGCGGCGACGTCACCGAGACCGAGGACGGTCTGCACATCCGCCCGCGCAAGCTGCGCGGCGGTGTCTTCCACACGTACGACGACCACCGGATGGCCACCGCGGGCGCGGTGATCGGCCTGGCCGTCGCGGGTGTGGAGATCGAGAACGTGGCGACGACCGCGAAGACCCTGCCGGACTTCCCGAAGATGTGGGCCGACATGCTCGGTCAAGCTCCGCGAGGCGCGACGGGAGCGGGAGCGTAGGGGCCCCGTCATGCGCAGGTACGGCAAGCACACCGACGAGGACGACATCCGCCAGCGCCCGAACCCCAAGGGCAACCGGGCCAGGACGAACATCCGGCCCAAGCACGAGGACGCCTCGGAGGGTTTCGTCCTCACCGTGGACCGCGGCCGGCTGACCTGCCTGGTCGAGGACCGCACGGTCACCGCCATGAAGGCCCGTGAGCTGGGTCGCAAGGCGGCGGTGGTGGGCGACCGGGTGTCACTCGTCGGCGATCTGTCCGGCAAGAAGGACACCCTCGCGCGGATCGTGCGGATCCAGGAGCGCAAGTCCGTCCTGCGGCGCACGGCGGACGACGACGACCCGTACGAGCGGGTGGTCGTCGCCAACGCCGACCAGCTGGCCATCGTCACGGCCCTGGCCGATCCGGAGCCGCGGCCCCGGATGATCGACCGCTGCCTGGTCGCGGCGTACGACGCCGGGCTGGAGCCGCTGCTGGTGCTCACCAAGTCCGATCTGACCTCCGCGGACAAGATCCTGGAGATCTATTCGACGCTGGGTCTGAACTACGTCGTCACCAACCGCGAGGAACTCGCGACGGGCGATGCCGCCGAACGGGTCCGCGAGCGGCTGGCCGGCCGGATCACCGCTTTCGTCGGGCATTCGGGCGTCGGCAAGACCACCCTGGTGAACTCCCTGGTCGCCGAGGGCCGCCAGCGCGCCACCGGGCACGTCAACGCGGTGACCGGTCGGGGCCGGCACACCACCACCTCCGCGCTCGCGCTGCCGCTGCCCTCCGGGGACGGCTGGGTCATCGACACCCCCGGTGTGCGTTCCTTCGGCCTGCACCACGTGGACCCGTCCCGGGTGATCCTGGCCTTCCCGGACCTGGTTCCGGGTACGGAGGAGTGCCCGCGCGCGTGCAGTCACGACGAGCAGGACTGCGCGCTCGACAAGTGGGTGGAGGACGGTCACGCGGATCCGGCGCGGCTGTATTCGCTGCGACGGCTGCTGGAGACGCGGGAGCGGCGCGAAGGCGACTGACCCGGCGGGGTTTGCCGTGTTTCCGCAACGGCACGACCGGTAAATGCATAATCGCACCAAGTGACGCGACGTCACGTGACGCGGGGAGGCATTCGCCATGGCGTGGCTGCTGGTCGTGGTCGCCGGACTCCTGGAGACCGGTTTCGCGGTGTGCCTCAAGCTGTCCCACGGGTTCACCCGGCTGTGGCCCACGATCGCCTTCGCCTGTTTCGCGCTCGGCAGCTTCGGCCTGTTGACCCTCGCGCTGAAGAAGCTGGACGTGGGCCCGGCGTACGCGGTGTGGACGGGCATCGGCGCGGCCGGTACCGCCATCTACGGGATGGTCTTCCTCGGCGACCTGGTCTCCACCCTCAAGCTGGTCTCGATCACCCTGGTCATCCTCGGGGTCATCGGGTTGCAGCTCTCCGGCTCCGCGCACTGAGCAGGGCGAGCAGTTCGGCCGCCCCCGGCTCCTCCTCCGGGGCCACCACGTAGGAGAGGGCGAGGCGTACGGCGAGTTCGCACCGCCGGACGTCCTCGTGGGGCATGAGCGCCGCCGCGGCCCGGTCGCGCACCGCCCGGGTCAGCTCACCGGGCCCGGGCGCACGGCCCGGCGCGGGCAGGTCCGGGTCCCAGAACCCGGTCAGCAGGGCCCGTACGAGGGGATGCGCACGGGCCGCCCGTAAGGTCCACTCCGCGACCGCGGCGAGCCGGTCCGCCGTCGCGCCCGGGGCGGCGAGGGCCCGGTCCACGCCGTCGAGGTACCGGTCGGCCTCCAGCCGGACCAGGGCCCGGCCCAGGCCCCCCTTGCCGCCGAACTCGTTGTAGAGGCTCTGCCGGGACACCCCGGCCGCGGCGGCGACCTCGACCATCTTCACGGCCGGCCACGGGCGCGCGGCGAGGGCCGCTCCCGCCGCCTCCAGCAGGGACTCCCGGGCCGCCGGCATCGTCGCCTCCCCCGTTTGGCTCTTCAGCCAGAGTTGACGGGGCGACAGATCCTGTCAAGGGCGCGCGCCGGCCGCACTGTGGACCTCGTTCGCAGGGGCGCGGCGGCCCCGATACTGTTCGGGCATGCCCCGGTATGACGATGACCTGCGCCTTGCCCTCGAGCTCGCCGACGCTGCGGACGCCACCACGATGGAGCGGTTCCGCGCCCTCGACCTGAAGGTCGAGACGAAGCCGGACATGACCCCGGTGAGCGAGGCGGACAAGGCCGCCGAGGAGGTCGTCCGGGCCGGCATCGAGGCCGCGCGGCCCGCCGACGCGATCCTGGGCGAGGAGTACGGCCTCAAGGGCAGCGGCCCGCGGCGCTGGGTCGTGGACCCGATCGACGGCACGAAGAACTACGTGCGCGGGGTGCCCGTCTGGGCGACCCTGATCTCCCTGATGGAGGAGGGCGCCGACGGGGTGTTCCGCCCGGTCGTCGGCGTGGTGTCCGCACCGGCGCTGGGACGCCGTTGGTGGGCCTCGAAGGGGGGCGGCGCCTTCGCGGGCGGCGCGCTCGGCGAGACGACCCGGATCGGCGTGTCCAAGGTGGCGGGGCTGGGCGACGCCTCGTTCGCGTATTCCTCGCTGAGCGGCTGGGAGGAGCAGGGCCGGCTCGAAGGCTTCCTGGACCTGACCCGGGCGTGCTGGCGCACGCGCGCCTACGGCGACTTCTGGCCGTACATGATGGTCGCGGAGGGTTCGCTGGACCTGTGCGCCGAGCCGGAGCTGAACCTGTGGGACATGGCCGCCATCGCGGCGGTGGTCGAGGAGGCCGGTGGCCGCTTCACCAGCCTGGACGGCGTGGACGGGGTGCACGGCGGGAACGCCGTGGCGTCGAACGGGCTGCTGCACCAGGAGATGCTGGACCGGCTGCGTCCGCGCGCCTGAGCGTGCCCCCTTGATGACCCTGCGTTGTCGTGGGAATGTGAGAATCCTCCGCTTGTGCGCTTGTGAATCCTTTCTCTAGGGTTCCGGCGCACCCCACCCAGGCGGAGGGACTCACCAGGAGGTGGCTCTCTTCATGCTCGTCCGCGACGCCATGAGCACCGTGATCCTCACCCTCGGACCCGCCCACACCCTCCGACAGGCAGCCTGCCTGATGTCCGGCCGGCGCATCGGCGCGGCCGTAGTCCTCGACCCCGACCACAGCGGAATCGGCATCCTGACCGAACGCGACATCCTCAACTCGATCGGCGCGGGACACGACCCCGACCGGGAGACCGTGAGCGCGCACACCACCAACAACGTGGTGTTCTGCACCCCCGACGCCACCTTGCAGGAAGCCGCCGAGGCGATGGCCCACGGCGGATTCCGGCATCTGATCGTGCTGGAAAACGGCGGCCCGGTGGGCATCGTGTCCGTGCGGGACGTCATCAGGTGCTGGACACCCGGCCGGCGGAGCACGGTTCCCGCCTGACGCGAACGACGCCGGGCCGGAACCCCGAGAGGGGCTCTCGGCCCGGCACCTCGCGCCCCCACCCGCCCCCGACCCCAGATTGGACATCGTCCAATTCGAGCAGAGGTCCAAGATCGCAGCGCTTCGGGAGTTACACCGGGTCACCTCACTGTTAGGCTGACGTCCATGAGTGACCTGCTGGAACGACTCCGCGGACGCGGCTGGCGCATGACGGCGCAGCGGCGTGTCGTGGCCGAGGTGCTCGACGGTGACCACGTGCACCTGACGGCCGACGAGGTGCACGCGCGCGCCGTGGCCAAATTGCCCGAGATCTCCCGGGCCACCGTCTACAACACGCTGGGCGAGCTGGTCACCCTCGGCGAGGTCCTGGAAGTCGCCACCGACCGCCGCGCCAAGCGGTACGACCCGAACGCCCACCGGCCGCACCAGCACCTGGTCTGCGCCCAGTGCGGCGCCATCCGCGACGTCCACCCGTCGGGCAACCCGCTGGCCGACCTGCCGGACACGGAGCGCTTCGGCTTCGTCGTGTCGGCGGTCGAGGTGACGTACCGCGGGATCTGCCCGAACTGCGCGGGCGCCTGAACCACACGGTGAAAGGCCCGGACCCACGGGGTCCGGGCCTTTCCCGGCTTCCCGCCTTGGCATACGAAAACGACTCAGGGCCCGGATCCATTGGATCCGGGCCCTGAGCCTTCAGTAGCGGGGACAGGATTTGAACCTGCGACCTCTGGGTTATGAGCCCAGCGAGCTACCGAGCTGCTCCACCCCGCGTCGGTAAACACGACTTTACGTGAGGCCACCCGGCAGATGCAAATCCGTTAACCGCGCCGATGGCGAACCGGCCCCGGCCGGGCGGAAGGCCGGGCAGAACCAGCCCCGCCGACGACGGGTCACGCCGAGAGTTCCTCCGCCAACGCCTCCCGGAGCCGCGCCGCCCGCTCCGAAACCTCCGCCGGGCCCAGCTCCATCGCCCGGACGCACCACTTCTGACCCTCCGCGAGGTCCCCGTGCCGGGCCGCCAGGAGGCCCAGCCGCAGCGCGGCCCGGCCGTGGCCCGCCACCGCCGCCCGGGTCCACCACAGCGCGGCCTCCGGCTCGCTCCCCTCACGGGCCAGCAGCAGCCCGAGGTTGAACGCCCCGTTGCGGGAGCCGGCCTCCGCCGCCTCCCGGTACCACCGCGCCGCCACGTCCGCGTCACCGCGGGCGGAGGCCAGCATGCCCACCCGCACCTGCGCCCGGCGGTGGCCCAGCTCCGCGGCCCGCTCGTACCACTCCTCGCTCTCGGTCCGCGCGGACCCGCCCACCGGCTCGCCCAGCGCCACCGGCTCCGGCGGCGGGGCCAGCGACTCCAGCAGCGCCGCCAGCCGGAAGGCCGCCTCCGCGCTGCCGCCGCCCGCCGCGCACCGCAGGTGCCGTTCCGCGGCCCGCTCCTCGCCGTCCCGCACCAGGGCGATCCCGACCTGGAGCGCCGCGTCCGTGTGGCCGGCCGACGCGGCCCGCTCGTACCACTTCAGCGCCGTGCGGTCCTCGTCCCGGCTGGCGAAGAGGATCCCGAGGTTGAAGGCGGCGTCGACGCTGCCCGCTTCGGCCGCCTTCGAGAACCACGGCTCCGCGCCCGCCGCGTCGCCGCCCTGGAGCAGCAGGATGGCGAGCGCGTTGGCGGCCTCGCGGTGCCCGGCGTAGGCCGCGCGCCGGTACCACTGCTCGGCCTGCGCGGTCCGGTCCTGCGCCACGCACAGCAAAGCAAGGTTGTACGCCCCGTTTTGGTCGCCCGCGTCCATGGCCGTCCGGTACCAGCGTTCCGCGGTCTCGGTCTCGCCGCGGGCGGCGTGCAGCGCTCCCAGCGCGTTGGCGGCGTTGCCGTCGCCGTCCTGCGCGGCACGGTGCCACCACGCGGCCGCGCTGTCCTCGTCGCCGGCGTCGCGCAGCAGGAAGCCGAGCGCGCACGCGGCCCGGGCCTCGCCCTGCTTGGCGGAGGTCAGGTACCAGCGGCCCGCCTCCTTGAGCTCCCCGCGGGCCTCCAGCAGCGCGCCCAGGTGCAGCGCGGCACGCCGGTGTCCGCGCGCGGCGGCCTGCCGGTACCACTGCTCGGCCTCCGCAGGGTCGCCCTTGCGCAGGTGCCGGGCCAGCCGGTACGCGGCCTCGCGGTGGCCCTGTTCGGCGGCGGCGCGGAACCACCGCTCGACCCCCTTGTCCCCGCGGTGCTCCAGCAGGTCGGCCAGTCCGTACGCGCCCAGCGCGTGGCCGGATTCCGCCGCCTGCCGCATCCAGTACTCGGCGGCGGGCTCGTCGCCGCGCTCGCGGAAGTGACGGCCCAGGGCGTGCGCGGCGGGCGCGGATCCGGCGACGGCCGCGACCCGCCACCACCCGGCGGCCTCGTCCGGGTAGCCCCGCTGGTGCAGCAGTACGCCGAGGTTGTTCGCGGCGGCCCGGTCCCCCTCGCCGGTGGCGCCGCGCAGGTAGGGCTCGGCCCCGTCCAGGTCGCCGCGGCGCAGGAGCAGCGCCCCGAGCACGCTCATGGCGCCCGGGTCCCCCTTGTCGGCGGCGACCCGGTGCCGGGCCTCCAACTCTGCGTCACTCGCGGCGTCGACCTCCCCGAACACGTCCTCCGCGCTGTGCCTGTCCAAGAACTCCGCATCGGTCTGCGCGGTCAACGCATCGGCGGCCCGAGCCGCCCCCTTGGCCCCCGTGGCCGGTTCGGCTTCCGCCCTCGCAATCCGCCCTGTCTCCAGCAGAGTTGGCCTGTCCCCCATGAATCCCATCGTCGCATCACCTGCTACCCGCGTACACCTGGTATGTCGCAGCCAGTGAGGTCACTACAGCGTTTTGTCGACATGCCCACAGACCGCTAAGTCAAACACGGTCCTGCCCCAACTCACCCGCCCCAGCTACCGCGTGTCCATCCCCGTACATATCCGGGGCATATCCCGGACATGACGAAGGCCCGGATCCATCGGATCCGGGCCTTCGTCTTCAGTAGCGGGGACAGGATTTGAACCTGCGACCTCTGGGTTATGAGCCCAGCGAGCTACCGAGCTGCTCCACCCCGCGTCGGTGAAACCACAGTATCACGACGCGGGACGAAGCCGTTACTCCTTGATCACGAGCCGCCCGTCACTGCCCGGCCGGCTTGGGTGCCGTCAGCTTCGCCTCCGCGTCGACCGCCCGCTTCAGTGCCGCCTTGATCTCGTCCTGCGCCTTGCCGAAGGCGGCCCAGTCACCGGCCTGCCTGGCCTTCTCGGCGTCGTCGATCGCCTTCTGCGCGTCGGCGAGCGCCGCCTTGACCGTCGGGTCCTGACCGGTGGTGGTCGGCGGCTGCTCCACGGTGCCGTCGCCCGGGGTGGTCTTCGGAGGCGTCGCCGCCTCGGCCCCGAACACCACGTTCAGCGCCTTCTCCAGCGTGTCCTCGAAGGCGGTCTGGTCCCCGTAGGTCACCAGGACCTTCTTCAGCAGCGGGTACTTGAGGCCGCCGCCGCGCACGTAGACCGGCTCGACGTAGAGCATTCCCTTGTCGAGCGGGACCGTGAGCAGGTTGCCGTACTCCACCTGGGAATCGCCGCGGCTCAGGATGTTGATCTCCTGGGCGATCTCCGGCTTGGAGTTGAACCTCGCCTGGACGAGCTTGGGACCGTCCACCGGGTTCGCGGTGGGCGTCTTCAGCAGCTGGATCTTGCCGTAGTCGGCCGTGGTGGGATCTGCGTTGACCGCCATGAAGGCGCTCAGGTTGTCCCGGCCGTTCGGCGTGAGCGTGGTGGTGAGCGAGAAGGCCTGGTTGGGATCCTTCTGACCCGGCATCTTCATGGAGAGGTAGTACGGCGGAACCGCCGTCCCCGCCTTGGTGGTCGGGTCGTCCGGCACCGCCCAGACCTCGCTGCCGCTGAGGAAGGTCTGCGGGTCGGTGACGTGGTACCGGGTCAGCAGCTCGCGCTGGACCTTGAAGAGGTCCTGCGGGTAGCGCAGGTGCTCCATCAGGGCCGGCGAGATCTCCTTCTTGTCCTTCACCGTCCCGGGGAAGGCCTTCATCCAGGTCTTGAGGACCGGGTCCTTCTGGTCCCACTGGTACAGCTTCACCGTGCCGTCGTAGGCGTCGACGGTGGCCTTCACCGAGTTCCGGATGTAGTTGACCTGGTTCTCCTGGGCGACCACGGCGCGCTGGGAGTTGGTCAGCGAGTCCGTCGTGCTGTCCCCGAGCCGGGTGCGGGAGGCGTAGGGGTAGCCGTTGGTGGTGGTGTAGGCGTCCACGATCCACTGGACCCGGCCGTCGATCACCGCCGGGTAGACGGCTCCGTCGATGGTCAGCCACGGGGCGACCGCCTCGACCCGCTCCTTGGGCGTGCGGTTGTAGAGGATCTTCGAACCGTCGCCGATGGCCCCGGAGTAGAGGATCTGCGGCTCGCTGAAGGCCAGGGCGTACGCGGCCCGGTTGACCGGGTTGTCGAGCTTGACCCCGCTGTTGCCCTCGTAGGTGGTCTCCTTCTCACCCGCGTCGTTGGCGTAGTCGAGCTCCTTCTGCGGTCCGCCGACGATCGAGTACTGCTTCGTCTGCTCGCCGTAGTAGATCCGCTGCTCGTACTTCCCGAGGTCGCCCGTCGAGGGGAGGCCTGACTCGGTGAACGAGGGCTGGCCTCCCGGAGTGACCTCGGTGCCCTTGGCCGCGACCACGCCGTACCCGTGGGTGTAACGGAAGTGGTCGTTGATCCAGTTGTTCTTCGGGACGCCCGCGAGGTTGATCTCGCGGAGCCCGATGACCGTGTCCTGGCCCTTGTACCGGTCGACCGCCAGCGTGGCCGGGAAGCCGTAGTAGCCCTTGTTCTGCTGGAGCTGCTGGAAGGCCGGGGAGACGATGTTGGGGTCGAGGAGGCGGATGCTCGCCGTGGTGTTGGCCTCCTGGCGGAGCACCTTCTTGTCGGCCTTCGGGTCCGGCAGGCCCGCGTACTCCGTGACGGACGCGTCGGCGACCCCGTAGGCGTCGCGGGTGGCCTTGATGTTCTTCTGGACGTACGGGGATTCCTTGGCCTGCTCGTTCGGCTGGACCTGGAACTTCTGCACGATCGCCGGGTAGAGCCCGCCGATCAGGATCGCCGAGAGCACCATCAGGCCGAAGCCGATCACCGGCAGCTGCCAGGTGCGGCGCCACAGCGTCGCGAAGAACAGCAGCGCGCAGATCGCGGCGATGGCGACGAGGATCGTCTTCGCCGGCAGGTAGGCGTTCGCGTCGACGTACCGCAGGCCCGTCCAGTTGTCGGCGGCCTTGAAGTCACTGGACTTCACCGCCAGCCCGTACCGGTCGAGCCAGTACGCGACGGCCTTGAGGCCGACGAAGAGGCCGAGCAGCACCGACAGGTGCCCGGTCGCGGCGGCGGTGGCCCGGGCGCCCGGGCTGGTCACGCGCAGTCCGCCGTACAGGTAGTGCACGACGGCCGCGGCGATCACCGACAGCACGACCGCGGCGAAGCCGAAGCCGAGCAGGAAGCGGTACCAGGGCAGGTCGAAGGTGTAGAAGGACACGTCCATGTGGAACTGGGGGTCCTTCGTGCCGAAGGGCACCCCGTTCACGTACATGAGCCAGGTCTTCCACTGACCGGCCGCGGAGGCACCCGCGATCAGGCCGACGAGCACGGCGATGCCGAGGAGCAGCCACTTCTTGTACGGGGCGATGCTCATCCGGTAACGGTCGAGGCTCTGCTGCTCCATCGACATCGCGCTGAGCGGCGGCCGCAGCCGGTGCGCCAGCCAGATGTTGAAGCCCACGGCCCCGGCCATCAGCAGACCGAAGACGGCGAAGAGACCGATCTTGGTCCACAGGGTGGTGGTGAAGACGGTCGTGTACTTCACGGAGCGGAACCAGAGCCAGTCCGTCCAGAAGCCCGCGAACATGATGAAGAGCATGGCCAGGACGGCCAGCACGCCCAGGGTCATGAGCAGAGTCCGGGCTCGCCGGGAGGGGCGGCCGACTCTCATCCGTGGCCCGGAAGGGCCTCCGCCGCGGTCCGGCATCTGGAAAGCCAAGGTCCACACCTCGAAAGTCGCTGAGTCTGGTATTAACGGGGCCCCCGATCGTAGAGCCCACTCTTGCAACTTACTGAGGCTTTAGTCAGTTCCCGGTATCCGCCGGAAAGGAGGCAGGATGTTGTCCATGTCCAACGTTTCGCCTTCCCCCGGCACGCCGATGGCGGCCAGTCCGCTCACCCGTGCCTGTCTCGAGATCGACGAGTACGCGGCGGGCCTCGGCTGGGACCAGCCCGCGCGGCTGTTCGCCCTCGTCGACACCGCCAAGCTCAAGAAGCAGGAGCCGCGTCTGGCGAGCCAGCTCGGTCTCGACCAGGATGACGCCGGCAACACCTCCCTCACCCCGATCGAGCAGGACAAGCTGCCGGTCGGGACCCCCCTCGACAAGTTCCTGGGCACCGTCGCCTGGCCCGACGCGGTCGTCGGGTGCGCCCTGACGGTGGAGCGGCTCATGCTGCCGCCGTCCGCGGAGGCCTCCGTACCGGAGGGGCTGAGCGACAAGCAGCTGTCGAAGTGGGTCGCCGGTCACCCGGAGCGGCAGGAGGTGCGCCTCACGGTGGCCGTGCTGCGTGACGGCACCCGCGAGTCGGCCGTACGCCTGCGGGAGAAGGACTCCTCGACCGAGGTCCTCACCGGCGGCGGACTGGTGCCGGGGCTGGCGGAGGCGCTGGCGGCGACCTTCTCCTGAGCCGCGGAGGGGGTCAGGACCTGGCGGCGCACTGCGGCAGCCCGGCCTTGTCCCCCTTGCGGATCTTCTCCAGTGCCTTCGTGGCGTCGTCGATGGTGGACACCTTCACGAGCGTCAGGCCGTCGGGCACGCTCTTGGCGGCCGACGCGCAGTTCTCGGCGGGCGTCAGGAAGTACTCGGCGCCCGCCTTGCGGGCCCCGATGGTCTTCATCTGGATGCCGCCGATGGGGCCGACCTTGCCCGTGTCGTCGATGGTGCCCGTGCCGGCGACGAACTTCCCGCCGGTGAGGTCCTCGGGGGTCAGCTTGTCGACGATGCCGAGGGCGAACATCAGGCCGGCGCTCGGGCCGCCGACGTCGGCGAGCTTGATGTCGATCGTGAACGGGAAGGTGTGGTCGGTGCCGGCCCGGATGCCGACGATGGCGTGACCGTCGCCCTCCGCCTTGCCGGCCGTGATGACGACCTTGGTGGAGCCGCCGGGCTCGCGGTTGGCCTTGGCGGCCTCGGCCGCTTCCGCGGCGGGCACGATGGTGAACTCGACCGGGTCGCCCGGCTTGTGCTTGGTGACGAACTTGGCCACGTCCTCGGGCGCGGTGACCGGGGTGCCGTCCACGGCCTTGATCACGTCACCGGCGTGCAGCTTGCCGTCGGAGGGGCTGTCCTTGACGACCGAGGCGACGATCACGCGGGCGGTGACCGGGATGCCGAGCTCCTTCAGGGCCGCCACTTTGGCGCTCTGCTGGGACTGGCTGAACTCCTCGGCGTTCTCCTGCGTGGACTGCTCGTCCGTCTTGCCGTCGGGGTACAGGTTCTCGTGCGGTACGACGATGTTGTCGCCGGCCAGCCAGCCGTAGACCGCTTCCAGCAGGTTCATGTCGTAGTCCGCGCCGGTGACACGGACCGTGGTCATGTTGAGGTGGCCGCTGGTCGGGTACGTCTTGCGCCCCGAGATGTTGAGGACGGGCTCGCCGTGCGAGTCCCCGAGCGTGTTCACGGTCGGCCCGGGACTCATCTCCGAGTACGGGACCTTGATGAACACCCCTGCGCAGAGCAGCGCGAACAACACGAGCGTGGAGGCGAGCATCGTCGCGGTGCGGCGTGGCATGGATCCGACAGTACGGGACGGCCCTGTGAAGCGGCTCCCGGGGCCGGTCCGGAAGGGGCCCGAGCACGCGCGGGACGCGTCAGACGGCGTCGGAACCGGAGTGTGCTTCCGCCTTCACCCTGGCCGGATCGGGCTTGCCCATGGCCTCGCGGAACCGCGCGTAGCCGGCGAGCTCGGATATGTCGCCTTGCGTACGGTCGCGCGCCGCCCAGCTGCCCCATATGCCCGCGCCGATCGCGGCGAACAGCGGAATCAGCAACCACGCCAGAGATGCCATGGGCGTGTCTCCCTACCCCGAAAGTACGTGCCGTTGTGGTGGCTTCAACGCTCGTGCCCGTGGGGGGGTTACGCAAATCGAGGGCGTGTTGCGCGGCCGAACGGGTGCGAGGGTACCCCCTTCCGGGGGCAATGCCGCCGGCGGGGGTCAGCAGGCGCCGACCCACTCCTCGGAGCCGTCGGAGAACGTCTGGTGCTTCCAGATCGGGACCTCGTGCTTGAGGTCGTCGATGAGCATCCGGCAGGCGTCGAAGGCCTCGCCGCGGTGCGGACAGGACACGGCGACGACGACCGCCAGGTCGCCGACGGAGAGGTCGCCGATGCGGTGCACGGCGGCCAGGGCGCGGACCGGGTACTTGGCCACGACGCGCTCGGCGACGCGGCGCATCTCGGCCTGGGCGGTCGGGTGGCAGGAGTAGCCGAGGGACTCGACGTCGGCTCCGCCGTCGTGGTTGCGCACCGTGCCGACGAAGAGCGTCGTACCGCCCGTCGCGTCGTCGCCGACGGCCTGGAAGACCTCGTCGATCGAGAGCGGGGTGTCACGGATCTCGAGCAGCCGGATGGGGTCCGGAGCGGCCTGCTCGCCGGGGTGGTCGAAGTGCGGTGCCATGCCTTCATCGTGCCCTAGCCGCCGACCCGGCGGAATAGCCGAATCGCCCGTCCCCCGCCCCTCACCTTGGGATCCTCCTACAGGAGCCGATCCAGCCCGCAGGTGTTCGCAGCGCGGGCCGATCCAGCCCGCAGGTGTTCACGGCGCCGGCCGATCCAGCCCGCAGGTCTTCGCAGCGCCGGCCGATCCAGCCCCGCCGGCGTTTGAGGCGCGGGGTCCGGGGCGGAGCCCCGGAAAGCCCGGGCGCAGCCCGGGGCCCCGCCACCCGGCCCGGGAGGGCGGCGGCTCAGAGCCCCCGCCGCCTCCGCGCCGCGCGGACCACCGCGGCCGCACCCAGCAGCGCGACCGTCGCACCGGCGGCACCCGCGGCGGTGGCGTCCTTGCGGCCCAGCCGCCGCCCCGCGACGGTGTGGCGTCCCGCGACCTCCTGGAGGAGCTCGGCCAGCACCTCCTCGTTCGTCCACCGCGGCCGCCACCCCGCCGCGTGCAGCCCGCTGACGCTGACCACCCACGGGTGCATCGTGTACGCGAGGTCTCCGGCCGGGGACGGCGTGAGCCCGATCCGGTGCAGCCTGGCCGCCGCGCCCAGCGCGACCGCGGAGGGGAGCTCCATGCGGCGGATGCCGCTCAGCTCCTCGACCTCCTCCTGCTCCAGCCAGCCCTCGCAGCCCACCGCCAGCTCGCCCTCGACCTTCTCCAGGGCCGCGTACTCCAGCGCGCTGACCAGGTCCTCGACGTGGCAGAACTGCCAGGTCGGCCGGGAGCCGGCCACCACCAGCAGGCGCGGGGACTCGAAGTACCGGGTCAGCGCGGTGTCCGTACCGCCGACGAGGACGGCCGGGCGGACCACGGTCACGTTCAGCCCGGGGTGCGCGCGCGGCGCCCGCCGCCCCAGCCGCTCGATCTCCAGCAGGTCGCCGACACCGGTCGCCTCGGCCGTGGCCCGCAGCTCGGAGTCCTCCGAGAGCGGGATGTCGTTGTCCGGCAGGGCCCCGTAGACCATCGCCGAGGTGCACAGCACGACCCGGTGCACCCCGGCCGCTGCCGCGGCCGTCAGCACGGTCTGGGTGCCGCGCACGTTGTACGCCGTACGGGCCGCCGGGTCGGTCTCCAGGTCGAGGTCCAGCGCGAGGTGGACGACCACGTCGGCGCCGCGCAGCTTCTCGGCGATCGCGGGGTCCCGTACGTCCAGGACGTGCCACTGCGCGGTCGCGCAGTCGCCCCGCCGCTCGTCGATCGCGACGACCTGCTTGACCTCGTCGGACTCGGCCAGCCGGCTCACCAGGGCGGCGCCCACGCCGGTCGCGGCACCGGTCACCGCGATCACGGGGCCGCGCAGGGCCGGGTTACGCGGCTGGCGAACACCATCGGCGCTGTCGCCCGGCTCAGGGCGATTTTCCGGGCTGGGCTTGTCCAAAGCGTGCGGATCCGGGGAACTCACCAGGCGTCTCCAGCGGTTGTCTTCAGTAGGGACGCGCCGTGACGCGTACCTACCAGGTGATGTCCATCCTGCCGCAGCCCAGGAGTCGGCGGAGCACCGAGCCCGCAAGCGGCTCGGGTGTCTACGCTGGGTGGTGTTGTCGGACCATTGCCCGTCGGCACCCGCCGGCGGCCCTACGAGCCGAGGAAACCCGTGAGCGACACCCCATTCGGATTCGGCCTTCCGCCGGAGGAGCCGGACAACGGCGACGAGGGCAAGAAGAAGGGCAATCAGGGCGGTCAGGGCGGCCCGAATCCGTTCGGGTTCCCGGGCATGGGCCTGCCCGGCGGCGCCGGCGGCCAGGGCGGCGCGGACAATCCGTTCGCCGCGATGTTCGGTTCGATGAACCCCAATGACCTGGGCGCGGCCTTCCAGCAGCTCGGCCAGATGCTGAGCTACGAGGGCGGTCCCGTGAACTGGGACATGGCCAAGGACATCGCCCGCCAGACCGTGTCGCAGGGCACGTCGGACGGTGTGAAGGACGTGAGCGTCGGTATCGCCGAGAAGTCGGCCGTCGAGGAGGCCGTGCGCCTCGCCGACCACTGGCTGGACGGCGCGACCTCGCTGCCCTCGGGCGCGACCACCGCCGTGGCGTGGAGCCGTGCCGAGTGGGTCGAGGCGACCCTCCCGGTGTGGAAGGAACTCGTGGACCCGGTCGCCGAGCGGGTCGGCGCGGCCATGGGCGGCGTGCTTCCCGAGGAGATGCAGGCCATGGCGGGCCCGCTGCTCGGGATGATGCGTTCCATGGGCGGCGCCATGTTCGGCCAGCAGATCGGGCAGGCCGTGGGCGTGCTCGCGGGCGAGGTCGTCGGCTCCACCGACATCGGGCTGCCCCTGGGCCCGGCCGGAAAGGCCGCGCTGCTGCCGCTGAACATCGAGAGCTTCGGCAAGGACCTGGGCGTCCCCTCGGACGAGGTACGGCTGTACCTGGCGCTGCGCGAGGCGGCGCACGCACGGCTGTTCGCGCACGTGCCGTGGCTGCGCTCGCACCTGTTCGGTGCGATCGAGGGCTACGCCCGCGGCATCAAGGTCGACACCTCCAAGATGGAGGAAATGGTCGGCCAGCTCGACCCGTCGAATCCGGAGCAGCTCCAGGAGGCGCTCCAGGGCGGCATGTTCCAGCCGCAGGACACCCCCGAGCAGAAGGCCGCCCTGGCCCGCCTGGAGACGGCACTCGCGCTGGTCGAGGGCTGGGTGGACGCGGTCGTGCACGAGGCGGCGAAGCCCCGTCTGACCTCGGCGGACGCGATGCGCGAGACCATGCGCCGGCGGCGCGCCTCGGGCGGTCCGGCGGAGCAGACCTTCGCGACGCTGATCGGCCTGGAGCTGCGTCCGCGCCGGCTGCGGGACGCCTCGCGGCTGTGGGCCTCGCTCACCGACGCCCGCGGGGTGGACGGGCGCGACGGGCTGTGGGAGCACCCGGACATGCTGCCGACGGCGTCCGACCTGGACGACCCGGACGGCTTCGTGCACCGCGAGCAGATGGACTTCTCGGAGCTGGACAAGATGCTCGGCGAGGCCGCGGAGAAGCGCGACGAGGACGGCGGCGAGAAGTGAGCCTGCACGAAGACGCGGTCCTCGTGCTGAAGGAGTACGAAGGCCAGCCCGAGCTGCGGGACGTCTACCTGGAGCACCTCGCCGCCCACGAGGACGGGGTCTACAAGCCCTGCCGGGCCGGGCACGTCACCGGCAGCGCCCTGGTGATCGACCCGGTGGGCGGCCGGGTCCTGCTGACCCTGCACAAGAAGCTGGGCATGTGGCTGCAGATGGGCGGCCACTGCGAGCCCGGCGACGAGACCCTGGCCGGGGTGGCGCTGCGCGAGGCCGTCGAGGAGTCGGGGATTCCGTCCGGGCTGAGCCTGCTGCCCGGCGGGCCGGTGCGGCTGGACCGGCATGCGATCCCGGCGCCCTGCAACTGGCACCTGGACGTGCAGTACGCGGCGCTGGCCCCGGCCGGTGCGGAGGCGGAGATCAGCGACGAGTCCCTGGACCTGCGCTGGTTCCCGTACGAGGAGGTGCCGGCGGTGGCCGACGCCTCGGTCGTGCGGCTGCTGGAGGCGACCTTGGCGCGGCTCGGCGGCTGAGTCGCGGATGTGACGGAGGGGCGGTCCCCGCTGGGACCGCCCCTCCGTCGTGACCACCGGCTCGCGGCTAGTTCCAGGCGTTGTTCTGGTTCTGCGCGTGCGCGCCGTGCTGGCCCATGCCGTACTGGGCGGCGATGCCCTGGCCGAGCTGGGCGTTCTGCGGCGGCAGCACCTCGCTGGGCTGGACCAGCGCGAAGCCGGTGCCCAGGAAGCTGAGCTCCCAGCCCTCGCCGGTGTTGCCGCGGCGCCGCCAGACGCCGGTGGAGTGCGTCTGGGCCTGCATCTGCACGCGCAGCGAGGTGGACCAGGCGACGATGGCGTCCGCGTCGGCGTTGACGTACTTGTCCGGGGTGACCTGCATCATCAGCGGCTGACCGGAGGTCATCAGGGCGACCTTGCCGCGGCCGGTGATGTTGAGCTGGTACTTGCCGGTGCCGGAGACCCCGTACTGGCTGTCCACCGCGATGGCCTCGGTGTGCAGCGTGGAGTCCATGGCCAGCACGTAGCCGCTGTCGACGGTGAGGCCGTCCTGGTCCACGTCCACGACGTGCACGTACTGGGCGAGGTTGGCCAGGTAGACCGTGCCCTGCCCGGAGCAGCGCATCAGGTCCAGGCCCTCGCCGGTGCGGGCGCGGGCGGTGCGCTGGGTGGTGCTCTGGTACTCGCCGTCGAAGTCGACGATGCCCTGGTAGGCGACCATGGCGCCCTTGCGGGCGAGCACGTCGTCGTGGCCGGTCAGCGTGACCCGCAGCAGCTGCGGGTTCTGGACGGCGTACCGCTCCTGGGACTGCGCCTCGGCGTGGGCGAAAAGTGAGCTCTGCATGATGTGCCTTTCCCCCCTCAGCCCCGGGCCCGGAGCCGGTCGGTGCTGTCCTCGCTGGGCTGTACGACGACGATGCCCTGGCCGGAGAAGGCCAACTGGTAGGCCTCCCCGCTGCCCCGGCCGATCAGGGACGAGGCCTTGAAGCTGCGCTTGCCCTTGACCTTCAGGTTCGGGGACCAGGCGACGAGCGCGTCGGGGTCGACGTACGTCTCGTCCTCGCCGCGGCCGCAGTCGACCACGATCGGGGTGCCGCGGGAGGTGATGGCGACCCAGCCGGTGCCGGAGATCCCCACGTTGAACAGGCCCTGGCCGGCGAACTTGGCGATGCCCTTGACCCGCTCGACGCCCCACTGGAGGTGGGCGTCGAAGGCGAGCAGGTTGGTGCCGTTGACGGAGAGGGCGTCGTTGTTGAGGTTGATGACGACGACGTCCGCGCCGTAGTCGGCGAGGTAGAGCAGGCCGTCGCCGGTGCACTTCATGAGCGGTGCGCCTTCGCCGGTGAGCCACTGCGAGGCCATCTGGCGGACGGCCGGCGGGTTGGGCTCGTACTGGACGAAGCCCTCGTAGGCGACCATCGAGCCCGTGCGGGCGAAGAGGTCCTGGCCGCTCTGCATGGCGACCTTGAGCATGGCCTTGCCGTGGTTCTCCATGCGGGCCGTGACGGGGGTCGGGGCGTAGCCCGCGAGCTGCTGGTTCATTGCGTTCATGTCGGGCTCCCTCAGACCTCGTACGGCTGGACGACGATGAAGTTGCCGGGAGCGCCGCGGAACTGGAGGTTCACGGTCTCCCCGCTGTGGCCGGGGTAGGCGTTGCGCCGGAGCCGGACCTGGCTGGAGATGATCACCTGGGAGGCGGCCGACCACGCCACGATGGCGTTGCTGTCCGCGAAGGTGGTCGGGGTGACGGGCAGGACGACCGGGACGCCGTGCGTCTTGACGATCACGGTGCCGGAGCCCTGGAACTGCATGGTGAACAGGGCGCCGCCGGGGATGCCGTGGCCCTCGATGCGGCGGACCTCGTGCTGGAGCGACTCGTCGAAGGCGAGGACGTTCTCGGCGGAGACGCAGATCGCGTCGCCCTGGAGTTCGATCGCGTGGAGGTGGGCGCCGTTCTCCGCGAGGAAGACCTGGCCGCGGCCGGTGCAGCGCATGAGCTGCATCTCCTGGCCGGTGGCGTTGCCGACGATGCGGCCGGCGAAGCCCGCTCCCTTGTAGCTGAAGTCGACCTTGCCCTGGTACAGGACCATGCTGCCCTGGCGGGCGAGGACGGCCTGGCCGCCCATGCTGAGGTCGACCCGCATGAGCTGCTGGTTCTGCGGGGTCCAGCGGGTGCCCGTGGGGGCTTCCTTGTACGGCTGGAGGGCGGCGGCGAGGCCTGCCCCCGCGGCCGGGGCGGCCTGCTGGGGGTAGCCGGGCTGCTGCGGATAGCCGGGCTGCTGACCGTACGCGGGGGGCTGGCCGGGTACCTGGCCGTACGCGGGCGGCTGCTGGCCGACCGGGTGGCCGTACGACGGCTGCTGGCCGTAGCCCTGCTGGGGCGGCTGGCCGTAGGGCGCGGGGGCCGGGCCGGGCGGCGGCGGGACCTGTCCGTACGGCTGCTGCTGGGGCGGCTGGCCGTAGGGCGCGGGCGTGGGCTGCGCCGGGGGCGCCGGGACCAGCGGCGCGGCCATCGTGGGCGCGCTGTGCTGCGGGTACGCCTGCGGGGCGGGGGCCGGCGCGCCGGGGACCTGGCCGCCGTAGGAGGGCGCGGGGGCCGGGGCCTGCGGGGCGTGTGCCTGCGGGGCGGGGGCGCCGAAGGCGGGGGCCGGGGCGGCCGCCTGCGGCGGCGCGGCGAATCCGGGCGTGGCCGGGGCCTGGGCCGGGGCCTGCTGCGGTTCCTCTTCGGCGACCTCGCCGCCGAAGTTCTTCAGCAGCGCCTCGAGTCCGCCGTCGAAGCCCTGGCCGACGGCCGCGAAGCGCCAGACGTCCTTGAGGTAGAAGTCGCCGAGCATGACGGCCCGCTCGGTGCTGAACTCCGAGCCGGTGAACGAGTACCGGACGACCTCTTCGCCGCCCGCCACGATCCGGATGTAGCCGGGGCCGATCTGCGACATCTGTCCGGCGCCGTCGATGGTGGCGGTGAAGGACAGCTTGTGGATGTGCGCCGGGATGCGGTCCAGGGTCACCCGGAAGGATTCCGCGTCGCCGGACTGCGCGCCGAGCAGCTGGATGGACTCCTCCGGCGACTTCGGCTGGTTGAAGAAGACGAAGTAACGGTCGTCCGACAGCTGTTCGTTGGCGTCGAGGCCGAAGCAGCTGATGTCGAAGGTGAGTCCGGGTCCGGAGATCTGGACGCCCACGTACAGGTCCGTGCCCGCCGTCAGATCACTGATCTTGGCCTTGTGGCCTCGTTGGAATTCCCTGGCCATACGTAACGACCGTCCCCCATCCCGACTGTGAATACGTGCCGCTCAGGCTAACGGCAACTTCCGACATCCGGCCAAGCCGGTACCGACCCGGTACATATCACGCCGCGCCGTTCGGGACCTATTCGTCGCGGGCGGCGGGGACCTTCGGCAGCCGCTCCGCCGCGACGACCCCCTCCAGGTATCCGCGGGCCCGTTCGGTCTTCGGGTAGGCCTCCAGCAGCTCCCAGAAGCGGGGGCCGTGGCCGGGGACCAGGAGGTGGGCGAGCTCGTGCAGGAGCACGTAGTCGACCACGTACTCCGGCATTCCCTGGAGGCGGTGCGAGAGCCGGATGCTGCCCTCGGCCGGCGTGCAGGAACCCCAGCGGGTGTTCTGGTTGGTGACCCAGCGGACCGAGCGCGGGCGGGCGCGGCCGCCGAAGTACTGCTCGGACAGACGCTCGGCGCGCTCGCCCAGTTCCGCGTCGCCGAAGGTGCGTTTGCCCTCCTGGGCGGCGAGCTTGTCGAGCATGACGCCCACCCAGCGCCGCTCCTCCGCCTCGGACATCCGGGCAGGGATGAGGACGACCGTACGGTCACCCTCGCGGTAGGCGGATACGGTCCTGCGGCGGCGCGCGCTCCGGCGGACTTCCACGGCTCGCTGCGTTGGGTCGGCGGACACGCCACGACGGTACCCGGTGGGCGTGGTGGAAGTCCCGCTCGTCCAGGGTTCGAACATGATCGATTCACGGCGGGTCCGCGGAACATCCCTTTTCTCCATCTCATATGCCTAATACCTCTCGCCTGTGGACAAATTTCTGCACGGAATTCGGCGGGCGGGCACTGTTGCGGAAGTGGCCGCGGAAGACGCGGAAAGCGGGGTCGGATCGGGGTCGGTATCCCGATCCGGATCGGGGGAGGACGGCGATGTATCCGAAGGTGAAGCCCGCGCTGGCGCGGGCCTGGCGGGATCTGCAGACGGTGCAGTTCGGGGTGACCCCGGCGCACGCGGTGGCGCTCGGGCCGGTGGACACGACGACGGGCGCCCTGATCGACCGGATCGACGGGACTCGGGGGATGGAGCTGCTGCGCGCGGAGGCCGCGGCGATGGGGCTGCCGGACGGTCAGGCGGACGAGGTGGTGCGGCGTCTGGCGGGCGCCGGCCTGATCGACGACGTCACGGCGGGCGGCCCGCGGGCTCAGGCCGTGCGCAAGCGGCCGGAGGTGCTGGAGCGACTGGGACCCGATCTGGGCTCCCTCTCCCTCGTCCACCGCGAGCCGGGAGGGGACTTGCGGGGTGTGGCCGCGCGCCGGGCGATACGGGTCCAGGTGCGCGGGAGCGGCCGGGTGGGCGGGGTCATCGCCTCGGTCCTGGCGGGGGCGGGCGTGGGCCGGGTCGAGGTCCTCGACGGGGGTCGCGTGGAACCGGCGGACGTGGCGCCCGGCGGGATCGGGCCCGGCGGTGTGGGCCGGCTGCGCGCCGAGGCGGCGGGGAAGGCCGTGCGGGAGTCGGCCCCGGGCCCCGCCCCGAGAACCGGGGAGCACACGGGGGCGGAGCCCGGGCTGTCCCTGGTGGTGGTCGCGCCCCGGGACGGGCTCGGTGCCTGGGCCCCGGATCCGGAGACCTCGGCCGGCTGGGTCGCCACCGGAGTCCCGCACCTGTTCGCGGGCGTGCTGGAGGGCACCGGGTTGGTGGGTCCGCTGGTGCTGCCGGGGGCGACGGCCTGCGCCGGGTGCATGGAACGCGACCAGGTCGACCGGGATCCGGCCTGGCCGAGGATGTTGGTGCAGTGGAGATCGGCGCACCGCCGCCGCGCGGGCGCCGCCTGCGATCTGGGGCTGTCCACGGCGGTGGCCGGCCTGGCCGCGGCCCACGCACTGTCCTTCCTCGACGGCGAACTCCCGGCGAGCACGGGCTCCCGCTGGGAGGCCGCCCTGCCCTCCCTGCACTGGCAAGCCGTCGCGGTGCGCCCGCACCCCGACTGTCCGTGCGGGGCGAGCACGGCACGTCCAGCGGCACTGGAGCACGCAGGAGGAGGATCGGGAGCGGACCGGGAGGGAGGGCCATGACAGGATGCGTTGGGTCCGCCGGGCCGGAGGGCGGGCCAGAGGCTGCCACTTGCGGCGCAGCTGTCTGGGAAACGGAGGGGCGTTATGTCTGATCTTCCCCGGAAAGCGGTCACCCGTACCGCCAAGCTGGCCGCGCTGCCTCTCGGCATCGCAGGTCGGGCCACATGGGGGCTGACCAAACGGATCGGCGGCAAGTCGGCCGAGATCGTCGCGCGAGAGCTTCAACAGCGCACCGCGGAGCAGCTGTTCCGCACGCTCGGGGAGCTGAAGGGCGGTGCCATGAAGTTCGGGCAGGCCCTGTCGGTCTTCGAGTCGGCCCTGCCCGAGGAGGTCGCGGGGCCCTACCGGGCGGCGCTGACGAAGCTTCAGGAGGCGGCCCCGCCGCTGCCCTCGGCGACGGTGCACCAGGTGCTGGCGGACCGGCTCGGCGCGGACTGGCGGGAGCTGTTCGAGGAGTTCGAGGACAAGCCGGCCGCGGCGGCCTCCATAGGCCAGGTGCACCGGGCGGTGTGGCACGACGGCCGGGCGGTGGCGGTCAAGGTCCAGTACCCGGGGGCCGGCGAGGCCCTGCTGTCGGACCTGAAGCAGCTGGGCCGGTTCGCGGGGCTGCTGGGGCCGCTGATCCCGGGCATGGAAATCAAGCCGCTGATCAAGGAGTTGCGCGACCGGGTCGCCGAGGAGCTCGACTACGAGCTGGAGGCGGAGGCTCAGCGGACGCATGCGGAAGCCTTCGCGGACGACCCGGACGTGGTCGTGCCGGATGTCGTGCACCAGGGCGACCAGGTGCTGGTGACCGAGTGGATGGAAGGCACCCCGCTGTCGGAGGTGATAGCCGACGGCACCGACGAGGAGCGTGACCGCGCCGGTCAGCTGCTGGCCCGGTTCCTCTTCTCCGGTCCCGCGCGCACCGGCCTGCTCCACGCGGACCCGCACCCGGGCAACTTCCGCCTGATATCGGGCGCGGACGGCCGGATGCGGCTGGGTGTCCTGGACTTCGGCACGGTCGACCGGCTGCCCGGGGGCTGGCCCGAGCCCATCGGCAGGTCGCTGCGGATGACCCTGGACGGCGACGCCGAGGGGGTCTACGGCCACCTGTGCGCGGAGGGGTTCGTGAGGGAGTCCATAGAACTGGACCCCGATGCGGTGCTGGACTACCTGAAGCCGATCATCGAGCCCGCCGAGGCGGAGGAGTTCACCTTCACCCGGCCGTGGCTGCGCGGCCAGGCGGCGAGGATCGCCGATCCCCGCTCCCCCGCACACCAGTTGGGTCGGCAGATCAACCTGCCGCCCTCGTACCTGCTGATCCACCGCGTGACGCTGAGCACCATCGGGGTGCTGTGCCAGCTGGGCGCGACGGTGCGGCTGCGCGAGGAACTGGACACCTGGCTGCCGGGGTTCGCCTCCGACGAGTGACGCCGAGGGGCGGTCACCACCAGGAGGAGTCGAGTCTGCCTTCGATCGCGCGGAGGTTGGCGCGCGCGCAGTCGACGCAGAAGTACTGTCTGGTCCCGTTCTCCACCGAACAGGTCCAGGTGGGCGGGGGGCCGGGCGGGGCCTGGGTGCCGCAGCGCGCGCAGACGACGGGCTCGGGCTCGGTTCCCGGTGGGACGGGGTGGGAAGTCGGCTGGTCCACCTACAGACGATATCCCCGTAGGGGGTGGACAGCCGTCCGCAACGCACCGGGGGGACCGGTCCCTTCGGACCGGTCCCCCCGGGTGGTGCCGTCTTCGGCACTCAGTGCATGACGGCCATGGCCAGCGCGCGGCGGGCGCGCAGCGAGACTCGCTCGGCTCGCCGCTGCATGCGGCGGGCGGCGACCAGGCGGCGGGCGTGACGCTCGGCGTCCACCTCGCGCATGCGGTCGTCCATATGGGCACGAGCCAGGGCTTCTGGGATGAGTTGCATTTCACGGGTCCTGTTCTGACGCGAGGTGATCTCGCCTGCGGTGATGAAGTCTGCGTGGGCGGCGCCGTGCGGCTGCTCGCTCGTGGCGTAGGGGGACATGAGGGCCTGCTTCAGGGGGTCGTGCGTGAGGGGGCGGTCGATGGTTCCGAGGGCGGTCATGCCGCTGCAACCGGGTTCTTGCGCGGACGGCCACGGGGGCGCTTCCGGGCTACGACGACACCCTGGACGAAGAGCTCTCCGCCCCAGACGCCCCAGGGCTCACGACGCTCGGTCGCCCCGGCGAGGCAGGCCTCGACGAGCGGGCAGGTACGGCACAGGGACTTCGCGTACTCGACGTCCGCCGGGGACTCGGCGAAGAAGACCTCCGGGTCGAAGGTGCGGCAGGGAACCGGGACGCCGAGGTTCTCGATGGCGTCGTCGAGCGCGGTGAGCGCGGTGAGCGGGGTCAAGGTGGAGTCCTCCGGGACTGCGGGCGGGGAGAGAGTCTGGGTCTGCGATACGGACGGGGCGTGCGCTTCGAGTTGCACGGTGTTTTCTTCCTCGTCTTGGTCGGCTAGTCGTTCCGGCCGGTCGGCCGGTCGCGGCTGGTCTGGTTCTGCCAGTCCCGAGGCCCCTTCGCTCCGTCATCCCCGTTCGGGGACAAACAGAAGGGCCGCGGATCCCGGGTGGGGTTCCGCGGCCCTGAAGGCGCCGGCCTGATCTTTCGATCAGGCTGGATCACTCCAGGGTTCGAGCCCACGGAAGGCCCACATCAGGTGGTGCTGGTGCTTCGTCGTCTGCTTCGTCTTGGATCCGGCACCGGCTTCGGCGGCGAAGCCATAGGCGCCCTGCGCCTGAGCTTCTGCTGCCAGTACTGCCACCGGTGCCTGGGTCGGTCGCTCATTGCGCGCGCTGACCGGAAGGGTCGCCGACAGGGCGGGGCGGTCGGCGGAAATCGCGGACGCACCGGTACCCCGGAGGGAGACGGAACCGAGCAGGCAGGAAGCGGCGACCGAGCGATCGGTCATTTTGGTGAAGGTCATGAAGCTGGTCACTGGTCTCGCCTCCTCTCGGCGTCTCGGGGACCTGACCCCGGGGGGTCCGTCCCATGCGTATTCGGATAAGTACAGCACGGATCCGGGGCTTCGGAGAAGCCACCGTTTCCGTTGCTAAGAACCTATGGGTCTTCGCTGGGCATGTGCAAACTATTTTTCCGACGAGTTTCTACGCGTCGTCAGAATCCTCGGTTCCGCTCTCCCGGCCTGCGCAGATGGCCAGGACGTCGGCTCCGTACCGGTCCAGCTTGCGGCCGCCGACGCCGGAGATCATCGAGAGCTCTCCGGCCTCCGAGGGCGCGGCCTCCGCGATCGCCATCAGCGTCTTGTCCGTGAAGACGCAGTACGCGGGCAGACCCTGCTCCTTCGCCTGGACCGCGCGCCAGTCCCGCAACCGCTCGTAGAGCCCCTCGTCCATGTCGGACGGGCAGTCCTCGCAGCGCATCAGCTTGATCTCGCCCGCCTCGGTGAGGGTCTTGCGGCACACCCGGCACAGCGTGGGGCCCCGCCTGCCGCGCGCCCGCGACGCCCGGTCGGCCGGGGAACCCGGCAGCCTCCCCGGGGCCGCGGAGCCCGGCCGCAGGCCGTTCAGGAAGCGACTGGGCCGCCGGGAGGCCCTGCCGCCCGGGGCGCGGGAGAGCGCCCAGGAGAGCGTCAGATGGAGCCGTGCCCGGGTGACGCCGACGTAGAGGAGCCTGCGCTCCTCCTCGACCTGCTCGTCGGTCTTGGCATATGTGATCGGGATCATGCCGTCGGTGAGGCCGACGAGGAACACGGCGTCCCACTCCAGGCCCTTGGCCGCGTGCAGCGAGGCCAGGGTGACGCCCTGCACCGTCGGGGCGTGCTGGGCGGCCTTGCGCTCCTCCAGCTCGATCGTCAGGTCCGCCAGATTGGCCCCCGGCCGGCTGCGGGCGAAGTCCTCGGCGAGACGGACCAGGGCGGCCAGCGATTCCCACTGGTCGCGGACCGCGCCGGAGCCGGCGGGCGGCTCGGCGGTCCAGCCGGTGGAGCTGAGCACGGCGCGGACCTGGGCGCCCAGTTCCACGATGTCGTCGAGGACCCGGTCGTTCCCGCTCCCGGCGGAGCGGGCTGCTCCGCGCAGCGCGAGGATCGCCTTCTGGACCTCCTGCCGCTCGAAGAACCGCTCGGCCCCGCGCAGCTGGTAGGGGACCCCGGCGTCGGCGAGGGCCTGCTCGTAGACCTCGGACTGGGCGTTGATGCGGAAGAGCACGGCGATCTCGCCGGCCGGGACGCCCGCCGCGATCAGATCGCGGATCCGGTGGGCGACGCCCTCGGCCTCGGCGGGCTCGTCCGGGTACTCGGCGTAGACCGGGTCGGGGCCGGTGTCGCGCTGCGAGACCAGTTCCAGGCGGTGTTCGGAGGCCCGGCCCCTGGCCTGCTTGAGCAGCCCGTTGGCGAGGTGGACCACCTGGGGCGTGGAGCGGTAGTCGCGGACCAGCTTGACCACGGTGGCCTGCGGGTAGCGGGTCCGGAAGTTCAGCAGGTGGTCGGGGGTGGCGCCGGTGAAGGAGTAGATGGTCTGGCTGGCGTCGCCGACGACGCAGAGGCTGTCGCGCTCACCGAGCCAGAGGTCGAGCAGCCGCTGCTGGAGGGGGCTGACGTCCTGGTACTCGTCGACCACGAAGTGCTGGTACTGGGCGCGGATCTGCTCGGCGATGTCGTGCCGGTCCTGGAGGATGCCGACCGTCAGGAGCAGCACGTCCTCGAAGTCGATCATCGCGCGGTCGCGCTTGAGCTGCTCGTACGTCCCGTAGATCTGTGCGATCTCGGCGAGGTCCCGGGGGGCTTCGCGACCCGCCTTGACGGCGGCCGCCGGATAGTCGGCGGGCACCGTCTGGGTGACCTTGGCCCACTCGATCTCGCCGGTGACGTCGCGCAGCTCGCCCCGGTCGAGGCGGATGCGGCAGCGGGCGCCAGCCTCGGCGACGAGCTGGATCTTGCGTTCCAGCAGCCGCGGCACGTCCCCGCCGACCGCCTTGGGCCAGAAGTACTGGAGCTGGCGCAGGGCGGCGGAGTGGAAGGTGCGGGCCTGGACGCCGCCGGCGCCGAGACCGCGCAGGCGGCCGCGCATCTCCCCGGCCGCGCGGTTGGTGAAGGTGACGGCCAGCACGCTGGCGGGCATCAGCTGTCCGGACTGGACCCCGTACGCGATCCGGTGGGTGATCGCGCGGGTCTTGCCCGTGCCGGCGCCGGCCAGCACGCACACCGGTCCGCGCAGGGTCGTCGCGACCTCGCGCTGCTCCGGGTCCAGGCCCAGGAGCACCGCGTCGGCCGATTCCGGGGAACCTGCGGAGGCGGGGAAGGACGGGGAGTGCGTTGCTGCTGTCACCCCGCAATGCTGCCAGGTCTCGTGGGTCGGGCGGGAAACTTGTCCACAGCCCGTGCGCATCCGTCGTACTTGTACGAGGAGGGGCGTGGTACGGGAATGGCGGCGGCGTCCCGTACGTTCGGGTACTCGGACCAACGAGCCCTCACGAAGGAGACCGCAGCATGCAGGACACGGGCACCGTCACGATGTACAGCACGACCTGGTGCGGCTACTGCCGCCGGCTGAAGACCCAGCTGGACCGGGAAGGCATCGCGTACAACGAGATCAACATCGAGCTCGACCCGGCGTCCGCGGCGTTCGTGGAGAAGGCGAACGGCGGCAACCAGACCGTTCCCACCGTGCTCGTGAAGTCCGCCGCCGGCAACGAGTCCGTCATGACGAACCCGAGCCTGGCCCAGGTCAAGCAGGCCCTCGCCGTCTGAGCCGCCGAGCGGCCCACGGGGCTCGGCCGAGCCCGTCAGAAAGGCCCCCGCCTCGGCGGGGGCCTTCTGCTGTGTCGAAGGTGCTGTGACGAACGTTACGGGGCGACGAAACTCACGCGGCCGGCTTCGGCAGCGGTTCGCCGTACCAGTTCTCGACGAGGCGCGCGGCGATGGAGATGCCCGACGGGGGCACCACCTCGCCGGTCTCGAACGCGCGGCGCAGGTCCTCGCGGGAGAACCAGCGGGCCTCCTGGATCTCCTCGCCGTCCACGTTGATCTCCGAGGTGGTGGCGCGGGCCGTGAAGCCCAGCATCAGGCTGTACGGGAAGGGCCACGGCTGGCTGGCCACGTACTCGACCTCGCCGACCCTGACGCCCGCCTCCTCCCACACCTCGCGCACGACGGACTGCTCGATGGACTCTCCCGGCTCCACGAAGCCGGCCAGGGTCGAGAAGCGGCCCTCGGGCCAGTGGACCTGGCGGCCGAGCAGCGCGCGGTCCTGCTCGTCCGTGACCAGCATGATCACGGCCGGGTCGGTGCGCGGGTAGTGCTCGGCGCCGCAGCCCGGGCAGCGACGGATGTGTCCGGCGGCCGCGACGACCGTCCGCTCGCCGCAGCGGGAGCAGAAACGGTGCATCCGCTGCCAGTTCTCCAGCGCCACGGCGTGCACCATCAGCCCGGCGTCCCGGTGGCCCAGCAGCAGTCCGGCCTCGCGCAGGCCGGCCGGGCGGGCCGACTGGTCCATGCGGCCGGGCAGCGAGTCCTTCTGCAGCGCGAAGTACCGGACGCCGTCCTCGTCGGTGCCCAGGAAGTACCGGTGCGTCTCCGTGGCCGGTGCCTCGAAGGCCGCCGTCATCACGATGCCGGTGCCCCCGTCGGGGGTGTCGTCGATCAGCACCTGACCGCCGGAGACGACGAAGACACGGGTGGTGGGGTGGCTCCAGGCCGCGGCGAGCCACGCCTCGTCGAGGCGGTGGTGCGCGGCGCGGTCGATTCCGCTGGGCGCGGCGAGCGAGAGCGGACGCTCGGTACGGGTGCTCACAGGTACTTCCAACTCCCCCGGTGGTGGGACTAGGCAGGCGTACGGACTACGAGTGCGGCGGGTGCGGGTGCGACGGTGCGGGTGTCAGGCGCTTCCGCCGCGGTGGGTGGCGGCCAGGTCGCCCCACAGGTAGGCGGTCGTCTCGACGCCCTTGAGGAGGAGGTCCAGCTCCACCTTCTCGTTCGGCGAGTGCCAGCCGTCGGAGGGTACCGAGATGCCGAGGAAGAGGACGGGTGCGTCCAAAACGTCCTGGAGGTCGGCCGCCGGGCCCGAGCCGCCCTCGCGCGTGAAGCGGACCTTCTGGCCGAAGGCGCGGCCCATGGCCCGTACGACCGACTGCAGGGCCGGGTGGTCCAGCGGGGTCAGGCACGGGCGGGTCGGGGCGCCGAAGATGATGGAGTGCCGGATCCCGTCCGGGATCCGGGCGGAGACCCAGTCCCTGACGGCCGCCTCGACCTCGTACGGGTCCTGCCCCGAGACCAGGCGGAACGAAAGCTTCAGGTGGGCGGAGGCGGGCACGATCGTCTTGCCGCCGGGGCCCTGGTAGCCGCCGCCGATGCCGTTGACCTCGGCGGTCGGGCGGGCCCAGACCCGCTCCAGGGTGGAGTAGCCGGCCTCGCCCGCGGCCGCGTGGGACTTGGCCGTGCGCAGCCACTCCGCCTCGTCGAAGGGCAGCTCGGCGATGAGCGCGCGCTCCGCGTCGGTGAGCTCGGCGATGCCGTCGTAGAAGCCGGGGATCGTGACCCGGCCGTCCTCGTCGTGCAGGGCGGCGACCAGGCGGGCGGCGACGGTGGCCGGATTCGGCACGGCCCCGCCGAAGGCGCCGGAGTGGATGTCCTGGTCCGGGCCGTGGAAGTCGATCTCGCAGTCGGCGACGCCGCGCATGCCGGTGCAGACGGTCGGGGTGGTCTCGGACCACATGCCGGTGTCGGAGACGATCACGACGTCGGCGGCGAGCTCGGCGGCGCGGGCCTCGACCAGCGCGCGGAAGTGCGGGGAGCCGGACTCCTCCTCGCCCTCGATCAGGAGCTTCAGGTTCACGGCGGGGGCGGTGGCGCCGGTGGCCGCCAGGTGCGCGCGCACCCCCAGGGTGTGGAAGAACACCTGGCCCTTGTCGTCGGCGGCTCCGCGACCGTACATCCGGCCGTCCTTGACCACGGGCTCGAACGGCTCGGTGTGCCAGCCGTCGGCGAGGGCGGCGGGCTGGACGTCGTGGTGCCCGTAGACGAGGACCGTGGGGGCGTCCGGGTCCTCGCTGGGCCAGTGCGCGAAGACGGCGGGGGCGCCGTCCGTCTCCCAGACCTCGGTGACCGGGAAACCGGTCTCCTTGAGCTTCGCGGCCAGCCATTCGGCGCTGCGGCGCACGTCGTCCGCGTGCTCGGGCTGCGCCGAGACGGACGGGATGCGCAGCCACTCGGCGAGGTCGTCGAGGAAGGCGGCGCGGTGGGTGTCGATGTACGTGCGGACGACGCTGTCCGGCGTGCTGAGGCTCATGGCCACGAGCCTAGCCTTCCGCCTGAGCGTCACCGTCCGTGCCCGATTTGCCTTGGAGGATCCGCTCAAGGCGGGCCCGGTCGGGGAGGTTGCGGGGGCGGATCACCCGGCCGCTGCGGACGTGCAGGAAGGCGGCCTTGACCTGGGCGAGGGGGGTGCCGGTGGCTTCCGCCCAGGCCAGGCGGTACACGGCGAGCTGGAGCGGGTCGGCCTCGGTGGTGCGGCCGGTCTTCCAGTCGACGATCTCGTAGCCGCCGTCCTCGGTGCGGTACACGGCGTCGATCCGGCCGCGGATGACCCGGCCGGCCAGGGTGAGCTGGACCGGGGCTTCCATGCGGTGGGGCGGGCGGTCGGCGTATTCGCTGCGCTCGAAGGCGGCCTTGAGGGCGTCGAGGTCGGCTTCGTCCGCGATCTCCTGGTCGGAGCCGGGCAGCTCGGTGGCGGGGTCGAGGACGTCGAGGATCGGGAGGGGGAGCTCGTCGAAGCGGGACTCCACCCAGGCGTGGAAGCGGGTGCCCTGGCGCGCCGCGGGCTGGGGGGGCTTGGGCATGGGGCGGGCGAGGTCGCGGGCGAAGCCCTGCTCGTCGGCGGCGAGGCGGAGGAGCTGGGAGGCCGAGAGGGCGGGCGGGAGCGGTACGTCCCGGACGGCCGCCCGGGCACGGCGGAGCTCGCCCTCCAGGGCGTCGAGGTCACGGTCCCAGGAGGCCACCGTCCGGGCCTCTTCCGGGGTGAGGGGGGTGGTGGCGGCCTTCGGCCGGCGGGCGGGCCTTGCGGACCCGGGCGCGGGGTGCCTCCCGGCGGGGGTCGGGGCGGTCGGGGCGTCGGCCTCCGGCCAGAGGTCGTCGTACGGGTCGGCGGCGGGGGTGGGCCGGAGGGGGTCGTCCCCCACCCCGCCCGTTCCCGCAACCGGGGCTCCGCCCCGGACCCCGGTGGGGTGCGGGCCTGCGGCCCAGGGCTCGGCCGCCCAGGGGTCGTCGAAAACCGGCCCGGCGGGGGCTCCGTTCACGGGTGCGGCTGCGCCGGCGGCGGGCCGGGGACCGGCCCAGGGCTCGGCAGCCCAAGGGTCGTCGGAGTCCGGGCCGGCGGCCGGGGCCTCGGGGCCGGTTGCGGGTACGCCGTGAGCGGGGCCTGGCACGGACCAGGACTCGACGGCCCAGGGGTCGTCGGAGTCCGCGCCTTCCGCCGCAGCCGCAGGCCCGGGCGCGGCCCACGGGTCGGCTGCCCAGGGGTCGTTCGGGGGCGGGGCGTCGCCGGGGTGGGCGGACGGCCCGGGTTCGTCCTCGTAGGACGGGTCCTCGCAGTGCGGGGGCCAGAGGTACGGGTCCTCCTCCGGAGACGGAGACGTTGACGGCGGGGTGGCCAGGTGGGATTCGACCAGCGCCGCCGCCGCGCGGCGCAGGGCCAGGGAGGCCGGGTCCAGGGGGAGCGGCCAGGAGTGGTCCGGGGCGGAGTCGTCGGCGAGGGACGGGTTCTCGGCCTTCGGGTCGGGTTCCTCCGCCCAGGCCTCGATCTCGCCGAAGCCCGCCGCGCAGTGCTCGTACAGGGCCGTCAGGAACGCCGACGGTCCCCGCCGCTTCTTCTGCGTCGGGCCCCACCAGTGGCCCGAGGCCAGCAGCAGGGAGCGGGGGCGGGTGAAGGTCACGTAGCCGAGGCGGAGCTCTTCCGTCTCCTTGTGGGATTTCAGGGCCGCTTTGAAGGACTTGAGGCCCGCCGACGTCCACGCCGGGTCCCCCGGCAGGGTCGCGGCGTCACCGCGCAGGGCGTACGGGAGCACCTTCGCGTACGAGGTCCAGGCCTCCGGCGCCTTCTCCTTCGGGAAGGAGCCCGCGCAGAGGTCGGGGACCACGACCACGTCCCACTCCAGGCCCTTGGACTTGTGGGCCGTCAGGACCTTGACCGTGTTCTCCCCGCCCGGCAGCGCGTGGTCCAGGCCCTTCTCGTACTGGGCCGCCGTGCGCAGGAAGGCGAGGAAGGCGAGGAGCGTGGCCTCGCCGTCGAGGGCGGCGAAGCCGGCGGCGACGTCCATGAAGTTCGACAGGGTCTCGCGGCGGCGGGCGGCCAGCGCGTGCGGGGACGCGGACAGCTCCACGTCCAGGCCGGTGGCGGCCAGCACCCGGTGCAGTACGTCCATCAGCGGGTCGGCGAGCGAGCGCCTGAGGTCACGCAGTTCCTGGGCGAGGTGCGCGAAACGGACCCGGGCCTCGGCCGAGAAGGGCAGGTCGTCCGGGGCCTGCCCGGCGCCGTCGAGGAAGGTCTCCAGGGCGTCGGCCAGGGAGATGATCTCGGCCGGGTCCACTCCCTCGACGGCCGCCGCGAGGCGTTCGTCCGCGTCCTGCGCGGAGGAGGGGGCGCGGTCCACCAGCAGCCGGGCCCGGCGGCCCAGCAGGGCCAGGTCGCGCGCGCCGATCCGCCAGCGCGGGCCGATCAGGAGCCGGACCAGGGCGGCGTTGGCCCCCGGGTCCTGGAGCACCTCGCAGACCGCGACCAGGTCCGCGACCTCGGGCAGGTGCAGCAGGCCGGACAGGCCGACGACCTCCACCGGCACGTCCCGGGCCACCAGCACGGCCTGGATCCGCGCGAAGTCCCCCGCGGAGCGGCACAGCACGGCGATCTCGCCGGGCTCCGTGCCGGTGCTCACCAAGTGCGCGACGGAGTCCCCGAGCCATTCGAGTTCCTCGGCGTGCGTCGGCAGGAGCGCGCAGCGCACGAAACCGGCGTGTTCCTCGCCCGGCGCCGCGCGCAGCGCCTCGACGCCCTCGTGCATGTCGCGCAGCGGGGCGGCGAGCCCGTTGGCCAGGTCGAGCAGGCGGCCGCCGCTGCGCCGGTTCTCGCTGAGGGAGAGCCGGGTGGCGGGGCTGCCGTCGGCGTGCGGGAAGTGCTCGGGGAAGTCGTCGAGGTTGGCCACGGAGGCGCCGCGCCAGCCGTAGATGGCCTGGCAGGGGTCGCCGACGGCCGTCACGGCGTGCCCGGTGCCCGCGCCGAAGAGACCGGAGAGCAGCAGGCGCTGCGCGACGGAGGTGTCCTGGTACTCGTCGAGCAGGACGACGCGGAACTCCTCGCGCAGCAGGGCGCCGACCTCGGGGCGGGTCGTGGCGAGCTGCGCGGACAGGGCTATCTGGTCGCTGAAGTCGAAGAGGTCGCGGGAGCGTTTTGCGGCGCGGTAGCGGGCGACGAGCTCCAGCAGTTCGAGGCGGCCGCGCGCGGCCTCGGGGACCTTGCGCAGGTCCTCGTTGGTGAGCTTCGTACCGGCGAGGGTGTCGAGGAGGGCGGTGTCGTGGGCGCGCAGTCCGGCCGGTTCGACGAGGTGCTCGGAGAGCTCCGCGTCGAGCGCCAGGAGGTCCCCGACCAGGTCGGGGAGGGATTTGGTGAGCGAGGGGTACGGGCCGGGGGCCTCGCGCAGCACCTTCGCGGCGAGCTGGAAGCGGGTGGCGTCGGCGAGCAGGCGGGAGCCGGGTTCCAGGCCGATGCGCAGCCCGTGGTCCTTCAGGAGCTGCCCGGCGAAGGCGTGGTACGTGGAGATGCGCGGCTCGCCGCCGGCCGCGTCGGGATCGGCCGGGGAGGGGTCCGGATCGGTGATTCCGGCCCGCGCGAGGGCCTTGCGCACGCGCTCGGCGAGCTCGCCGGCGGCCTTGTTGGTGAAGGTCAGGCCGAGCACCTGCTCGGGCGCGACCGCGCCGGTGCCGACGAGCCAGACCACGCGGGCGGCCATGACGGTGGTCTTGCCGGAACCGGCGCCCGCGACGACGACCTGCGGGGCGGGCGGGGCGGTGACGCAGGCCATCTGTTCGGGCGTGAACGGGATCCCGAGGAGCTCCTTGAGCTGCTCGGGGTCGGTGAGGACGGGTGGACGCGCGGACACGTAAAAAGGCTAGCCGCACGCACCGACAGCCCGGACCGGCCTGACCTCACCGTCCGCCCCTGCCGGGCCTGGCCCCCGCGGCGTCGGGGCCGACCCCGCAGGGCGTCGAACGCCGGTGCTCGGGGGGCCGGTCCCTCGGCACTCCCGCGCCGTCGGGGTCGGGTGTGCGGTGGGGCGCCCCCGCAGGGCGTCGAACGCACCACGTCATACGTGTCCGCTGCCCCTGCCCGTTCGACGCCCGAGGAGGTGCCCCGGCGCGCGCCCGGCCCCGACGGCACCCCCCGTGGCCCGGCCCTGCCCGGGGTGCCGCTGCGCGGAGCCGTCCCCTACCCGCCCTTCCACCGTTCCCCGGGCTCCGCCCGGACCCGGTCCTCAAACGCCGGACGGGCTGAAAAGACCCGGGGCTCCGCCCCGGAACCCGCGCCTCAAACGCCGGCGAGGCTGGAATCGCCCGCCGGCGCGGGCGCGGAGCGCCGTCGGGGGGGTTACTCGATCGTTTGGCGGCCTTCGGGGCGGGCGCTGCACGAGGCTCGGAAGGAGCAGTGGTCGCACTGCCGGCCGGTGACGGGCGCGAAGCGCTCCTCCAGGACCCGGCCCGCCGCGGTGGCGAGGAGGTCGCCGACCCACTCGCCGTCGAGCGGCTGCTGGGCCTGGATCTTCGGGTCGTCGGAGCCCTGGCGGAGCTGGACCAGTTCGGCGCCGCCGGGTTCCGGGCGCAGCCCGTCGAAGACCTCGTCCACGGCACCCTCGCGGACCGCGAGCTGGTAGACGGCCAGCTGGGGATGGCGGGCGACCTCGGCCTTGGTGGGCGAGGACTTGCCGGTCTTGAAGTCCACGACGTACGCGCGCCCCTGCGGGTCCGCCTCGACGCGGTCCATGGACCCGCGGATGCGGACGGCGTACTCGCCCGCGTCGAGGGTGACGTCGAACTCGTGCTCCGTGGCGACGGCGGCCCGGCCCCCGCGGTCGGTGGTGTGCCACCGCAGGAACCGTTCGAGGGCGGCGCGGGCGTTCTCCTTCTCCTGGCGGGACTTCCAGGGCGCGTCGAAGGCGAGGGCGTCCCACACGGAGTCGAGGCGTTCCATGAGGACGGCCAGGTCGGCGGGGGTCCGCCCGGAGGCGACCTCGTCGGCGAGGACGTGGACGACGTTGCCGAAGCCCTGGGCGGCGGTGGAGGGGGCGTCGGCCTTGACCTCGCGGCCGAGGAACCACTGGAGGGAGCAGGTGTTCGCGAGCTGGTCCAGGGCGCTGCCGGACAGGGCGACGGGCCGGTCCCGGTCGCGCAGCGGCACGCTGCTGCGGGTGGGCTCGTACAGGCCCCACCAGCGCTGCGGGTGCGCGGCGGGCACGAGGGGGCGGTCCTCGTCGTCGGTGAGCGCGGCGAGCCGGGCGAGGCGGCGGGCGGCCGCCTCGCGGAGCTCGGGCGAGGCCTCGGGGTCGACGGTGGTGGCGCGGAGCTCGGCGACGAGCGCGGGGACGGCGAGGGGGCGGCGGGGGCGGCCGGTGACGTCCTTGGGGGTCACGCCGAGTTCGCCCAGGAAACGGGAGGGCTGGTCGCCGTCCTCGGCGGGGGCCTTGACGGCGGTGACGACGAGGCGGTCGCGGGCGCGGGTGGCGGCGACGTAGAAGAGGCGGCGCTCCTCGGCGAGGAGCGCGCCGGGGGTGAGGGGCTCGGCGAGGCCGTCGCGGCCGATGCGGTCGGCCTCCAGGAGGGAGCCGCGGCGGCGCAGGTCGGGCCAGAGCCCCTCCTGCACGCCCGCGACGACGACGAGACCCCATTCGAGGCCCTTGGAACGGTGGGCCGTCATCAGCCGTACGGCGTCGGGGCGGGCCGCCGTGCCGGTGAGGGTGTCGGCGGCGATGTCCTCGGCCTCGAGCTGTTCGAGGAAGTTGAGGGCGCCCCGGCCGCCGGTACGTTCCTCCGCGCGCGCGGCGGTGTCGAAGAGGGCGCAGACCGCGTCGAGGTCGCGGTCGGCGTTGCGGCCGGCGGTGCCGCCGCGGCGGGCCTGGCGCTCCAGGCGCTGCGGCCAGGGGGTGCCGTCCCAAAGGGTCCAGAGGGCCTCTTCGGCGGTGCCGCCCCCCTGGAGGAGCTCGCGGGCCTTGCGCAGGAGAAGGCCGAGGCGTTGGGCGCCGCGGGCGTAGGCGGGGTCGTGGGCGGTGAGCCGCTCGGGCTCGGCGAGGGCGCGGGCGAGGAGTACGTCGGAGGGCGCCGGCACCTTGACGCCTGCGGCGCGCTCTTCGTCGCGCAGGGCGCGGCCGAGGCGGCGCAGGTCGGCGGCGTCCATCCCCCCGAGGGGGGAGCCGAGCAGTTCGAGGGCGGCCTCCACGCCGATCCATCCGGCGTCGACCGGGTCGGTTGCCGGGTCACCTGCCCCGTCGCCTGCGGCGGGCTCGGGGTGCGGGTCGCCTGCCCGGTCGCCTGCGGCGGGGCCGGGCTCGGCCGGGTCGAGGAGGGTTTCCCGCCCACCCGCCCCGACGTTGCGAGCAGGCTCGCCCGCCTCGGGCAGGGCCGCGGCTGCGGGGCTGCCCGCCTGGTCCGGCTCGGCCGGGTCGGGGGAGGTTTCCCGCCCGCCCGCCCCAACGGTGCGAGCAAGCTCGCCCGCCTCCGGCGCCGGGGCGCCCCCAAGGTCGGCGGGCACGGCCGTGCCTGCGGCGCCCGGCACGGTGCTGCCCGTGGCCGTTCCCGCGGACGGCGGTGCGGCGAGGTCGGCCGTGGCCGTTCCCGGCGCAGCCGGTGCCTCCGGGCCGGCCGGCGCAGCCTCGTCGGCCGGGGCGGACGGAGCGGCGGGGGGCGTCGCGGGTGGGGTGGCTGTGGTGCGAAGGGCGGTGAGGAGGGGGGCCACCGCCGGTTCGTGGCGGAGGGGGGTCGCCGTGGCGTCGGTTTCGGCCGGGACGCCCGCCGTGATCAGGGCGCGCCGCATCGCCGGGAGGGTGCGGCCGCCCGCGCGGACCAGGACGGCCATGTCCTGCCACGGCACGCCGTCCTCCAGGTGCGCGCGGCGCAGGATGTCGGCGATGTTGTCGAGCTCCGCGCCGGCCGTGGGGTACGTGTACACCTCCACCGAGCCGCCCTCCCGGGTGGGGGTGAGCCCGCGGTGGGCTCGGACGGCCTCCGCCGGCAGGCGGGGCAGCGGCATGCGGGTGGTCAGGAGGCGGGTCGCCGCGAGGAGGTTCGCGCCCGAGCGGCGGCCGACCGTCAGGGCCCGTACCGCCGCGCCCGGGAAGGCGGACTCGAAGTCCAGGGTGTTGTTGATGTCGGCGCCCCGGAAGGCGTAGATCGACTGGTCGGGGTCGCCGAAGGCGGTCAGCGTCCCGCCGGGGCCGGTCAGGGCTCGCAGCAGCCGCAGCTGGGAGGCGTCCGTGTCCTGGTACTCGTCCACGAAGATCGCGTCGTACGAGGAGGCCAGGGACGGGGTGCGCTCCGCGAGGAGGACGGCCCGGTGCAGGAGTTCGGCGTAGTCCAGCATGCCCTGGAGGTCCAGGACGTCCAGGTACTCGGAGAGGAAGGCCGCGGCCGCCTTCCAGTCCGGGCGGCCGATCCGGTCGGCGAAGGAGGAGAGGGCGGAGGGGCCCAGGCCCAGCTCGCGGGCGCGGGCCAGGACGGCGCGGACCTCGTCGGCGAAGCCGCGCGTGGTGAGGGCGGCCCGCAGGTCGTCCGGCCAGCGGATGGAGCGGGAGCGGCGCTGGCCCTCCAGGAGGGTGCGGACCATGACGTCCTGCTCCGCGCCGGACAGCAGCCGCAGCGGGTCCGCGAACAGGTCGACGTCCTGGTGGGCGCGGACCAGGCCGTAGCAGAACGAGTGGAAGGTGGTGGCCTGCGGCGCCCGCGCCCCGCCGAGGCGCAGGGCGGTGCGGTCGCGCAGTTCCACGGCGGCCTTGCGGCTGAAGGTCAGGATGAGGATCCGGGCCGGGTCCGTGCCCGCCTCGACGCGGGCGGTCACCGCCTCGACCAGCGTGGTCGTCTTGCCGGTGCCCGGTCCGGCCAGGACCAGCAGTGGTCCGCCGGCGTGCTCAACCACCGACCGCTGGGCTGCGTCCAGCACAGGGGGATCCACCCGTTCCGGCCCGGTGCGCACGAGGCGGTACGCGTCGGGGGTCCGCGTACGCCGCCGTTCGGTGCGGCGGTCGGCGTCGGTGGAAGGGGTGATCACGTGAGGTGCCGGTCCTGGTCGTCCTGGGTGGCGGGCGGGGTCTGGGGGCGGGTCCGCGACGGTTCGCGGAGAAGCCGAAGAGGCAACGCTACGGCAACCGGCCGACGCCGCGCAGTCCCCCCGGGTACCCCGTACGGGCGTTCGCGCGTTCCCTCGACCGCCCGCTGGGGCCCCCCATGGCCGAAGCTGTCAGGTGTGAGCCTCGTCGCGCCCGCCGTCCCGACCGGGGTCCCCGGGCTCCCCGTCCCAGCGTGCCCGGCGCATGTCCAGCCGTGCCTCGCCGCCGGTGGTCAGGCGCAGCGGCGTGGCCTCCGCCCGGTAGTGCTCCAACGCGCGCAGTTCGTGTCCGGGCAGGGGGACGCCGTCCGCCCGCACCACGCGCCACCAGGGCACGGCTCCCCCGTACAGGGCCATGACGCGCCCGACCTGACGCGGTCCGCCCTCGCCGAGCCACTCGGCGACGTCCCCGTACGTCATCACCCGGCCGGGCGGAATCCGCTCGGCCACCTCCAGTACGTGCTCCGCGTACGCGGGCAGTTCCTCGCTCATCCGGCCCATGGTGCAGGACGCCGGCGGCCCCCCGGCGGAAGCCTCGGTTCCATACCGGCGCGCACCCTGATGCCCCGCTCCCCGGTCGGTCCGTGCCACCATCTTCCGGGCGGTGACTGGTGATACGTGATCAAGAAGAGACGGATGTGACGACGAAGGAGCAGGGTGTGAGCCCTCCGAACGGCGCGGCGACGGACGGCGACGCGCGCCCGGACGACGGCGACGGCGAGAGCCACAGCACCCACGACCGCGCTCGTCACGACGACACCACCCGCCGCCCGGACTCCCCGGGGGACGGTCCCGCGCAGCACGGCGGCACCCCCGAGGACAGGGCACCCGAGGAAACCCCTCCCGGGGACGGCCCGCACGGGCACGCCCCCACCGCCGCCGATCAGGTCGAGGTCGACGAACCGCTGCTCGCCGCCCGCGTGCACCGGCCGTCCGATCTGGTACGCCTCCTCGTCGGCATCCTCGGCATCGCCGTCGTGCTCGGCATCTCCGCCTTCGCCCACGGCACCACGGCCGGCCTGGAAGCCGACATCAACCAGGGCACCGGAGCCGCGCCCGACCTGCTGATCAAGGTCGCCGCGCTGGTCTCCAGCATCGCCGTGCTGCTGCTCCCCGTCGCCTTCGCCATCGAGCGGCTGATCAAACGCGACGGCCTGCGCATCGCCGACGGCGTGCTCGCCGCCGTCCTCGCGCACGGGGTCACCCTCGCCACCGACCTGTGGGTCTCGCAGGCCGCCCCCGAGACCATCCAGGACGCCCTGACGATCCCCGCCGGCACCGCCGGGGACCTCACCGACCCGGTGCACGGCTACCTCGCACCCGTGATCGCGTACATGACAGCAGTGGGGATGACCCGCAGACCGCGCTGGCGCGTGGCGCTGTGGGTGGTGCTGCTGCTCGACGCCTTCACGATGCTGGTCAGCGGTTACACCACTCCCTTCTCGATCATCCTCACCGTGCTCATCGGCTGGACCGTGGCGTACGGGACCCTGTACGCCGTCGGCTCCCCGAACGTCCGCCCCACCGGGCAGAACCTGCTCGCGGGCCTGCGCCGCGTCGGCTTCCAGCCGGTCAGCGCGATGCGCGCCGAGCAGCAGACCGAGGGCGGCCCGGACGCCTCCGAGACCGGCGACCGGGGGCGGCGCTACCACGTCACCCTGGAGGACGGCCCGCCGCTCGACGTCACGGTCGTCGACCGCGAGCAGCAGGCCCAGGGCTTCTTCTACCGGGTCTGGCGCCGGCTCACCCTGCGGGGCATCACCACCCGGCGCAGCCTCCAGTCCCTGCGCCAGGCACTGGAGCAGGAGGCCCTCCTCGCCTACGCGGCCATCGCGGCGGGGGCCAACGCGCCCAAGCTGATCGCCACCTCCGAGCTCGGCCCGGACGCCGTGATGCTCGTGTACGAGCACCTCGACGGCCGGACGCTGGACTCGCTCCCCGACGAGGAGATCACGGACGAGCTGACGCACAACACGTGGAAGCAGGTGCGGGCGCTGCAGTCGCGGCGGATCGCGCACCGGCGGCTCACCGGGGACGCGTTGGTGGTGGATCGTTCCGGCAACGTCGTCCTCACCGACCTGCGCGGCGGCGAGATCGCGGCCGGTGACCTGGTCCTGCGGATGGACGTCGCACAGCTGCTGACCACCCTCGGCCTGCGGGTCGGCGCGGAGCGCTCGGTGGCCTCGGCGGTGTCGGTGCTCGGCCCCGACACGGTGGCGGACTGCCTGCCGCTGCTGCAGCCGATCGCGCTGAGCCGGTCCACCCGGGCGACGCTGCGCAGGCTGGCCCGGGAGCGGGCGGACCGGGAGCGGGAGGCCGTACTGGAGTCCTCGCGCGCGGCGAAGGCGGCGCGCGAGGCGGCCGGATCGGACACGAACCCGGTCGCCGACCGCAAGGCCGAGAAGAAGGCGCTGGACGACGCGCTGGACGGGGCCCGGGAGGAGGACCTGCTGAGCCAGATCCGCCGGCAGGTCCTGCTGATCCGCCCGCAGGCCCCGGTGGAGCCGGCCCGGCTGGAGCGGATCCGGCCGCGGACGCTGGTGTCGTTCATCGCGGGCGCGTTCGGCGCGTACTTCCTGCTGACGCAGCTCGCGCACGTGGACTTCGGAACCATCGTCGGCAAGGCGCAGTGGGGCTGGGTCGGGGCGGCGCTCGCCTTCTCGGCCCTGAGCTACTTCGCGGCGGCGATGAGCCTGCTGGGCTTCGTGCCGGAGCGGGTGTCGTTCCTGCGGACGGTCGTCGCGCAGGTGGCCGGTTCCTTCGTGAAGCTGGTCGCGCCGGCGGCGGTGGGCGGTGTCGCCCTGAACACGCGCTTCCTGCAGCGCGCGGGGGTCCGACCGGGGCTGGCTGTCGCGAGCGTGGGCGCCTCGCAGTTGTTCGGACTGGCCAGCCACATCCTGCTGCTGCTGTCCTTCGGCTATCTGACGGGGACCGAGAAGACCCCCGAGATGACCCCGTCGAGGACGGTGATCGCCGGTCTGCTGACGGTGGCGGTGCTGGTGCTGGTGGTGACGGCGGTCCCGTTCATGCGGAAGTTCGTCGTGACGCGGGTACGGGCGCTGTTCGCGGGCGTGGTGCCGCGCATGCTGGACGTGCTCCAGCGGCCGCAGAAGCTGATGACGGGGATCGGCGGGATGCTGCTGCTGACCGGCTGCTTCGTGATGTGCCTGGACGCGTCGATCCGCGCGTTCGGGGGCGGCGAGGCCATCAGCTACGCGAGCATCGCGGTGGTCTTCCTGGCGGGCAACGCGCTGGGCTCGGCCGCCCCTACGCCGGGTGGCATCGGCGCGGTCGAGACGACGCTGACGCTGGGGCTGATCGCGGCGGGGCTGGAGAAGGAGGTCGCGATCTCGGCGGTGCTGTTGTTCCGGCTGATGACGTTCTGGTTGCCGGTGCTGCCGGGGTGGGTGTCGTTCAACTTCTTGACCCGCAAGGAAGCCATTTAGCCTCCGGCTCGGTGGGCGGTCCGGGGGCTGGTTCCCCGGCGCTGCGCGCCCGTCCGCCTCGTCCGTGCTCCGCCCGTCCCCCCGGGCTCCGCCCGGACCCGCGCCTCAAACGCCGGCGGGGCTGTATTTGCCCCTGCCGGCCGCAGGGCCATCCCGGCCTCGCCGGCTTTCGAGGCGCGGGGGACCTTTTCACCCTCGCCGGCTTTCGAGGCGCGGGGCCACCACCCAGCCCCGTACGCCTTCGAGGCGCGGGGCGACCCTCCAGCCTCGCCGGCGTTCGAGGCGCGGGGGACCTTTCCAGCCTCGCCGGCGTTTGAGGCGCGGGGTCTGGGGCGGAGCCCCAGGACGGGTCCGGGCGGAGCCCGGGGAACGGTGGAAGGGCGGGTAGGGGACACGCTCCGCGCAGCGGCACCCCGGCCGAGGGAGGGCCGCAGGGTGGGCCGTCGGGGCCGGGCGCGCGCCGGGGCACCTCCTCGGGCGTCGAACGGGCAGGGGCAGCGGACACGTATGACGTGGTGCGTTCGACGCCCTGAGGGGGCGCCCCACCGCACACCCGACCCCGACGGCGCGGGAGTGTCGAGAGGGACCGGGCCCCGAGCACCGGCGTTCGACGCCCTGGGGGCCCACCGCACGCCCGACCCCGACGGCGCAGGGGTACGGGCGCCCTGCCGGGCCCGTCGGCGGGCGTCAGAGGGACAGGGGCAGCGTCAGCAGGAGGGCCGTGGAGCAGGCCAGTTCGATTGCGCCGACCACCGGGGGGCGTAGGCCCCGGCCCGGGAGGGCGAGGGATCGGGCGAGGTAGGCCGCGAAGGGGATCGCCAGCCAGGGTGAGAGGAAAGCGGCCGCCACCAGGGCCGCCGCGTGGTAGACCGCCGAACCGAGGCGGTAGGAAGGAGAGTTCCGTTCGCGGATCATCGTCTTCACGTACGGCACCGTCCCCGCGAAGTACAGCAGGCACGCCACCCCACCCGGCCAGGACAAGGCCGGGCCGAGGCCGCCCAGGCGGGCCGCCACCAGCAGCATCCCGCATGCCGGGACCACGGCCGCCAGGCCGTTGAGCAGGGCCCGCTCCCGGCCGCGCCACGCGAAGTACGTGTTGACCAGGACGAAGGGCGAGGCGAACAGGGCCGCCGCCACCAGCCACGGGTGGAGGAGCGCCAACGGCACGCCGGCCGCCGCGAACGCCGCCCCGAACACGACCGCGGGAAGGGCGTGCCGGCCGGCCGAGCGCAGGCCGCGCGCGTGCAGCCGCAGCCATTGCCGGCCGTGGAAGACCGCGACGTAACCGAGCAGCCATGCCGCGAACAGCAGCGCGTGCGCCCACCCCGGCCGGGGTGCGAGCAGCGTGCCCGCGAGGAAGGGCACCGTCAGCATCGCCCAGGCACCGTGCTCGTCCGGGAGCCATGTACGTCTCGTCGTCTTCGCCACCGGTAATCGGCATTTCTTCGCGTGATTTCGCTCCGCCGTCGCGGAGTTGGACTTCTCCAGGCTGGCATCCGCCCGGCCCGTGAAATACCGGAAAGAGGTCACGCCCGTACGGGACCTTTGTCACCGGATTCGGCTTTTCCGCAGGCGTAGCGTCGATTGCGCACCATCGTTCTCGGCCTGGAGGCTCGCCTTGCAGAAGCGTCACGCCGCTGATCCGCTCGTCAGGGCGGGGAGTTTCTTCACCCGCGCCGAGGTTTCCGGCGACCTGCGTACCGTCCATCGCACGGGCGGCCGTGCGGCCGAGGCCTTCTACCGGGACCGGTGGAGCCACGACAAGGTCGTGTACTCGACCCACGGCGTGAACTGCACCGGTTCGTGCCGCTGGAAGGTGTACGTCAAGGACGGGATCATCACCTGGGAGGCCCAGGCCACCGACTATCCGTCCGTGGGCCCGGACCGGCCCGAGTACGAGCCCCGCGGCTGTCCTCGTGGCGCTTCGTTCTCCTGGTACTCGTATTCGCCGACCCGGGTGCGCCACCCCCACGTGCGGGGCGTGCTGCTGGAGATGTACCGGGAGGCGAAGGCGCGCCTCGGCGATCCCGTTCTGGCGTGGGCCGAGATCCAGGGCGACCCCGAGCGGCGCCGCGCCTACCAGCGGGCCCGCGGGAAGGGTGGTCTGGTGCGGGCGACCTGGGAGGAGGCGACGGAGATCGTCGCCGCCGCGCACGTGCACACCATCAAGGAGCACGGCCCGGACCGGGTCGCCGGCTTCTCGCCCATCCCCGCGATGTCGATGGCCTCGCACGCGGCGGGCGCTCGCTTCCACTCCCTCATCGGCGCGCCGATGCTCAGCTTCTACGACTGGTACGCGGACCTGCCGGTGGCCTCGCCGCAGGTGTTCGGGGACCAGACCGACGTCCCGGAGTCCGGTGACTGGTGGGACGCCGCGTACCTGATGATGTGGGGCTCGAACGTGCCCGTCACGCGTACGCCCGACGCGCACTGGATGGCGGAGGCGCGTTATCGCGGACAGAAGGTCGTGAGCGTCTCCCCGGATTTCGCGGACAACACGAAGTTCGCCGACGAATGGATGCATCCGCACCCCGGTACGGACGGTGCGCTGGCCCTGGCGATGGGGCACGTCATCCTGAAGGAATTCTTCGTCGAGAAGGAGACGCCCTTCTTCGTCGATTACGTGCGGAAGTACACCGATCTGCCTTTTCTCGTTTCGCTCAAGGAGACGGAACAGGGTCTGGTGCCCGGCAAGTTCGTCACCGCCGCCGACCTGGGGCGGGAGACGGAGAACGCGGAGTGGAAGACCGTCCTCGTCGACGACGTGACCGGTGAGCCGGTCGTCCCGAACGGCACGCTCGGGCACCGCTGGGGCAAGAACGAGACGCCCGAGTGGAATCTGGACCTCGGCGCGACCGTCCCCCGGCTGACGCTCCTCGGCGAGAACGGCACCGCGGAGATCACGCTGCCCCGCTTCGAGGACGACGAGCGCGGCGGTACGGTCCGCCGCGGGGTCCCCGTCCGGCGCCTCGGCGGGCGGCTCGTCACCACCGTCTTCGACCTGATGCTCGCCCAGTACGGGGTCGAGCGCCCGGGCCTGCCCGGCGAGTGGCCGGCCGGCTACGAGGACGCCTCGCAGCCCGGCACCCCCGGCTGGCAGGAGTCGCTGACCTCGGTCCCGGCCGCGCAGGCGGCGCGCGTGGCGCGGGAGTTCGCGCGGACTGCGGAGGAGTCGCGGGGCCGCTGCATGATCCTGATGGGCGCGGGCACGAACCACTGGTTCCACTCCGAGACCATCTACCGCTCCTTCCTGGCCCTGCTCACCCTCACCGGCTGCCAGGGCCGCAACGGCGGTGGCTGGGGGCATTACGTCGGCCAGGAGAAGTGCCGCCCGGTGACCGGCTGGGCCACGCTCGCCGCCGCCTCCGACTGGTCGCGACCGCCGCGCCAGATGATCGGCGCGGCCTGGTTCTACCTCCACACCGACCAGTGGCGTTACGACACCCTGCCCGCCGAGGCCCTGGCCTCGCCGCTGGCCACGGGCGCCTTCGAGGGAATGACGGGCTCCGACTGCCTGGCGGCGAGCGCCCGGATGGGCTGGATGCCCTCGTACCCGACCTTCGACCGCAACCCGCTGGAGTTGGGCGAGGCCGAGGACCCGGTCGGGGAAACGGTTCGCCGGCTGAAGGACGGCACGCTCGGTTTCGCCGGCGAGGATCCGGACGCGCCGCGCAACTGGCCGCGCGTGCTGAACGTATGGCGGGCCAACCTCCTCGGCTCCAGCTCCAAGGGCAACGAGTACTTCCTCAAGCACCTCCTCGGCACGCACTCCAACCTCCCCGAGGACGGGCCGCGCTGCACCCCGAGGGACGTCACCTACCGGGAGGAGGACGTGGAGGGGAAGCTCGACCTGCTGATGAGCATGGACTTCCGGATGACGTCCACGACGCTGCTGTCGGACGTGGTCCTGCCCGCGGCCACCTGGTACGAGAAGCACGACCTGTCCTCCACGGACATGCACCCCTTCCTGCACGCCTTCACCCCGGCCGTGGACCCGCCCTGGCAGGCCCGCTCCGACTTCGACGCCTTCCACGGTCTCGCGACACGCTTCGGCGAGCTCGCCCGGACCCATCTGGGCGTGCGCAAGGACCTGGTGGCGACCGCCCTCCAGCACGACACCCCGGGCGGCGAGATGGCCCAGCCGGGCGGGGTCGCGCTCGACTGGTCGAAGGGCGAGTGCGAGCCCGTGCCCGGCCGAACGATGTACGCCCTGGCGGTGGTGACCCGCGACTACGGGGCGGTCGGCGAGAAGTTCGCCGCACTCGGCCCGCTGGTGGACGGGCTGGGCGTGACGACGAAGGCCGTCACCTTCGACGTGGCGGAGGAGGTCGCGTACCTCGGCGAGAAGAACGGGCGGGTCAGGGGCGGGATCGCCGACGGCCGGCCCCGCCTGGACACCGCGCAGCGGGCCTGCGAGGCGATCCTGGCCCTCTCCGGCACCTCGAACGGACGCCTCGCCACCCAGGGCTTCGAGACCCTGGAGAAGCAGGTCGGCACGCACATGGCCCACCTGGCCGCCGAGGCCGAGGGCAAGCGGATCACCTTCGCCGACACCCAGGCCCGCCCGGTCCCGGTGATCACCTCGCCGGAGTGGTCGGGCTCGGAGTCCGGCGGGCGCCGCTACACCGCCTTCACCGTCAACACCGAGCACCTCAAGCCCTGGCACACCCTCACCGGCCGCCAGCACTTCTTCATCGACCACGACTGGCTGCACGAGGTCGGGGAGTCGCTGCCGGTCTACAAGCCGCCGCTGAACATGCACACCCTGTACGGGGAGCCCGAGCTGGGCCGCGTCGACGAGCAGGCGAAGTCGGTGGCGGTGCGCTATCTGACCCCGCACAACAAGTGGGCTATCCACAGCCAGTACCAGGACAACCTCTACATGATGACCCTCGGCCGGGGCGGTCAGACGGTGTGGATGTCCCCGCAGGACGCGGAGGCCATCGGGGTCGCCGACAACGACTGGATCGAGGCGGTCAACCGCAACGGCGTGGTCACCGCCCGCGCGATCGTCTCCCACAAGATGCCGCCCGGCACGGTCTACATGAACCACGCCCAGGAACGGACGGTGGGCGTCCCCAAGACGGAGAAGACGGGCCGCCGCGGCGGCATCCACAACTCCCTGACCCGGGTGATGCTCAAGCCCACCCACCTCATCGGCGGCTACGCCCAGCTCACCTGGGCCTTCAACTACCTGGGCCCGACCGGCAACCAGCGCGACGAGGTGACGGTCATCCGCCGCCGCGACCAGAAGGTGGAGTACTAGTCCCATGCCCCCTCGCGAAGCGAAGATCGGACGGGTGATGGCACAGGTCGCGATGGTCATGAACCTCGACAAGTGCATCGGCTGTCACACCTGTTCGGTCACCTGCAAGCAGGCGTGGACCAACCGGCAGGGCACCGAGTACGTCTGGTTCAACAACGTCGAGACCCTCCCCGGCCAGGGCTACCCCCGCCGCTGGGAGGACCAGGAGAAGTGGCGGGGCGGCTGGGAGCGCACCCGCTCGGGCAGGCTGCGCCTGCGGGCCGGCGGCCGGCTGAAGAAGCTCGGCGGCCTCTTCGCCAACCCCCACCTGCCGGAGATCGACGACTACTACCAGCCCTGGACGTACGAGTACAAGAACCTGACCGAGGCCCCGGCGGGCGACGACCTGCCCACCGCCCGGCCCGTCTCGCAGGTCACCGGCGAGCCCATCGACACGATCGAGTGGGGTCCGAACTGGGACGACAACCTCGGCGGCGCCCCCGCGCACGCGCCGAAGGACCCGATCGTGGAGAAGATCCGCGACGAGGTCGGCGAGAAGATCCGCTTCGAGTTCGAGCAGAGTTTCATGTTCTACCTCCCCCGGATCTGCGAGCACTGCCTGAACCCGGCCTGCGCCTCGTCCTGCCCCTCGGGCGCGATGTACAAGCGCGAGGAGGACGGCATCGTCCTCGTCGACCAGGACCGGTGCCGCGGCTGGCGCATGTGCGTGACGGGATGCCCGTACAAGAAGGTGTACTTCAACCACCACACCGGCAAGGCCGAGAAGTGCACGTTCTGCTTCCCGCGCATCGAGGTCGGCATGCCGACCGTCTGCTCGGAGACCTGCGTCGGCCGGATGCGCTACCTCGGCGTGATGCTGTACGACGCCGACAAGGTCGCCGAGGCCGCCGCGGTCGAGGACGAGCAGGACCTCTACCCCGCCCAGCTGGAGTGCTTCCTCGACCCGGACGACCCGGCCGTGATCGCCGCCGCGCGGCGCTCCGGCATCACCCGGGAGTGGATCGAGGCGGCGCGGAACTCCCCCGTGTACGACCTGATCGCCGGCTACCAGGTCGCCCTCCCCCTGCACCCGGAGTACCGGACCATGCCGATGGTCTGGTACGTGCCCCCGCTCTCCCCCGTCGTCGAGGCGGTCGCCGCCACCGGCGGCGACGGCGAGGAGGCGGGCAACCTCTTCGGGGCCATCGACGCCCTGCGCATCCCCGTCGAGTACCTCGCGGCGCTCCTCACGGCGGGCGACACGTACGCCGTGGAGGCGGTGCTGCGCCGGATGGCGGCGATGCGCGCGTACATGCGGCGGATCAACCTCGGCGAGGAGAAGGACGAGTCGATCGCCGCGGCGGTCGGGCTCACCGGCGTCGAGATGGAGGACATGTTCCGTCTCCTCGCGATCGCCAAGCAGGAGGACCGCTTCGTGATCCCGACGTCCGCCCGCGCCGACGCGGACGCGCTCGCCGAGTCGCACCCGTTGGACGACGGCTGCCCCGTGGGCGCGGTGGGCGAGCCGCGCGTGATGCTCAACCTCGGCCCGACAAGGAGGAGTTCGTGACCACCGGCTCCCGTTCCCCCGATGCCCTGGTACGTCTCGTCGCGTGCTGCGCCCTGCAGTACCCCGGCGACCACTTCCACGACGAACTGCCGCGGCTCCGCGCGGCCCTCGCCGGGGCTGCCGCCGAACCGGCCGCGCTGCTCGGCTCCTTCCTGGACCACGCCGAGTCGCTGTCCCCGATCGAGCTGTGCGCCGAGTACACCGGGACCTTCGACACCCGCAACCGGCGCTGCCTGTACCTGACCTGGTGGGTGGACGGGGACACCCGCCGTCGGGGGCTGTCCCTGGTCCGGCTGAAGCGGATCTACCGGGACTTCGGGCTGGAGTTCGCCGGTGAGGAGCTGCCCGACTTCCTGCCCGTGGCGCTGGAGTTCGCCGCGCTGCGCGAGGAGGCGGGCACCGAGCTGCTCCAGGAGCACCGCGCCGGTCTGGAGCTGTTGCGGCTCGCGCTCGCCGAGTCCGCCTCCCCGTACGCCAGGGTGCTGGAGGCGGTCTGCTCGACGCTGCCCGGCCCGTCCCCCGAGACCAAGGCCGAGGCGAAGGCACTCGCGAGGAGCGGGCCGCCGCGGGAGCTGGTGGGCGCGGGATCACCGCCGGAGCCCTTCGGCCCCGGCATCGACATCGGCACCGATCGGCCGGCCGACCTCCCCTGGCCCACCTTCGCGGAAAGGCGGACCGCCTGATGGACCTCCTCCTGTGGGGCGTGCTCCCCTACCTCTCGGTCGCGCTGCTGATCGCGGGCACGATCTGGCGGGCCCGGTACGACGCGTTCGGCTGGACCACGCATTCGACGCAGCTGCACGAGTCGCGACTGCTGCGGATCGGCTCGCCGCTCTTCCACTTCGGCATGCTGTTCGTGGTCCTGGGCCATGGGGTGGGGCTGCTGATCCCGATGAGCTGGACCGACGCGGTCGGCCTGAGTGACCACACCTACCACCTCCTGGCCGTCGCCACGGGCGCGGTGGCGGGGGTCGCGGCGGCGGCCGGGCTCGGCATCCTCGTGTACCGGCGCTTCAAGGTCCCCGCGGTCCGTCGGGCGACGCTGAGGAGCGACCACCTGATGTACGCCTTCCTGCTCGGCGCGATCGCCCTCGGCCTGACGGCGACGGTCCTGAACTCCACCGGGCAGACGGACGGCTACAACTACCGCGAGGGCGTCTCGGTCTGGTTCCGCAGCCTGTTCACCCTCTCCCCGGACCACCACCTGATGGCCGGCGCCCCGCTCGCCTTCAAGCTGCACGTCCTGTTCGGGTTCACGCTGTTCGCGCTGATCCCGTACTCGCGGCTGGTGCACATGTTCTCGGCGCCGCTGAAGTACCTGTTCCGGCCGTACGTGGTCTACCGGCGGCGGGATCCGGAGCAGCTCGCGAACCGGGCGCCGAAGCGGGGTTGGGAGCGGGTTTCGTGAAGCCCGCCACCGTCGTGCGGCGGCCCCGGCACCCCGTCGCCGAGCGTCCGTTCATCGTCATCTGGGAGGCCACGCGGGCCTGTCCGCTGGCCTGTCTGCACTGCCGGGCCGAGGCGCGGACCGCCCGCCATCCCGGGGAGTTGGACGGGGCCGAGGCCCGCCGCGTCATGGACCGGGTCGCCGACTTCGGCAGGCCGAGCCCCCTTTTCGTGATCACCGGCGGGGACCCCTTCCAGCGGGCCGACCTCACCGAGCTGATCGCGTACGGCACCTCCCTGGGCCTGCGCGTGGCCGTCTCCCCCTCCGGTACGCCGACCCTCACCCGGGCCGGTCTCACCGCGGTCCGCGACGCGGGCGCGGTCGCGGTGTCGCTGTCCCTGGACGGGGCGACGGCGGAGCGGCACGACGCCTTCCGCGGCGTGCCCGGGGTGTACGACCGGACCCTGGAGGGCTGGCGGGCGGCACGGGAGCTGGGCTTGAAGGTGCAGGTCAACACCACGGTCACGCGCGGGAACCTGGAGGACCTGGCCGACGTCGCGGCGCTCGTGAAGCGCGAGGGCGCGATGCTGTGGTCGGGCTTCGTGCTGGTCCCCACAGGGCGCGGGGAGCAGCTCGGCCGGCTCACCCCGGCCGAGATCGAGGACGTACTGCACTTCCTCTACGACTGCGGTTCGGTCATGGCCACCAAGACCGCCGAGGGGCACCACTTCCGGCGGGTCGCGATCCAGCGCACGGTGCTCGCGGCGCGCGGGGAACTCCCGGAGCCGGGCCCGCTCCACGCGCGGCTGACCGCCCGCGCGGCGGAGCTGGGGCTCTTCGACGGGGAGCGGCGGCCGGTGCGGCGGCCGCCGATGGACGTCTCCTCGGGGCGCGGCTTCGTCTTCGTCTCGCACACGGGCGAGGTGCACCCGTCGGGGTTCCTCCCGGTGTCGGCGGGCAACGTCAAGGACCTGCCGCTGACGGAGATCTACCGCGAGTCGGAGCTGTTCGTGCGACTGCGGGATCCTTCGTTGCTGCGCGGGAAGTGCGGGGCGTGCGAGTTCAAGACGGTGTGCGGCGGCTCTCGCTCGCGGGCGTACGGATTCACGCGCGACGTGCTGGCGGCGGACCCGTACTGCGCGTACGAGCCGGGGAGCTTCCCGTACCAGGAAGACGTCCGAGCCCTGACCGAAAGCACGATGCGCCGGTCCCCGGCCGTGCCATAGGTTCCCAAAGGGAACATATCGGGAGAAGACAATGCGTTCAGTGATCGTCATCGGTGGCGGTATCAGCGGTCTTGCCGCCGCGTGGCAGTTGCGCGGCCGCGCCGACGTGACCGTGCTGGAGAGCCACGGCAGGGTCGGCGGCAAGCTCCGGACCGGCACCATCGCGGGGATCACCGTCGACGAAGGCGCGGAATCCCTGATGGCCCTGCGGCCGGAGGCCGTGGAACTGGCCGCCGCGGTGGGGCTCGGCGGCGCCCTGTGCGACCCGTCGAAGGCGCCGACGGTCATCTGGACGAACGGCGCGCTGCGGCCGCTTCCGGCCGGGCACGTCATGGGCGTGCCCACCGACCCGTCGGCCCTGGCCGCCGGCGGTCTGCTCTCGCCGGAGGGCGTCGCCCGCGTCGCGGCCGAGGAGTGCCTGCCCGGCGCGCCCCTCGTCGGGGACGTCTCGGTGACCGAGTACCTGGCGGGCCGCTTCGGCCGGGAGGCCGTGGACCGGCTCGTCGAACCGCTCCTCGGCGGGGTCTACGCCGGGCGTGCCGAGCGGCTGTCGCTGCGCGCGGCCATGCCGAGGATCGCGGCGCTGGCGGAACAGGGCGGGCCGCTGCTGCCCGCGCTGCGCCGGGCCAGGGCGGCGGGTGCGCCGCGCTCGGCCCCGGTGGCCGTGCAGGGCGTGGCCGGCGGCACCGGCCGGTTCCCGCAGGCGGTGGCGCAGGCCTGCGGGGCGCGGATCCTGACGGAGACGACGGCGCGCGTGCTCCAGCGGCTGCCGGGCGAGCGGTGGCGGGTGGAGGCCATGACGGGCGACGGCCCTCTGACGATGGAGGCGGACGCGGTCGTCCTGGCCCTCCCCGCCTTCGCGGCGGCGGAGCTCCTGCGCCCGCACTCGCCGCTCGCGGAGGCGGAGCTGTCGGCGATCCCCCACGCGTCGACGGCCGTGATCACGATGGCGTTCTCCCGCGCCCGGGCCCGTTTCCTCCCGGAGGGCAACGGCTTCCTGGTCCCGCCGGTGGACGGGCACGTCCTGAAGGCGGCGTCCTTCCCCTCCAACAAGTGGCCGTGGCTGGCCGCGGCGGCCCCGGACACGTTCGTCCTGCGCGCCTCCATCGGCCGGATCGGCGAGGACGACGTCCTGGCCCGTCCGGACCGCCACCTGATCCGCTCCGCGATCACCGAGCTCCACCACGCGGTGGGCCCGATGGGCGAACCCCTCGCGGCCCGCGTGACCCGCTGGGACCGCGGCCTCCCCCAGTACACGGTCGGCCACGGGGCGCGCGTGTCCCGCATCCGCGAGGCTGCCTCGAAACTCCCGAACCTGGCGCTGTGCGGAGCCGCGTACGAGGGCGTGGGCGTGGCGGCCTGCATCGCCACGGGCCGAGCGGCCGGCAACGCCGTCTTGGCGGCCTGAACCCTGCCCCCGCCCGGCGGAGCCGGGATTCCCTGGGCTCCGCCCCAGATCCCGCCCCCCGAACGCCTGAGGGGCTGGATGTGGCCGGCGGGGACCCGGATGGGTCAGCGCGGGGGCGGGGTGGGGGCGGGGCGCGGAGGATGGGGTTATGTCGACATATGCCCTGAGGGCCACCGCCACCGCCGCCCTCGCGGCCGCGCTGCTCACCACCAGCGCGTGCTCCGACAACGGCGGCGTGAACGGGGGCGAGAAGGTCAACGCCGACGGCAGCCGACGCGCCAAGCCGCTGAAGTGGGAGGACTGCCCCGCCCCCACCCCCCTGGAGGGCGGCGGGCAGGCGCCGCCCAAGGGATGGCAGTGCGCCACCCTCGACGTGCCTCTCGACTACGCGAAGCCCGAGGGGGAGACGATCCCGATCGCGCTGATCCGCGCCAAGGCCCGCGACAAGGACAAGCGGCTCGGCTCGCTCGTCTTCAACTTCGGCGGCCCCGGCGGGTCCGGCATCAGCACCCTGCCCGGCGCCGCCAAGGACTACGAGGCCCTGCGCGAGCGCTACGACCTGGTCAGCTTCGACCCCCGCGGGGTCGGCCGCAGCGTCCCCGTCCGCTGCCTGGACGACAAGCAGCTGGACGCGTACTACGCGCAGGACTCCTCCCCCGTCACCCCCGAGCAGGAGAAGGCCTTCACCGACGGCATCAAGCAGTACCAGCGGGCCTGCGAGCGGAACTCCGCCAAGGTCCTGCCGTACGTCGGCACGGAGAACGCCGCCCGCGACATGGACCGCATCCGCCAGGCCCTCGGCGACGAGAAGCTGAACTACTTCGGCATCTCCTACGGCACCGAGCTCGGCGGGGTCTACGCCCACCTGTTCCCCAAGAACGTCGGCCGGGCCGTCTTCGACGCCGTCGTCGACCCGACCAAGAACTCCGAGGAGGGCGCGCTCGGCCAGGCCAAGGGTTTCCAGCTCGCCCTCGGCAACTTCGCCCAGGACTGCGTGGACCGCGGCGACGAGTGCAAGCTCCAGGGCAGCACCCCCAAGGAGATCGAGGCGAACGTCATCAAGCTCCAGAAGGAGTTGGCGGCGAAGCCCATCCCCGGCATCGGGGACCGGAAGTTGACGGAGACCGCCGCGACCAACGGCATCGCGCAGGCCCTGTACTCCAAGGAGCTGTGGCCGCTGCTGGAGCAGGGCCTCGACGAGGCCGAAGGCGGCCAGGGCCAGCTGCTGATGGCGCTGTCCGACGCGCTCAACGGCAGGGACGAGCACGGCCAGTACAGCAACATCGGGGCAGCCAACTCCGCGATCAACTGCGCGGACGCCAAGGACCGTTACACGCTGGAGCAGACCAAGGCCCAGCTGCCCGCCTTCCGCGCCGCCTCGCCCGTCTTCGGGGACTTCCTCGGCTGGGCCATGATGAGCTGTACCGGCTGGCCCGTCCCGGGCGCCTGGGAGACCCCGGACGTCTCCGCCCCCGGATCCGCCCCGATCCTGGTGGTCGGCAACACCGGCGACCCGGCCACCCCCTACGAGGGCGCCCGGAACATGGTCGAGCGGCTCGGCAAGGGCGTCGGGGTGGAGCTCACGTACAAGGGCGAGGGCCACGGCGCGTACAACAGCGGCGACGCGTGCGTGCAGGGGGCGGTCAACTCGTACCTGCTGGACGGGAAGACGCCGAAGGCCGGCACGGTCTGCACCGCGACGAAGGAGCCCACGGGGACGCCGGTGGCGCCCGAGCCCCCCGAAGGGGCGTGAGGGCACCGACACCACGAAGAGGAGGGGCCGGCCCGCGTGCAGCGGGCCGGCCCCTCCTCCGTACTGCTTAGTAGACCGGCTTCTCGGGCTCGATCTGGTGGACCCAGCCGATGACGCCGCCGCCGACGTGGACCGCGTCGGCGAAGCCCGCGGACTTCAGCACCGCGAGGACTTCCGCACTGCGGACACCCGTCTTGCAGTGCAAGACGATCTTCTTGTCCTGCGGCAGGTCCTGGAGGGCGTTGCCCATCAGGAACTCGCCCTTGGGGATCAGCTTCGCGCCGGGGATCGAGACGATCTCGTACTCGTTCTTCTCACGGACGTCGATGATCTCGATCTTCTCGTCCGCGTCGATCCACTCCTTGAGCTGCTTGGGAGTGATCGTCGAACCGGCGGCCGCCTCCTGGGCCTCCTCCGACACGACGCCGCAGAAGGCCTCGTAGTCGATGAGCTCGGTGACGGTCGCGTTCGGACCGCAGACCGCGCAGTCGGGGTCCTTGCGGACCTTGACCTGGCGGTACTGCATCTCCAGGGCGTCGTAGATCATCAGGCGGCCGACCAGCGGCTCGCCGACGCCCGTGAGGACCTTGATGGCCTCGGTGACCTGGATGGACCCGATGGACGCGCAGAGCACGCCCAGCACGCCGCCCTCGGCGCAGCTCGGGACCATGCCCGGCGGCGGCGGCTCCGGGTACAGGCAGCGGTAGCACGGACCGTGCTCGGACCAGAAGACCGAGGCCTGGCCGTCGAAACGGTAGATCGAACCCCACACGTACGGCTTGTTCAGCAGCACGCAGGCGTCGTTCACCAGGTAGCGGGTGGCGAAGTTGTCGGTGCCGTCGACGATCAGGTCGTACTGGCTGAAGATGTCCATCACGTTGTCGGCTTCGAGCCGCTCTTCGTGCAGGACCACGTTCACGTACGGGTTGATGCCGAGGACGGAGTCGCGGGCGGACTCGGCCTTGGAGCGGCCGATGTCGGCCTGGCTGTGGATGATCTGGCGCTGCAGGTTCGACTCGTCGACCTCGTCGAACTCCACGATGCCCAGCGTGCCGACGCCGGCCGCGGCCAGGTACATGAGGGCGGGCGAACCGAGGCCACCGGCACCCACGGCGAGCACCTTGGCGTTCTTCAGGCGCTTCTGGCCGTCCATCCCGACGTCGGGGATGATCAGGTGACGCGAGTACCGGCGGACCTCGTCGACGGTGAGCTCAGCAGCTGGCTCGACCAGGGGTGGCAGCGACACGGGGACTCCAGGGTCATCCCCGCGGATGCGGGGCATTTGTAGGTTGTTCTATCCCGTAACAGTGCCACGCCCATTTTCATTCCGAGACACCCGTCCCGATCCGCGAGACGATTTCGTCCCAGTACCCGGGCATCGACTCCCACGGGTCACGGTCGGGCGTGCCCCGCCGGTCCGTGAACCAGATCGTGCCCGCGCCCTGCCAGCGGGCGATGCGGACGGCCTCCTCCAGATGCGTGCGCGGCACTCCGTGGACGAGGTGGCAGAAGCGCTCCGGCGGGTGGTCTGCGGTCCACTCGGCCACCTGCGACCAGCGGTAGTCGGCCCAGGACCCGGAGAAGGTGACCAGCTGGTCGGCGATCTCCGCGTAGCCCTCGTACGGATGGGTGCCCTGCCCGAGCACGATCAGCGGGGCCTCGCCCAGGCCGCGCAGGGCATCCACGACCCGGCGCACCGAAGCCAGTTCCGCCCGGTCGGCGGGGGTCCCGGCCAGGTAGAAGCCGCCGACCCCGTACCAGTCGCGGAAGCGGTGGGCGTCGGAGAGCAGCTCGCCGAAGGACCGTGCGCCGTCCCGTACGGCGAGGTGCCCGAGCACCGTGCCGCCCGCCGCACGGAGCTTCGCCGCGGCCTCCGTGCAGTGCGGGTCGGGCCGGCCGCCCGGGCCGTCCGTGACGTTGAGGACGGCCCAGTGCAGCGGGGTGCCGGGGCGGGTCAGCTCGGCCCATTCGACGGGGGCGAGCAGCGGGTGCGCGTAGCCGGGGATGCCGAGGCCGATGCGGCCGGCCCCGGTCGCGGAGGCCGTGGAGGTTCCGGGCGGAGTGGTCAGATGCGGCACGCCGCCTCCATCCAGATGTCCGCGAGCGACTCCTCCAGGTTGATCCGGGGCCGCCAGCCGAGCCGGTCGCGGGCGGTGCGGACGTCGGCCTGCTGCCAGGCACCGCAGCCGTCGGGGTACGGATAAGGCTGCGGGACCGAGGCGGCGATCTGCTCGGCGGTGGCCTCGGAGCGGGGCGACGCGATGGCGGCGAGCCCGCCCGGGCGCCCAGGGTGCCCCTGCTGGGGTCCGCCGTGCGGGACGTCCAGCTCGTGCAGGGCTCCCCCGTATCCGGCGACCCTCGCCAGCACGGAGGCCGCGTCCCGCAGCCGGACCGCGCGGCCGGTGCCGATGTTCACCACTCCCTGGGCCGCCGACAGGGAGGCGGCGTGCACGGCCCGCGCCACGTCCCGTACGTCCACGAAGTCGCGCTGCACGCCGAGCCCGCTGAGCTTGAGCTCCCCGTCGCCGGACTGCATGGCGCGGCGCATGGCCTCGGCGAGCCGGCCCAGCGGGGATCCGGCGGGGGTGCCGGGGCCGACGGGCGAGAAGATCCGCAGGACGACGGCGTCCAGCCCGGAGCCCAGAACCAGTTCGGTGGCTGCCAGTTTGCTGACCCCGTACGGGCCTCCCGGTCTCGGCACGGCGTCCTCGGCCGTCGACGACCCGGGCTGGCTGGGACCGTACTCTGCGGCGCAGCCGAGCTGGACGAGGCGGGCCCCGCAGCCGCTGCGGCGCAGCGACTCGCAGATCGTCGCCACGGCGACGGTGTTGTGCCGGGTGAGCTCCCGGGCGCCGCCGCGGGTGGCGCCGGCGCAGTTGATGACGACGCCCGGGTGGACGGCGTCGAGGAAGCGGGTGAGCGCACCGGGGCTGCCGGTCGCGAGGTCGAACCGTACGTCGGCGTCGTCCCCGCGGCCGAGCGCGGTGAGCTGCACGGCGGGGTCGGCGAGCAGCCGGTCGGCGACGTAGCGGCCGAGGTATCCGTTGGCTCCGATCAGCAGCACCCTCATCGCGTGGCCCCCTTGTTGGTTGGCTGCCCGGTCATGTCCTTCTCCTTGTGGATCGGTGTGGGTCGGTCGGTGTGGATGATGGGGCGATGTCAGGTACGTGCGTGCGCGGAAGCCCGGGCCAGCACGAGAACGGCCTGTACAAGGAGTCCCGCGACGGCGGCGAGCGCCGCGGCCGGTACCGGGACCAGGGCTAGCGCCAGCGCCGCGGCGATCGGGGCCCTGCGGGCGCCGTGCCGGAGCAGGAGGCGGGTGAGGAACAGCAGCAGGGCGAGCGGCACGGCCACGCGGAGCGGCGCTCCGGCGAGGGCGGCCGCCCCCGCGGCGGCCGCTGCGAAGAGCGCGGCCGCCGCGAGGAACAGGGGCCGGGCCCGGTCCGCGAAGTCCTCCAGCGCCCGGCTCCCGGCGAGCCGGGCCCGGGCCTTGGCGGCGAACGCCTCGGCGACCAGGTGGGCGGGGGCGACGGCCAGTGCGAGGCCGACCCCGAGGGCCGTGCCGTGCCGGTACACGGCCCAGCCGGTGACCGCGGCGGCGAGCAGGTACGGGCCCCACGCGAGCCGGGGACCGGCGGAGCGCCCGGGCCACACCAGGGCGGCCACGGTGACCGCCGCGGTGAGGGCCCCGGCCCACGGCACGCCGGCGGCGGCCGCGCCGAGCCCGGCCGCCCCGGGGAGCAGGGCGTACCCGAACCCCCGGAAGGCGCGGGCCCCCGCGGTGACGCGGGCGGGCCGGCCGCCGGGGTGCTCGCCGCGCGGGGTACGGGCGTACAGCTCCTCGGCGAGCGAGAACACGTCCCGGTGCCGGAACCGCGCGGCGGTGCGGTCGGTGATCCCGTGCGCTTCCAGGCCGGCGGCGATCTCCAGCGGGTCGACGGCGCGCTCGCAGAGCTCCCGATGCCGGTGCAACAACGCCTTGACGGGGTCCCCCGCGGCCCGCCGCCGGCCCGCCGCGCCTGCCTTGGCGGTCCCTTCGGCCGTACCGGCTCCCTCGGCCCCGGCTGGGGCCACTTCGGCCTCGCCAGGGGCCATCCCGGCCTCGCCGGCGTTCGAGGCGCGGGGGTCCGGGGGCAGCGCCCCCGGCAACGGCGCCGCGCCGAACCCCGCACCGGAGGGCACCACAGGTGCGGCGGGACCGCCGGGGCTCTGCCCCGGACCCCGCGCCTCAAACGCCGGCGAGGCTGAGATCGTCATACCGCCGCCTCCGGGGCCGGGTCCGGGACGGACCACGTCGGGCTGGTCCAGTGGCCCGGGACCCTCGCTTCGGCCGGCTGCGCGAACGGCACTTCTCCGTCCGGTCGCGCCCCGGAGCCCCGCGCCAGCAGCCACAGGTAGATGTCGCGGAAGGCGCCCACGTTCTGCTCGACGGTGAACAGCTCCAGCGCCCGCGCCCTGGCGGCCGCGCCCAGGCGCTGCGCCCGTTCGGGGTCCCGCAGCAGCGAGAGGCACGCGTCGGCCAGCGCCCGCGGATTGCGCGGCGGTACGACGAGCCCGGTGCCGCCGATGGCCTCGCACACCGCGCCCACGTCCGTCGACACGGTGGCCCGGCCGCTGAACATCGCCTCGGCCAGGGTGATCGGGAAGCCCTCGATCACCGAGGAGAGCACGGCGATCCGGCCCGCCCCGTACGCCTCCGCCGAGGACGCGGCGTCGGGTCCGCCGATCTCCTCGAAGGTGACCGGGTTCTCCCCCACCGTCACGGCGTCCGCCGCCTCGTCGGGGAAGAGCTGCGCCGCCAGCGAGCGGCAGTCGGCGAGGTAGCCGGGGGCCACGGCGGTGGCGAAGATCCGCAGCCGGGTCCCCGGTTCGGCCGTGCGGACCTCGGCGAAGGCGTGCAGCAGCCCGACGAGGTCCTTCGCGGGCTCTACGCGGCCGACCCACACCAGGGTGCCGGGGTCCCCGCAGTCCGCGGCCTCCCCGACGGTGGCGAATCGGTCCGCCTCCATACCCGGGTACACCGTCCGCACCCGTTCCCTGGGGGCTCCGCACCGCTCCTGCCAGCGCCGGGCGTGCGCGTTGCCGGGGGTCAGGAGGTCCGCCCGGGCGTAGATCTCGCCGGCCAGCCGGAGGTGGAAGGCGGCGAGCAGGGCCCGCACGGCGGGCCGGGAGGCCTGGCGCCGCTCCAGGTAGTGGGAGCGGAGCTGGACCCCGTACTCGGTGACCAGGAGCGGGACCCCGAAGAAGCGTTTGGCCAGCAGTCCCGGGATGGCGGCCACCCCGCCCGCGGCCGCGTGGCAGACGTCGACCTCGCCGAGGCTTCCGAACCGGCCGTTCTCCTCGTACCAGTCGAGGGACAACGGCCGCAGCATGCGCTCCAGTTCGTCGACGAACTCCAGCAGGTCGACCACCTGTACCGCCTGTACGGTGCGGCTCGCGCCCGGCGCCCGGCACGCGGACTCCAGCAGTCGCACCGCGGACTCGGACCTCAGCGCGGCGCACAACCCGCCCTGGTCGCGCCCGAGTTCGGCGAGCCCGTACAGCCCCTCGGCGAAGGGTCCGGCCTCCTGCGCGCAGATGCCCCGGACCAGTTCCCCGAAGCAGTCGGCGAACCGGCGCCGCTCGCGCCGGGAGTACGTCCGGCCGTCGTCCGCGGGGGCCCACAGCGGGGCCGAGCGGACGAGGGTGACGTGGTCGGGGAGCGGGACCCGCGTCCGCTCCTGCTCGGCGTCGCGGCTCAGCGCGTACAGCTCGAACTCGTGCTGCGGGAGCCCCCGCACGAGCCGGTCGCACCACACCCTGCCCTCGCCCGTCGCATACGGATAACCACCTTCCGTGAGCAGTCCGATCCGCACGAGTGGCACCCCCGGTTTCCCGTTTCAGGCGGTCGTCGTCGGTGTGGCGACCCGCCGCGGAAAACTCAAGCGGATATGCCGAAGGCGCGACGGACGGTTGTCCGTCGCGCCACCGGAAGGGGTGAAGAGTCGTAACTTTCCCCTTCGGTTCGCGTTCGAGCGCGCTAGGAAGAGCGTGGGCGACTACGCGTGAACGGCCTTCCTCTCCGACCGGCGCCGGGCCGCCGGCTCCGGGTCCGGCGCCGGGACGGCGGCCAGCAGCTGCCGCGTGTAGGCGTGGGCCGGGCGGTCGTAGACCTCGTCGACCGGGCCCTGCTCCACGATCTCGCCGGCCCGCATGACGGCCACGCGGTCGCTGACCTGCCGGACCACGGCCAGGTCGTGCGCGATGAAGACCAGCGCGATGCCGAGCTCCCGCTGGAGCTCCGCGAGGAGGGCGACGACCTGGGCCTGGGTGGTGACGTCGAGGGCGGATACCGGCTCGTCGCAGACGATCAGCCGGGGCCGCGGCGCGAGGGCCCGCGCGATGCCGACGCGCTGGCGCTGCCCGCCGCTGAACTCGTGCGGGTAGCGGTCGTGGTGCGCGGCCTCCAGTCCCACGCGCAGCAGCAGTTCCTCGACCCGGGCCCGAATGGCGGCCGCGTCCCGCTCACCGGCCGCGCGCAGCGGATCGGCGATGGACTCGCCGACGGAGCGGCGCGGGTTGAGGGAGGACACCGGGTCCTGGAAGACCATCTGCGCGCCCGCCGCGACCCCCGTGACCTCGACGCCGTCGTGCCGCACCTGCCCCGAGGCGGGTGCCAGCAGCCCGACGAGCATCCGCCCGAGGGTGCTCTTCCCGCTGCCGCTCTCGCCGACGATCCCCAGCGTCTCCCCCGCGTGCACCGCGAGGGACACCCCGCCGACGGCGACCACCCGCCGCTTCCCCCGCCCGAACTCGCGCCGTACCGAGAAGGCCTCGACGACCGGAACGGAATCCAGCCCCTCCGGCGATCGAGGAGCGGGGTCCGGGGTGGAGCCCCGCGAAACGGCGCCGCGGCCGGGCGCGGACCCCGGCGCGTCCAGCCCCGCCGGCGTTCGAGGCGCGGGTCCGGGCAGAGCACGGGAAACCCGCGGCCCGTCCAGCCTCGGCACCGCCGCCAGCAACGCCCGCGTGTACGGCTCGGCCGGCGTGGACAGCACCGCGCGCACCGATCCGCGTTCGACGACCGAGCCACCCCGCAGGACCAGCAGCGCGTCCACGCTCTCCGCCGCCACCCCCAGGTCGTGGGTGACCAGCAGCAGCCCGAGCCCCCGCTCCTCGCGCAGTTCGTGCAGCAGGTCCAGGATCTGCGCCTGGACGGTGACGTCGAGCGCGGTGGTCGGCTCGTCCGCGATCAGCAGCCGCGGATCGCACGCCAGCGCCATCGCGATCAGCGCCCGTTGCCGCATGCCGCCGCTGAATTCGTGGGGGCGTGCGCGTGCGCGCCGTGCCGCGTCGGGGATGCCCACCCGGTCCAGCACCTCGACGGCCCGCGCCCGCGCGGCCCGCCGGGAGACGTCCGCGTGGATCCGGTGGACCTCGGCGATCTGGTCGCCGATGGCCTGGTACGGGTCGAGGGAGCTCAGCGGGTCCTGGAAGACCATGGCGGCGGTCCCGCCCCGCAGCCGGCGCAGCCGCGCGCCCGAGGCGGCGGCCACGTCGGTGCCGCCCACCCGGACGGTGCCGCCCACCCGCGCGCCGGTCCCCCGGTGCAGGTCCAGCAGGGCCGCGGCCACGGTGGACTTGCCGCTGCCGGACTCCCCCACGATGCCCAGCGCCCGCCCGGCCTCCAGTGTGAAGGAGACACCGTCGACGGCCCGGACGTACTCCCCCGGCCCGCCGACCGGGAACTCGACGGTGAGGTCGGTGACCTCCACCAGCGACTCGGTCATGTCAGGGCCACCCTTCGGTCCGCGGCCGCGTACAGCAGGTCGCCGATCGCGCCGGCGACGACCACGGCCGCGCCGATGGTCAGGACGATGCCCACCACGACGGGCAGGTCCACGATCCTGACCCCGTCCATCAGGGTCTTGCCGATCCCGGGGATCCCGAACAGCGATTCCGTCAGGACGGCGCCGCCGATCATCGCGCCGAATTCCACGGCGCTGAGCGCGATCACGGGTGCCAGCGCCCCGCGCACCGCGTGCCGTGTGACGACGGCCCGCTCCCCGACTCCGTAGGCGCGGAAGGTGCGGATGTGGTCCGCGGCGAGGGTTTCCAGGGTGGAACTGCGGGTGAGCCGGGCGTACTTGGCGCTTTCGAAGAGCCCCAGCGTCACCCAGGGCAGCAGCATGTTCCAGGCCCACTGCTCGGGGTCCTCGGTCAGCGGCACGTACGTCGGGAACGGCAGCCACCGGAGGTAGGCGCAGACCACCATGAGCAGCAGCAGCCCGAGGATGAAGACGGGGGTGCCGGTCCCGGCGAGGGTGAGGACGGTCAGGACCCGCTCGGTGATCCCGCCGCGGCGCAGCGCGGACAGCAGACCGGTGCCGACGCCGATGACCAGCCAGAACACGAGCGCGCCGACGGCGAGGGACAGGGTGGCGGGCAGCCGGTCCAGGATCAGCAGGGTGACCTGCTGGTCGTTGCGGTACGAGAAGCCGAGGCAGGGGGCGTCGCAGTGCAGGACGACGCCCGCGCCACCGGGGTAGTCGCGGCCCGCCACCAGTCCCTGGAGGAAGTGCAGGTACTGGGTGAGCAGGGGCTCGTCCAGCCCGATCCGTTCCCGTACCTGGGCGATCTGCTGCGGGTTGCAGCGTTCTCCGCAGGCGAGCCGGGCGGGGTCGCCGGGGGCGACGTAGAAGAGGGCGTAGACGACGACGGACAGGGTGAGCAGCACGAGCAGTGCTCCACCGAGTCGTTTGAGCACGAACGAGGTCACGCCGTGCGCTCCTTTCCGGTGCCGACCCGCAGGCGCGAGCCCTCGCGCGGGTCGAGGGCCGTGCGGACGGCGTCGCCGAGGACGGTGAAGGCGAGCACGGTGACGAAGAGCATCCCGGCGGGGAGCAGGACGTACATGGGGTCGGCCCGGAACCAGGTCTGGGCGCCGGACAGCATCTGCCCCCACGACGGGGTCGGCGGCTTCACGCCGACCCCGAGGAAGGAGAGCGAGGCCTCGACGACCATGTTGGTCGGCACGTGGATCGCGGCGTACGTGATCACGGGCGCGGCCAGCGAGGGCAGCAGTTCCCGGCGGGCGATCCGCAGCGGGCCGTTCCCGGCGAGCCGGGCGGCGTCCACGAAGTCCAGCCCGCGCAGGGCGAGGGTCTCGGCACGCACGATGCGGGCGGTGGCGCCCCAGCCGAGGAAGCCGATCAGCAGGATCAGCAGCAGGGGGCGGGGGAAGTCGGCCGGGACGACGGCGGTGAGCGCGATTCCGATCACCAGACCGGGCAGGGTGATCATCACGTCGGTGAGCCAACCGATGAGGGCGCCGACAGCGCGGTTCCCGAGTCCGGCGGCGATCCCCGCGACGAGCCCGAGCAGGGTCTGCAGGGCGGTCGCGCCGAAGGCGACGAGCAGGGAGATCCGTGCTCCGTGGAGGAGCCGGGTGAGCAGGTCGCGGCCGCTGCCGGGTTCGACGCCGAGCCAGTGCTCGGCGGAGACCCCGCCGAAGGAGCCGTGGGGCACCCCGCCGCGGGCCGAGTCGACGAGGTCGTCGTGGTAGGCGTTCGGGTCCTGGCCGGTGAGGTGGGCGATCAGGGGCGCCGCGAGGGCGAGGAGGACGAGCAGCGCGAGGACGCCGCCGGCCGCGACGGCGGAGGGTCGTCGGCGCAGCCTGTGCCAGGCCCGGCGGCGCGCGGCGCCCGCGCCCGGGTTGGTGGTCCCGGGCGCGGGCGCCGACTGTCGGTCGGTGGTGCTCACTTGACCGCGACCTGCGAGATGTCGAGGACGCCGGTCCAGTCGCTGATGACGACGTTCTTGACGTCCTTGCCGACGAGCCGCTTGTAGACGGGGTGGAAGAGTGGTACGTCGAGCGCCTGCTCGCCGATCTTCTTGTCGAGGGCGCCCCAGCGCTTGGCGGCCGCGGCCGGGTCGGTGAGCTTGGCGATCTCGTCGATCTCGGCGTTCACGGCCGGGTCGTCGAGCTGGGCGTGGTTGTAGTTGGAGCCGTTGGTGACGATCTGCCGGCCGTCGAAGATCGGCGCGAGGAAGGGGCCGCCCGAGGGCCAGTCGGCACCCCAGCGGGAGAGGAAGAAGCCGGGGGTGTTCTTGGCGTCCCAGCGGCGCTGGTTGAAGGCGTTGGCCTCCAGGCCCTCCAGCTTCACGGTGATCCCGGCGGCGGCCAGCGCCTGCTGGACGGCGGTGGCGACCTCGGGGCTGGTCTGGCGGTTCTGCGCGTTGGAGTGGGTCAGGGTGATGGTGAGGCCGTCGGGGTGGCCGGCTTCCTTCAGGAGCTCCTTGGCCTTGGCCGGGTCGCCGGTCCTGCCCGCCGGGAAGTGGTCGTAGGCCAGGTGGCCGAAGGCCTCGTGCTCGGGCAGGAAGGTGGTGGCGGGCTCGGCGAGCGCGGAGCCGCCCGCCGCGTTGATCACGCTGGTGCGGTTGATCGCGTAGGAGATGGCCTGGCGCACCTTCGGGTTGTCGAAGGGGGCCACCTTCGGGTTGAAGGCCAGGTAGTTGACGTAGCCGAAGTGGCCGGTGCCGACGCGCGCCGCGAGCTCCTTGTCGTCTCCGATCTGGGCGAGTTCGGCCGGCCCCAGGTTGGTGTCGGTGGTGATGGCGGCCGCGTCGGGGCCGGAGCTGGTGGTCAGGCGCTGGTTGACGACGGCGGCGTCGAGGCCGGCCCTGACGTCGATCGCGTCCGGGTAGGCCTTGCGTTCGTCGTCGGTCTTCGGGTCCCAGTGCTCGTTGCGCTCCAGGGTGAGGTGCTCGCCGTCGTTCTCGTTCTTGACGACCTTGTACGGGCCGGAGGAGATCGGGTGCTCCTCGTACTTGACCCCGGTGTCCTTGGCCTTGGGGACGGGCGCGAACTGCGTCTGGGTGGCCACGAACGGGAAGTCACCCTCGGGCTTGCGCAGTTTGAAGACGATGGTCTTCGAGTCGGGCACGACGATCGAGTCGAGCCCCTTGCCGCCGTCCTTGTAGGGGCCCTCGTACGTCTCGCCGCCGACGAGCCAGTCCCGCAGGTACGGGGCTCCGCCCGACAGTTCGGCGGCGAAGGACCGCTCGATGCCGTACTTGATGTCGGCCGTGGTGATCGGGGAGCCGTCCTCGTACTTCAGCCCGTCCTTGAGGGTGTACGTCCACTCGGTGGCGTCGGCGTTGGGCTTGCCGATGTCGGTGGCGAGGTCGGGCACGACCTTGGTGCCGGCTGCGCCGGACTCGCGGTTGCGGGTGGTCAGCGTACGGAAGACCAGCGAGGGGACGTTTCCGCCGCCCGAGGTGTAGAGCCGGGCGGGGTCGAAGTCCTCCTGGGGCTCGTTGTTGAGGACGGTGAGGGTGCCGCCCTTCTGCGGCGCGCCCGCGGCGCCCGCCTTGTCGCCGGTACCGGCCTTGTCCGCGCCGTCCTTCGGCCCGCAGGCCGCGGCGCCCCCGGCCAGTACGAGGCTGACGGCGACCGCGGCCACGCGGTGCGATATGTGGGCATGACGGAGCATCGGAAAGAGACCTCTCGGCGTGAAGGAAGGGAGGAATGCCACGCGAGGGGCAGCGATCGACGGCGGAGCCGGAAAGGGCTCCGAAACGGGAAAAGCCGCGCCTGCGGGCGTGCGTACGCCCGGGCGCGGCGAGGATTCCTGCGGGATTTTCCCGGAAGTCCAGGTGAGGTCGCGGCGCTTGCGGGCAGGCTCAGCGACAGAAGATGTCGGCCACGCTGTGCGCGGTCACACCAAGAAGCGCCAGCTCAATGGCGGCGCTCGCGGTCGTGGTGTGGTGTTGCGACATGCGGAGAACGATCGCCGATGATCGGACGGATTGTCAACGCGGAAAGCCCGGTCGGGTCAAGTCCCGGGAAAGACCCATGGGTTGGGCTTGCACTGGATTCCGTCGATGTCGAGGGACTTGGTCTGCTGCTGCATGATCGGGGCGAGCGCGCCGGGTGTCTTGCAGCTCACGTGCCCGTGTCCGAGCCGGTGGCCGACCTCGTGGTTGATGAGCATCTGGCGGTAGCTGAGCATCTGTTCGGGGCCGTACGTCGCGGAGCCCTGTGCCCAGCGGAACGCGTTGATCATCACGCGCTCGGTGGAGGCGGAATCGCAGGAGACGTTGTCGATGGTGGTGTCGAGCCCGGACTTGGCGCACCACTTCCCGGTGGTCCCGGGGCTGGCGAGGGTGATCACGAAGTCGGCCTCGCCGCCCGGCACCCGCTCGAAGGTCATCGCGCCGCCGTGGCCCCAGCTCCGGTCGTCGTTGAGGGTGCGGTGGACGGCCTCGGCGAACAGCGCCGGGTCCAGGCCGAGGCCCTGTTCGACGTCGACGCGGTAGCGCACGACCTTGCCCTTGCCGGGGGCCTTGGCGACGCCGGGCACCGTGTCGAAGGTTCCGGGGCCGGTGAGCTTCGCGTCGATCGGCAGCTGCTGGGCCATCTTCTGCTCGTACGTGAGCTCCGGCGCAGCCGAGATCGCGGGGGCGGCCGCGGCGGGCGCGTGGGCCGTCGGGCTGTTCGCGCCGTCGGCGGCATCGGCCGGGGCCTTGCCGGGGGCGGCGAGCGGGTCCGGCTTCGCGGCGTCGCCGTCCGAACTCAACTGGACGGCGACGACGACGGCGAGGGCGGTGGTGACGGCCGCGGCGGCCATGCCGGTGTACGTCCACGCCTTCCGGCCGCGGCCGGCGCCGGGGCGCTGGGCCTCGGTGGCGGCGGGCTCGACGGGTGTACGAGGTCCGGGCACGCGCACCTTGCGGTGCGAGCCGGTGGAGGTGACCGGGTCGGCCTCGGGCGCGGGCGCCGGAGCGGGCGCGGGCATCGGCGCGGGCGGCGCGAGGGTGACCTGCGGGAAGCCCACCGCGGGTGTGCCGAAGGCCGGGGTGTCGCTGTCGAGGAGGGCCGTCGGCGCGGCGGCGCGCGTGCGCGGCACCCCGCGCCAGTCCCCGTAGACGGGCGCCGGACCCGGGCCCGGGCCTGCCCCCCAGGCGCCGCCCTGCTCGTACTGCTGGGGGTGTCCGCCGGCCCGCGCGTCCTGGTGCGCGTACCCCTGGTGGGTGACGGTGGGTTCGGGCCGGCGCCGCCCGCCCGGTTCCCAGGCGTCGAACCCGTGCGCGAGGTCGTCGTACTCGTACTCGTAGCCGTACCCGGGCTGCGGCTGCGAGGGCGCCGGCGCGGGGGCCGGCGCCGGATCCGGCACCGGGGCAGGAGCGGAGGCCTTGCGACTATGTCGTCCCACGGTCCGTCCTCAGCCCTCGTCGTCTTCGGTGTCCCGGAGGAGCTCCCGGAAGGCGTCGGCCACCAGCCCGGGGTGCTCCATCATCGCCACGTGCCCGGCCTCGGGCAGCGTCAGCAGCCGCGAACCGCGGAAGGAAGCGGCCGCCCTGCGCGCCATACGGTACGAGACCAACTGGTCCTTGCCGCCGTAGACGAGCAGGGTCGGGGCGAGCACCCGCTCCGCCTGGCGCCACAGTCCGTGCTGCCCGCCGAGGGTGTAGGCGTCGACGATCCCGCGGGAGGACCTGGTCATGGCCTCCCAGAAGTACGGCAGCTGCATCCGCCGCTCCATCTCCGCGACGGCGTCCCGGAAGCCTTCGGGACTCACCCGTGAGGGGTCTCCGTAACAGAGGTCCGTCACTCCTCGGGTGCGCTGTTCGGCGCTCAGTCCCCGGGTGAGTCGACTGAAGAGGGCCGCCACTCCGGGTACGGCGAGGAGCGCTGTCGGAACGGCGCCCTTCTGCACGCGCAGCTCGGGCAGGGCGGGCGAGACCAGCGTCAGGGTGCGCACGAGGTCGGGCCGGACGGCCGCGACCCGGGTGGAGACGGCGCCGCCGAGGGAGTTCCCGAAGAGGTGCACCGGGCCGCGTCCGGCGGCGTCGAGGTGGCGGATGACGGCGCGGGCGAAGCCGGTCACGGAGTAGTCCCGGTCGGCGGGCGGCGGGGACCAGCCGAAGCCGGGGAGGTCGACGGCCTCGCCGTCGACGGTGTCCGCCAGCTGTCCCATGAGGGACGACCAGTTCTGCGAGGAACCGCCGAGTCCGTGGACGAACAGCGCGGGCGGCAGGTCCGTGCCCAGCGGGGGGCGCACCCGGAAGTTGAGCTCCAGGCCGGGTAGAACGACGGTCCGCGACCGCTCCCCTTCGGCCACCGGGGCGGCTCCCACCAGGGACGACGGCTCGGCGGTGGACCGTACGCCCGGCAGCTCCGTGGAAGACATGCGGGCAATGTTACGAGACGATCACGCTCGACCTCCTGTGTTCGCGGTCACAGAAGTGTGGCAATCCGCATAGCGGGGTATCCGCGATCCTCCTAGGCTCGTAGGTGAACCAAGGAAGCGAGGGGAGCGGGATGACTGTCGACCCTGCGGAACCGGACACCTTCCGGGAGGTCGAGTTCCCGGACGCGGAGGCACCCGAGGCGGACGTGGCGGAACAACTGGCCGAATTGCAGCCGGGCGAGGACGACCCGCTGGGCGGCGGGGAGCGGGGCGAGGCCGCCGACGGCGACGCCGCCGAGCAGGCGCGGGTGGTGCCGCTGGACGAGGACGACTACCGCTGAGCGGCCTCCGGCCGACCCGTCCCCGGCCTGGGACCGACCCCTGACCGACCGCTGACCAGCGCCTCCGACCGGTCCGTACCGCGAGAAAACTCGGCTTGAACCCTCCAGATTCGGTTACCGAAAAGTACGATGGCGGCGCGGCGCAGAGCGCACTGTGTTCATAGAGAAAGTGGGAGGCGGCGTGACAGCCATCGAGCAGACCGAGGCAGCGCGTCCGCGGGGCACGCGACTGCCGCGCCGAGCCCGGCGCAACCAGCTGCTGGGCGCGGCCCAGGAGGTTTTCGTCGCGCAGGGTTACCACGCGGCGGCGATGGACGACATCGCCGAGCGCGCCGGGGTGAGCAAGCCGGTGCTGTACCAGCACTTCCCGGGCAAGCTCGACCTCTATCTGGCGCTCCTCGACCAGCACTGCGAGTCGCTGCTGCTGGCCGTGCGCACCGCCCTCGCGTCGACGACGGACAACAAGCTGCGCGTGGCCGCGACGATGGACGCGTACTTCGCGTACGTGGAGGACGAGGGCGGCGCCTTCCGTCTGGTCTTCGAGTCCGACCTGACGAACGAGCCGGCGGTGCGCGAGCGCGTCGACCGGGTCTCGCTCCAGTGCGCCGAGGCCATCTCCGACGTGATCGCCGAGGACACCGGCCTGTCCAAGGACGAGTCGATGCTGCTCGCCGTGGGGCTGGGCGGGGTCTCGCAGGTCGTGGCGCGCTACTGGCTGTCCAGTGAGAGCCCGGTCGCCCGCGATACGGCGGTCGGCCTGCTGACCTCGCTCGCGTGGCGCGGCATCGCCGGCTTCCCGCTGCACGGCACCGAGGGCGCGGGAGCCTGACGGCTCCGACGGGGCTGACCGGCCGCTGTTCGCTGCGAGCGTGTCCGGTCAGCGCAGTCCGCGTCCCCTCTCCGGGCTAATGTGGACCGCGTACGGCGCGGCTGATCGCGCGAAACGGACCGTCGGAGGGACAAAGCCGTGGAGGTCAAGATCGGCGTGCAGCACGCACCCCGGGAGATCGTGCTGGAGAGCGACCTGAGCGCCGAGGAGCTGGAGCGCATCGTCGCCGCCGCGCTGTCCGGCACCGAGCCGCTGCTGAGCCTCAGCGACACGAAGGGCCGCAAGGTCCTGGTGCCGTCCGACCGCCTGTCGTACGTCGACCTGGGTGAGCCGACCGCGCGCAAGGTCGGTTTCGGGAACCTCTGAGGGGTATCCGGAGGCACGGAGAACTGAGCGAAACGGCCCGGTGGTTGATTCCATCGGGCCGTTTCCCTTTCTTCCGCTTCGGGTAGGACGGCAGTGACCCGGTTTGCCCCGACGTTTCGGAGGGACCCATGCTGCTGATGGAAGCGCTCGGCTCTGCTCTGCTGGGCCTCGCCCTTTCCGCGACAGCCGCGAGAGCGCTGGCGCAGCGGCTGCCCTCACGGAGGACCGTGCTGGTCAGCGGAGTGCTGGGGGCGCTCTTCGGGGCGTATCTGACGCACTTCGCGCTGGGCCCCGGGCACAACACGCTCACGGCGACCTTCGTCGGCGCGGTGCTCGTCTCGGCCGTGGTCCTGTCGCTGCTGCTCCGTCCGGCCTCAGGGCCCCGCAGGCAGTCCCACGGGACTCCGTTTTCGCTCCCGACGCGGGGCTGACGGCCGATCCCGTACGAAACCTCCTCCACGAGCCGGAGGCCCCGGTGCGCCGTGATGCGCGCCGGGGCCTCCGTCTCGTACGGGTACCGCTCAGGCGGCGAGCCCCAGGGCCGCCATGCGCTTGGTGTGGGCCTTGGTGATGCGGGTGAACATCTCGCCGACGGCCGCGAGGTCGAAGCCGGCCGCCATCCCGTCGACGCCGCCGACCAGCATGGTGGACAGCGCGTCGCGCTCGGCGACCACGCGCTGGGCCTGCGAGAGGGCCTCGCCCATCAGTCGGCGGGCCCACAGGGCCAGCCGGCCGCCGCAGCGCGGGTCGGCCTCGATCGCGGCGCGGACCTTCTCGACGGCGAAGTTGCCGTGGCCGGTGTCGTCGAGCACGCCGAGCACGAGCGCGCGGGTGTCGGTGTCCAGGTGGCTGGCGACCTCGCGGTAGAAGTCGCTGGCGATCGAGTCGCCGACGTACGCCTTGACCAGGCCTTCCAGCCAGTCCGAGGGCGCGGTCTGGCGGTGGAAGTCGTCGACGCCCTTCGCGAAGGGCTCCATGGCGGCGGTGGGCTCGACCTCGATGGCGGCGAGCCGGTCGCGCAGGCGCTCGAAGTGGTGGAACTCGGCGGAGGCCATGGCGGCGAGCTCGGCCTTGTCGTCGAGGGTGGGCGCGAGCTTCGCGTCCTCCGCGAGGCGCTCGAAGGCCGCGAGCTCGCCGTACGCGAGGGCGCCGAGCAGGTCCACGACGGCGGCCCGGTACTGCGGCGAGGCGGAGGCCGTCGCCCAGTCCTGGGCGGCGATGCCCACGGCTTCGGCGGGGGTGCTGTCGTCGGCGGGCGAGGCGTTTTCAACGGTCGACATGCTCCGCACAATAGCCCGCCGAAAGGCGCGCCAAGTCACCACACCTACTCACTGTCGGGACACCTAAACGCGTCGACCCGGTGAATTCACCCGACACACCTGCGCGAATCCGGGGTACAGTGGTAATGCGCTTGCCGAATACTCGGCGGCGCATCCGAATGAGGATGCCCGGTCGGTGGCCCGATCGGCTCCAACCGACCGCCCTCGGCGTGGTGAGTACGCACATGCGTACCGCCTCCAACGAGGGGCCCCCTCAGCGGCAGATGCGCTTGAGCGAAGGCCAGTGGTCCCGCGCAGCTTCGTACGTGGCAGTACTGCAAGCACGGCACGGTACGACCCCCCTCGCCGCCTCGCGCCGCGTCTCACAGAAGAGGCAGCACCCTGACTACGTTCCGAGACCTCGGGATCTATCCCGAGACGGCCGAGGCCCTTGAGGCCGTCGGCATCGTGTCCCCCTTCCCGATCCAGGAGATGACCCTCCCCGTCGCCCTTTCCGGCACGGACGTCATCGGCCAGGCCAAGACCGGTACCGGCAAGACGCTCGGTTTCGGCCTTCCGCTGCTGGAGCGGGTCGTCGTCCCCGCGGACGTCGAGGCCGGTCGGGCCAGGCCCGACCAGCTGACCGACGCCCCGCAGGCCCTCGTGGTGGTTCCGACCCGCGAGCTGTGCACCCAGGTCACCAACGACCTCCTGACCGCGGGCAAGGTCCGCAACGTCCGCGTCCTCGCCATATACGGCGGCCGCGCGTACGAGCCCCAGGTCGAGGCGCTCAAGAAGGGCGTCGACGTCATCGTCGGCACCCCGGGCCGCCTGCTGGACCTGGCCGGGCAGCGCAAGCTCGACCTGTCCCACGTCAAGGCCCTCGTCCTCGACGAGGCCGACGAGATGCTCGACCTGGGCTTCCTGCCCGACGTCGAGAAGATCATGAACCTGCTGCCCGCGCGGCGTCAGACGATGCTGTTCTCGGCGACCATGCCGGGCGCGGTCATCGGCCTGGCCCGCCGGTACATGTCGCAGCCGACGCACATCCGCGCCGTCTCCGAGGACGGCGAGGGCGCGACCGTCGCCAACATCGCGCAGCACGTCTTCCGCGCGCACAACATGGACAAGCCGGAGCTGGTCTCCCGCATCCTGCAGGCCGAGGGCCGCGGGCTGGCCATGATCTTCTGCCGTACCAAGCGCACGGCCGCGGACATCGCCGAGCAGCTGGAGAAGCGCGGCTTCGCCTCGGGCGCCGTCCACGGCGACCTGGGCCAGGGCGCTCGCGAGCAGGCGCTGCGCGCGTTCCGCAACGGCAAGGTCGACGTGCTGGTGTGCACCGACGTCGCCGCGCGCGGTATCGATGTCGAGGGTGTGACCCACGTCATCAACTACCAGACGCCGGAGGACGAGAAGACCTTCCTGCACCGCGTGGGCCGCACCGGCCGCGCGGGCAACAAGGGCACCGCCGTCACGCTGGTCGACTGGGACGACATCCCCCGCTGGCAGCTGATCAACAAGGCGCTGGACCTGAACTTCCACGACCCGGTCGAGACGTACTCCACGTCTCCGCACCTGTTCGAGGAACTGAACATCCCGGCCGGCACCAAGGGCATCCTGCCGCGCGCCGAGCGCACGCGGGCCGGCCTGAAGGCCGAGGAGCTGGAGGACCTGGGCGAGACCGGCGGCCGCGGTGGCCGTGGCGGTCGCGGCCCGGCCGCAGCCGCCGTCGTGACGGAGGAGCGCCCCGCGCGCACCCGTACGCCGCGCCAGCGCCGCCGTACCCGTGGTGGTGCGGAGGTCGGCGCCGAGGACGCGGCCGCCGCTCCCGTGGCCGAGGCCCCGCAGGCCCCGGCGGCTCCGGCCGCCGACGAGCCGCGCAGGCCGCGCCGCCGCCGTACCCGTGTGGGCACGGTGCCGGCCCAGGCCGTGGAGGCCGCTCCGGCCGCCCCGGTCGTCGAGGCGGCTCCGGTCGCCGCGGCCGCTCCGGTCGCCGCCGCCCCCGTGGCGGAGGAGGCTCCGGCCAGGCCGAAGCGCACCCGCACCCGCAAGGCCGTCGCCGAGGCCCCCGCGGCCGCCGTCGCCGAGGCCGCCGTGGCCGCCGTGGCCGAGGCTCCGGCCCCGGCTCCGGTCGCCGAGGAGGCTCCGGTCGCGCCGAGGCGCACGCGCAAGCCCACCCAGAGGTCGGTCATGGCCGACGTGGTCCCCGTGGTCGAGGAGGCCCCGGTCGCGCCGCGTCGTACCCGCCCCCGCAAGGTCGTTGCGGCCGCGCCCGAGCCGGACTTCCAGATGGCCCCGCCCGTGGAGCCGGCCCCGGCCCGCCGTACCCGCCCCCGCAAGACCGCCGAGGCCGCCCCGGCCGCCGCGGTGGTCGTCGCCGAGACCGCCGTCGTGGCGGAGGAGGCCCCGGCCAAGCCGAAGCGGACCCGTACCCGCAAGGCAGCGGCCGCTCCGGTCGCCACCGAGGCCGCCGCGCCGGCCGAGGAGGCTCCCGCCAAGCCGAAGCGCACGCGCACCCGCAAGGTCGCGGCCGCGCCGGAGGCGTAGGCACCCGGTTCCCGTACCGCACCGTCGGCCCCGGTCCCCTTTCGAGGGGGCCGGGGCCGACGGCGTACCCGGGCCCCCTCCGCCCCCTACGGGCCGGTAACCTCGGGCCATGAGCAAGCCGCCGCGCCTCACCCTGCCGTCCGTCGCCCGTGGGCGCCTCCTCCCCACCGCACGCGGCCCGTTCGCCGTGCACGAGGCCGGTGAGCCCGTCCGAGGCACCGCCCTGCTGGTCCCCGGGTTCACGGGGAGCAAGGAGGACTTCGTCGGGCTCCTGGAGCCGCTGGCCGCCGCGGGGTACCGGGTCGTCGCCGTCGACGGGCGCGGCCAGCACGAGACTCCCGGCCCGCGCGAGGAGGCCCCGTACGCCCTGGAGGAGCTGGCGCAGGACGTCCTGGCACAGGCGGCGGCGCTGGGAGCGGGGCCGGTGCACCTGGTCGGGCACTCGCTGGGCGGGCTGATCTCGCGCGCGGCGGTGCTGCGCGACCCGTCGGCGTTCGCCTCGCTGACCTTGATGAGCAGCGGGCCGGCCGCGATCGCGGAGGAGCAGCAGGCGCGTACGAAGCTGCTCGTCGCCGCCCTCGAGGCGATGGGCGACACTGCGCCCGATCACTACATGCCAGGCATCTGGGCGGCGATGCGGGCCCAGGATCCCGAGGACGCGGTCGCCGACTCCCCCGAACTGGCGGAGTTCCTGCGCGCGCGGTGGCTGGCCACGGTCCCCGAGCAGCTGATCGTCACCGGCCGGGTGCTGATCTCCGAGCCCGACCGGGTGGACGAGCTGAGCCGGACCGGGCTGCCGAAGCTGGTCGTGTCCGGCGAGGTCGACTACGCCTGGCCGGTCCCGCTGATGGACGAGATGGCGCGGCGACTGGGTGCGCGGCGGGTGGTCGTCCCGGGTGCGGAGCATTCCCCCAATGCGGAGAATCCGCAGGTCACAGCGGGTGCGCTGAGCTCGTTCTGGGACTCGCACACCACTAGTCCTTAGTCAGTGAAAAAATTTCCTTAGCGTAGGGAATGATTGCGGCTTACTCTTCGTTAACACCTTTGCAAGGAGACACCGACGAAGGGAGAAGCCCCGTGCGCTTCGAGATTCTGCGCCTGGACGACGTCGACGGGACCGCCGTGGACAGCACCGTCGTGGACGCGTCCTCCGTCAACCGGATCGTGCAGCAGGCCGCGGCCGTCGGCCAGCGCATTCTGATCCGACCGGCCGAGAGCGCGTCCAACTGACGCTTCGCGCGATACGTTCACGCCCCCGCACCGATCACGGTGCGGGGGCGTTCGCATCTGCGCGGATCCTCGGCTCAGGCGCCGTGGACCACCTGGAGCACGCCGTTGATGATCTGCTGGACGGCGATCGCGGAGAGCATCATGCCGGCGAGGCGCGTCACGAGGACCACGCCGCCGTCCTTGATGACCCGGATGATCACCAGCGAGTAGCGCATCGTCAGCCACAGCACGACGTGCATGGCGGCGATCGCGGTCCAGACGGAGAGCTGCCCGCCGAACCCGTCGGCCTTCTGCACGGCGAGGATCACGGACACGATCGCACCGGGCCCGGCGAGCAGCGGCATGCCCAGCGGGACGAGGGCCACGTTCACGTCCTTGGTCTGCTTCGGCTCGTCGGTCTTGCCGGTGAGCAGGTCCAGGGCGATGAGCAGGAGCAGCAGGCCGCCGGCGATCATCAGCGCCGGGACGGAGACGTGCAGGTAGTCCAGGATCTGCTGGCCGCAGAGGCCGAACACGGCGATGACGCCGAAGGCCACGCAGACCGCCTGCCAGGCCATGCGGCGCTGCACCTTGGCGGGACGCCCGGAGGTCAGGGCGAGGAAGATCGGAGTGATCCCCGGGGGGTCCATAATCACGAAAAGCGTGAGAAATAGGGATCCGAAGACGGCGAAATCAAACACAGTGATGCCTTGCAGGTGAGGGGTGTCGCGAAAGGGGGGTATCGCGCAGAAGAGCGGAAAGGAGGACGGGAGGGGTGGAGCGGGCAGGCCGGAAGGCCCGTCCGTCAGCGCTCGCGTCCGCCGGCGCCGGGCACCGGGAAGGCCCCGGTCGCACGGCGCGTGATCTCGCCGTAGATCTCGGGGTCGGTCGTGTACTCCCCGAGCCGGCAGGTCTTGCGGCTGCCGTGGTAGTCGCTGGAGCCGGTGGTCAGCAGTCCCAGGTCCGCCGCGAGGCCGCGCAGCCGGGCGCGGGTGTCGGCGTCGTGGTCCATGTGGTCCACCTCGATGCCGTCCAGGCCCGCGGCCGCCAGCTCGGCGATCGCGGCCTCGGGCACGCACTGGCCGCGCTTGACGGCGAGGGGGTGTGCGAAGACGGTGACCCCGCCGGCCGCCTTGACCAGGCGGATGGCGTCGAAGGGGTCGAGCTCGTGCTTCTCGGCGTACGCGCGGCCGCCGTCGGCCAGCCAGTCGGGCGTGAAGGCGTCCGACACGGTGGGCACGACGCCCAGCTCGACGAGGGCGGTGGCGATGTGCGGCCGTCCGACCGAGCCGTCACCGGCGATGCGGGCCACCTGCTCCCAGGTGACGTCCACGCCGAGGTCCTGGAGCTTGCCGACCATGGCCTGCGCGCGGGGGGTCCGGTCGTCCCGGACGAGCTCGCGCTCACGGGCGAGGTCGGGCTCCTCGGGGTCGAAGAGGTACGCGAGCATGTGCATCCCGACCCCGTCGAGGCGGCAGGACAGTTCGGCGCCCGTGACCAGCGTCAGCCCGGCCGGCACCGCGGCGACGGCCTCGGCGTACCCGCCCACGGTGTCGTGGTCGGTCAGCGCGACCACGTCGAGCCCCGCTGCGGCGGCATTGCGCACCAGCTCGGCGGGGGTGTCCGTACCGTCGGAAGCCGTGGAGTGGGCGTGCAGGTCGATGCGCACAGCCGGGCTCCAGGGTTCGTACGGACGGGGGGACACTCCAGGATAACCGGGCCGAAGGTCGCCTCTGGTCCAGACCTCCTGGGGCCTGTCGTCACACTCCCGCCGCGGGGCGGGCGGGAGTGTGACGACACACCTAGGCCGGCCCCAGGATGCGGGGGCTCAGGGCCCCGCACGGAAGGAGCTCGACCTCCGCTCCCGCGTCGCGGAGGTCGGTGAGGACGAGCTCGTCGTACATGAGGAGGCCGGTCTGTTCCGGCCACACGATCGCCCACAACCACAGGCCCCGCGCCTCGCCCGCGAAGACGGCCCGGTCGTCGGGGGCCTTGCTCAGGTGCCACAGCGGGGTGGGGCGGCCCGCGGCCACGACCTTGGCGTGGGGCGGCGCCGATACGTCGATGTGCGCGCCGGGGTCGGGCCCGTCGATGCCGGCGTACCGGGCGCCGAGGCCCACTCCGAGTTCCTCCGCGACCAGGACCAGTTCGCCGATGCCGCCCAACGGGCCGGGCCCCGAGCAGGCCACGGCCGTCGCCCGGCCCCCGCTGCGGTCGTCACCGGCGGAGGCGACCCCGGTGAACAGCCACCCCACCGGCAGCGGCCAGGGCATCCACACCGGCACCTTGGCCCGGTGCACCACGACGCCCAGGGCCTCCACGCTGGGCGGGATGACCGGTTGCAGGGGGTGGACGGTGCCGTGCACGGCGCACTGCCAGGAGTCGGAGAAGAGTCCGGGCGCCCTGACCCGGCCACCGCACTTCGGGCAACTCGGTTCACCCCTCATAAGAAGCCACGCTCCTCCCCGCCCGCCCGCCAGTCAAGGCCGGCTCACCCATCCGGGCCGTCGGGGCGGGGTCAGTCCAGGGCGACCGCGCTGCGCAACGGGTCGCGCAGGTCGGTGCCGCGGGCGAGCCAGCGCTCCTGGAGGGCCGCGGCGCCGTGGACGCGCTTCCAGGCGGCCTCGTTCGCCGTCATCGGCAGCAGCGGCAGGAAGCGGACCGGCTCCATGGGTTCGTCGAGCTCCAGGTCCTCCACCAGGCCCCCGGGTTCGGCCACGAGCACGGAGCTGAAGGCGGCCCCGTCCCAGAGCGGTTCGCCCACGTCGAGCGAGGCGCCGGGGGCCACGATCAGACCCTCGACCTGGGGGGAGGCCGCCAGCACGGCGAGCGGCCGGAGCAGTTTGTCGGTGGGCGCGAGTCCCGCTCGTACGGTCAGCACGAGCTCGGCGCGCGGCCCGCGTACGGGGTCGGCGACCATGTCGGTCGGATCGGTCATCGGGTTCGCGGACATCCCGAGGGTCGCGTACCGCACGAGGTCTCCCTCGGCGAAGCGGAGCACCTCGATGCGGTCGGTACCCAGGAAGGTGACGGCGGCACGGGCGTCGGGTTCACCGAACGCGGTGCGCAGCCGGGCCTCGACGAGGGCCAGAATTTCTGCCATGGAGCGAGCATAGAACTCGTATCAGCCGGGTAAAGGGCGGGTCTTGACCATCAGTCGGCTGATAGTGTTGACAGCTGGTTCGGGCCGCACGCAGAAGCGTTGTTTCAAGGCCCTGGACGACAGGACGTCCTCCACGGAGGACCGGCCGGAGGAGGTGGGGCTGCGATGGACCGAAGTCGATCGTGCAGTACCAATCGCTCTTCCGCTTCCCTGACGCTCTGAATCAGTAGAAGAGCGACGGCAGAACGTCTTTGTCCTCCCGTCCTGTTCCTTCCGCCTGCCCGGGCCCACCCGCCCGCGCCCCCGGAAGGTCTCCCACCCGTACGGTCCGCAGCCGTGCGCGAGAAGGAGCCTGCCATGTCGATGCTGCCCTACCTGCGTGCGGCCGTCCGTCCGTCGCTGCGCAAGTCCACCCCCGTCCAGCCGGGCTACGACACCACGCGCGACCCCTCCGCCAGTAGCGCGGTCGTCGACTGCGCCGTCTACCGCGACGGCCGGCGCGTCCAGGGAACGACCTGTCTGACGCCCCGTGAGGCCATCCGCCGGGTCCGCGAGGACGGCGGTTTCGCCTGGATCGGCCTGCACGAGCCGACCGAGGCCGAGTTCGCGGGGATCGCCGCCACGTTCGGGCTGCACCCGCTGGCCGTGGAGGACGCGGTGCACGCGCACCAGCGGCCGAAGCTGGAGCGGTACGACGACACCCTCTTCACCGTCTTCAAGACGATCCACTACGTGGAGCACGCCGAACTGACCGCCACCAGCGAGGTGGTGGAGACCGGCGAGGTGATGTGCTTCACCGGCCCCGACTTCGTCATCACGGTCCGGCACGGCGGCCAGGGCTCCCTCAAGGGGCTGCGCCACCGCCTCCAGGACGACCCGGACCTGCTCGCCAAGGGCCCCTCCTCCGTCCTGCACTCCATCGCCGACCACGTGGTCGACGGGTACATCGCGGTCGCGGCCGCCGTGCAGGACGACATCGACGAGGTGGAGAGCGCCGTCTTCGCCGCCCCCGCCAAGGGCGTCACCCGCGGCGGCGACGCGGGCCGCATCTACCAGCTCAAGCGCGAGGTACTGGAGTTCAAGCGGGCGGTGTCGCCGCTGCTGCGACCCATGGAGCTGCTCAGCGAGCGCCCGATGCGGCTGGTCGACCCGGACATCCAGAAGTACTTCCGCGACGTCGCCGACCACCTCGCCCGCGTGCACGAGCAGGTCGTCGGTTTCGACGAGCTGCTGAACTCGATCCTCCAGGCCAACCTCGCACAGGCGACCGTCGCCCAGAACGAGGACATGCGCAAGATCACCTCGTGGGCGGCGATCATCGCCGTGCCCACCATGATCTGCGGGGTGTACGGGATGAATTTCGACCACATGCCCGAACTCCACTGGAAGTACGGCTACCCGGTGGTGATGGCCGCCATCGTCGCCAGCTGCTTCACCATCCACCGAGCCCTGCACCGGCACGGTTGGCTGTGAAATTCTGACGATCATGAAAAAGAATCAGTTGGGGCGACTCATCGGTGGCCTCTTCGGTCTGGCCTTCATCCAGGCCAACGCGGGCGCCCTGCCACAAGCACTGGGCGCGCCCATCCGAGTGATCGCCGTCGTCGCCTTCCTCGGCCTCTTCCTGTCCATACGCCGCGCCACCACCGAGCCCGCGCCCAGGGCGGCCTTCGGCCGGAACTACCGGTACGTGGTGGCCGCCGAGGTGATCGCCGGCCTCGGCGGGGCCGCGGTCATCACCAACGTGCTGGACGAGCCGCGGGCGACGGTGGGCTGGATCGCCCTGGTCGTCGGCGTCCACTTCTTCGCACTGGCCTCCGTCTGGAGCATGCCGCCGCTGCGGATCCTCGCCGCGGGGATGTCCGTGTGCGGGGCGGCGGGAATGGCGCTGGCGATCGGCGGCGCGAGCGCCTCGACGGTGGCTGCCGTCTCCGGGGTCGCCCCGGGCGTACTGCTGCTCGCCGCCGCCTGGCGGGGCTACTCCCGCGCGGCCGTGGCCGTGTGACCTCCCCTACTCTGTGCGCATGACTCTCAGCACGCTCGACCTGGCCCTCGTCGAGGAGGCCACCAAGAAGTCCGGCCTGATCTGGGTCCGCGGCGCCGGAGCGGACCGTGCCCTGTGGCACGCCTGGGTGGACGGCGCAGCGCACGTGCTGGGCGACGGGCCCGGCGAGCAGCCCTTCCCCGCCCTGGCCGACGGCGCGACGGCCGAGGTGACGGTGCGGAGCAAGGACAAGGGCGGGCGGCTGGTCGCCTGGACCGCGACCGTGCGGGAACTGGCACCCCGCGGCGAGGAGTGGGCGGCGGCGGTCGCGGAGCTCAAGGGCAAGCGGCTGAACGCGCCGGACTCCGAGGACATGACGGAGCGGTGGGCGCGGGAGTGCCGGCTGCTGCGGCTGGAGCCGCAGACCGTCGGCGCCCTGCCGGACGGCTCCCTGGCCGCGGCGCCCCTGGCCTCGCCGGCCATCACCCGCCGCCCGATCCCGGCCCACCTCCCGAAGCTCCTCCTGAAGCGTCGCAAGCCCCGCCCGTAGGCTCCGCCGGGCCGGGGTGCCGCTGCGCGGAGCCGGTCCCCCACCCGCCCTTCCACCGTTCCCCGGGCTCCGCCCGGACCCCGCGCCTCACACGCCGGCGGGGCTGGGATTGCCCCGCGCCTCGAATGCCGGACGGGCTGGAGTTGCCGAGCCCGGCGTGCACCCGCGGGCCGACAGGGGCACATCCAGCCCCCGGGGGGGCTACGGGTTCGTGGGGTTCGCCCCCTGCCCCGCGCCCTTCGACGGAGTCGGCGCCGCGGAGCCGCCCGTCGCCTGGTCCTTCGTGGTCGGCAGCTGCGTGCCGTAGTCCACCGTCTGGTCCTGGGCCGGCGGGTCCAGCGGGAACGTCTTGCCCCACTCCGCGAGCTCCACCCGGCCCGCACCGCCCGCGCGTTCCATGAGCAAGGGGTACGGGGTCCCCTCCAGGGACACCGAGAGCTTGCCGCCCTTGCCGTCCGCCGCCGTGACCTGCACGGCCTTGGTGTGGCCGACCTTGGTGTAGGAGCCCTTGGCGAGCTTGCCCTCCAGCCCGAGCAGCCCGTCCAGCAGGACATGCATGTCGGTGAAGCCGCGGAACTGCTTGTACGTGGGGTCGCTCTCCGGCACCTTCACGTACTTGTCGCCGAGTTTGCCCGCCGAGTCGGACTGCCCCCAGAACGCCGCGCTCGCCTTCAGGTACAGCTGCTCCCCCACCCGCAACAGCTGGAAGGTGTCGTCCTTCGACTTCACCTCGCCGGAACCGCCGTCCGACTTCAGCCGCATGTCGAGGGTGAAGGACTTGCCGCCGCTCACCAGCGTGCCGGACAGGTGCACCGAGTCCGCGCCCGTGGCGGCCGCCTTCGCCTTCTCCTCGATCTTGTCCGCGGACAGCTTGCCGACCCCGTTCGTCCCCTCGTCCGGGTCCGAGCCGCAGCCCGTACCGGTGACGGCGAGTCCCGCGCACAGGGCACCGATGAACGCGGCCCGGCGCAGGCGCGCGGCAGGGAAGTAGGCGGTCACGGGCAGGTGCCTCTCGTCGTGCGGGCGTGCGAAGCGTGCGGGCGTGCGGCTCGGCTGTGAGCAGCAGGCAGCGTACCTGGCGCCGCACCGCCCGCCACGACCGCGCCCCGGCAACCGGCACCGCACCGCCGCGGTACCCGCGCGGACCGCCCCACCAGGACGCTTGCACGGGGCACGGGCTAGCCTGAGGGGCGGCAGGACTGTTGACGGACGCGTCTGGAGGCGCTCGGATGGCTGGTGGCGCCCCGCGGATCTTCGTCTCGCATCTGTCGGGTGTGCCCGTCTTCGACCCCAACGGCGACCAGGTGGGCCGGGTCCGCGACCTCGTGGCGATGCTGCGCGTCGGCGGACGGCCGCCGCGCCTGCTGGGCCTGGTGGTCGAGGTGGTCAGCCGGCGCCGGATCTTCCTGCCGATGACCCGCGTCACGGGCGTGGAGTCCGGCCAGGTGATCACGACCGGTGTCGTCAACATGCGCCGCTTCGAACAGCGCCCCACCGAGCGGCTGATCCTCGGCGAGCTGCTGGACCGCCGGGTGACGCTGACCGCGACCGGCGAGGAGGTCACGGTCCTGGACGTGGCCATCCAGCAGCTGCCCGCCCGCCGGGACTGGGAGATCGACAGGATCTTCGTACGCAAGGGCAAGGTCGGTGCGCTGCGCCGGCGCGGTGAGACGCTGACGGTGGAGTGGTCCGCGGTGACGGGCTTCTCGCTGGAGGAGCACGGGCAGGGCGCCGAGAACCTGGTCGCCACGTTCGAGCAGATGCGCCCGGCCGACGTGGCGAACGTCCTGCACCACCTGACGCCGAAGCGGCGCGCCGAGGTGGCCAACGCCCTCGACGACGACCGGCTCGCGGACGTCATGGAGGAGCTCCCCGAGGACGAGCAGGTGGAGATCCTCGGCAAGCTGAAGGAGGAGCGCGCCGCCGACGTCCTGGAGGCGATGGACCCGGACGACGCGGCCGACCTGCTGTCCGAGCTGCCGGAGGACGACAAGGAGCGGCTGCTGACGCTGATGCAGCCGGACGACGCGGCCGACGTGCGGCGCCTGCTGTCGTACGAGGAGAACACGGCCGGCGGTCTGATGACGACGGAGCCGATCGTGCTGCGCCCGGACGCGACGGTCGCGGACGCGCTGGCCCGCGTACGCCAGTCGGACCTGTCGCCGGCGCTGGCGGCGCAGGTGTACGTGTGCCGGCCGCCGGACGAGACGCCGACGGGCAAGTACCTGGGCACGGTGCACTTCCAGCGGCTGCTGCGCGATCCTCCGTTCACGCTGGTGAGCTCGATCGTGGACACGGACCTGCCGCCGCTGCGTCCGGACGCCTCGCTGCCGGTGGTGACCAGCTACCTGGCCGCGTACAACATGGTGGCGGTGCCAGTGGTCGACGAGAGCGGTTCGCTGCTGGGCGCGGTGACGGTGGACGACGTACTGGACCACCTGCTGCCGGACGACTGGCGCGAGAAGGACTTCCACTCCGAGGAGGTCGTGGGTGGCCACTGAACGGGGGCGCGGCGAGAAGGAGCAGGCGCGCGAGCGACGCCGTGAGCAGATCCGCGAGCGGCGCGAGCGGGCGCGCGCCCAGGCGCGCGAGCTCGGGCTGACCGTGGAGTCGGGCGAGCGGGCGGAACGTTCCGCCTTCGAGCGGGGCGAGCGGGCGAAGGCGGCCTCGGCGACCGGTTCGAGCGCGCTCACGCGGTCGCGGGTCCGGCTCGACGTACCGCGGCCTTCGCGGCGCCGGCTGTTGCCGGAGTACGACCCGGAGGCCTTCGGGCGGCTGTCGGAGCGGGTGGCGCGGTTCCTCGGCACGGGCCGCTTCATCGTCTGGATGACCCTGGTCATCATCGTGTGGGTGCTGTGGAACATCTTCGCGCCGGACCACCTGCGGTTCGACGAGTACCCGTTCATCTTCCTGACGCTGATGCTGTCGCTCCAGGCCTCGTACGCGGCTCCGCTGATCCTGCTCGCGCAGAACCGGCAGGACGACCGGGACCGGGTCAACCTGGAGCAGGACCGCAAGCAGAACGAGCGCTCCATCGCCGACACCGAGTACCTGACGCGGGAGATCGCGGCCCTGCGGATGGGTCTGGGCGAGGTCGCGACGCGCGACTGGATCCGGTCCGAGTTCCAGGACCTGATCAAGGAGATGGACGAGCGTCGGCTATTCCCGCGGGAACGTGACGAAGGCGACCGCTGACGGGCTTTCCCGAGCCCTGCTACCGAGCCGTACCATCGGGGCATGGCTACCGACACAAGCTCCGCCGCCGACGCCGCCGTGCCCGAGCAGGACGCGATCCTGGACGCGCTGGCGACGGTGAACGACCCCGAGATCCACCGGCCGATCACCGAACTCGGCATGGTGAAATCGGTGGAGATCGGCGACGGCGGCGCGGTCGCCGTCACCGTCTACCTGACCGTGTCGGGCTGTCCCATGCGCGAGACCATCACGCAGCTGGTCACCGAGGCCGTCGCGAAGGTCGCGGGCGTGACCTCCGTCGCGGTCACCCTCGACGTGATGAGCGACGAGCAGCGCAAGGAGCTGGCGGCCACGCTGCGCGGCGGCACCGCCGAGCGCGAGGTGCCCTTCGCCAAGCCGGGCTCGCTGACCCGTGTGTACGCGGTCGCGTCCGGCAAGGGCGGCGTGGGCAAGTCCTCGGTCACCGTCAACCTGGCCGCCGCGATGGCGGCGTACGGTCTGAAGGTCGGCGTGGTCGACGCGGACATCTACGGCCACAGCGTGCCGCGCATGCTGGGCGTGGACGGCAAGCCCACCCAGGTCGAGAACATGATCATGCCGCCGTCCGCGAACGGCGTGAAGGTCATCTCCATCGGCATGTTCACCCCGGGCAACGCGCCGGTGGTGTGGCGCGGCCCGATGCTGCACCGCGCGCTCCAGCAGTTCCTCGCGGACGTGTTCTGGGGCGACCTGGACGTGCTGCTGCTGGACCTCCCGCCGGGTACGGGCGACATCGCCATCTCGGTGGCCCAGCTGGTCCCGAACGCCGAGATCCTCGTGGTCACCACCCCGCAGCAGGCCGCGGCCGAGGTCGCGGAGCGGGCCGGCTCGATCGCCGTACAGACCCACCAGAAGATCGTCGGCGTGGTCGAGAACATGTCGGGCCTGCCGTGCCCGCACTGCGACGAGATGGTCGACGTGTTCGGCTCGGGCGGCGGCCAGAAGGTGGCCGACGGTCTGACGAAGACGGTCGGCGCGACCGTCCCGGTGCTCGGCTCCATCCCGATCGACGTGCGCCTGCGCGAGGGCGGCGACGAGGGCAAGCCGGTCGTCCTGGCCGACCCGGACTCCCCGGCCGGCGCGGCCCTGCGCGCGATCGCCGGCAAACTGGGCGGCCGAGCCCGAGGCCTCTCGGGCATGTCCCTGGGCATCACCCCGAAGAACAAGTTCTGACGGCGGTTCGTGGGCAGTCGTTCCGCTGGGGCGAGGGGGGTCCCCCTGCTCGAGCGGAGCCGAGAGCTTGGGGGAGGGTGGGCACAACCCGACCACCGGCCCGCACGGGCCGCGCAGCGAAAAGGGCACCGCCGACCAGCGGTGCCCTTTCCCGTACCCGTGACCCGGACTACTCGTATGCGCCGAGGTCCGAGATCACCGAGAACCCGAGCCCGTACGCGCTCATCCCCCGCCCGTACGCCCCGAGGTGCACACCGCCCCGCGTGGACCCGGCGAGGACCCACCCGAACTCGGACTCACGGTAGTGAAACGGCGTCGGCTCCCCGTCCACCGGCAGGGACAGCGTCGACCAGTCCTCGCCGTCCAGGTCGTCGGCGAGCTCCCACGCGGCCTCGGTCTGCTGGTCGAGCCAGTCGTTGCGCAGGGCGTGGTCCATCTGGCCCGGCCAGCTGTAGGCCAGCAGCCCGGAGCCGGCCAGCCAGGCCGCCGAGGAGACCGAGGTGGCCTCCAGGACGCCGGTGCCGTCTCCGCTGCGGCGCAGCGGGTTGCTCGCGACGGTGACGACCACCGCGAAGCGCTCCTTCTCGCCGGTGGCGATCTCGCCCCGCGCGGACGGCTCGTCGCCGTGGCCGGTGGAGCCGTGCTCCACGGTGCCGTCGGCGCCGGTTCCGACCTGCATGAGCCAGCGGGGGCCCGTGAAGGCCCCGTCCAGCCCGTACCAGGGGAACTCGGCCCTCAGATAGCCCTCGACGGTCCGGCGGGCCGCCGGGACGGGCGCGGCGCCCTCCTGCGGCTGCTGCGGCTGCTGCGCCTGTTGCGGGGCGTTCTGCGGATCCTGCGCGGGTTCGGCGGCGGGGGCGGGCGCGGTGGCCTCGGGGGCTTGCGCACCTACCCGGCTACTGCTCGTCGTCTCCATGGGGCGGCCTCTCGTTCCGTGGGGTCCGGAACGGCCCGCCCCCCTCGGGCGTCCTACATCCGGACAGATGGAGGATAGCCACCGGACCCGGGATCGGCGGGCAAGCGCAGCCCCTACGTGGCGTCGGCGTCGAAGCGGGCGCGCTGTTCGGCGGCCGGGGAGGCGGGCTTCTTCAGCAGGTCGGGGCCGGTGCCGGCGGGCGTGGCGGAGGCTCCGGTCGAGGCGGGGGCCGCGTCGGCCTCCTTGCTGTTGACGGCGTCGGTGACGTCGTTCAGCTCCTTGCGGAGGTCGAAGCTGCTGCGGATCTCCTTGAGGTCCTCGTTCTCCGTGAGCTGCTTGCGGATGAAGGTCTTCGGGTTCAGGTCCTCGAACTCGAAGTCCTTGAACTCCGGGCCGAGCTCGGAGCGGATGTCCTGCTTGGCGCTGTCGGAGAACGCGCGGATCTTCCGGATGACCCCGGAGACGTCCTGGATCACCTTGGGCAGCTTGTCCGGGCCGAAGACCAGGATCGCGAGCACCACGATCGTGACGAGTTCGAGTGCGCCTATGTCGTTGAACACCCTGCCGCTCCTCGGTCTCTCTCACTGCGGGCCCGCACACACGGTACCCGCCCTTGTCCGCACGCCCATACCTGCGTGCTCGCCCCGCAGTGGTTTCACCCCACGGTCATGCGGTGCTCACGAGCCGTTCGCCGACCCCAGGACGACCTCCAAGGTCTCCTCCCGGCCCCCGCGCCGCACGGTCAGGGTCAGTTTGTCGCCCGGGCGGTGGGACCTGATCTTGATGATCAGCTCGTCCCCGCCGCGCACGCGCTGCCCGTCCACCTTGGTGATCACGTCGCCGGCCTTGATCCCGGCGCGGGCGCCGGGACCGCCGGAGACCACGGACGGCTTGCCGTCCTCGCCCTTGTCCCCGACCCGGGCTCCGTCGCCCGTGTACTCCATGTCGAGCGTGACCCCGATCACGGGGTGCGTGGCGTGGCCGGTGCGGATGAGTTCCTCGGCGACGCGCTTGCCCTGGTTGATGGGGATGGCGAAGCCGAGGCCGATGGAGCCGCCCTGCCGGTCGGGATCGTCCTTGTCGGCGCCGCGGATCGCGCTGTTGATGCCGACCACGTGGGCCTTGGCGTCGAGGAGCGGGCCGCCGGAGTTGCCCGGGTTGATGGGGGCGTCCGTCTGGAGGGCGTCGACGTAGCTGATGTCGCTGCCGTCGCCCTTGTCACCGCCCGCGGTGACGGGCCGCCCGGTGGCGCTGATGATGCCGGCCGTGACGGTGTTGGAGAGGTCGAAGGGGGCGCCGATGGCCACCACCGGGTCGCCGACCTTCACGTTCTCGGAGTTGCCGAGGCTCAGGGGCTGGAGCCCGCGCACCCCGCTGACCTTGACCACGGCCAGGTCGTATCCGGAGTCACGGCCGACCAGCTCGGCGGTGACGCTCTCGCCGGTGCTGAAGGTGACCGCTATCTCCTTGGCGTCGGCGACGACGTGGTTGTTGGTCAGGATGTGGCCCTGCTGGTCGAGTACGAAACCGGTGCCGGTGCCGCCGCCCTTCGCGCTCCGCACGTGCAGGGTCACCACCCCGGGCAGTGCGGTGGCCGCGATCCCGGCCACGCTTTCGGGCGCCCGGCCCTTGTCCGCGACGGCCGCCTGGGGGAGCTCCAGTCGGGTGCTGCTCTGTCGCTCGGCGAGCACGCCGAGGTAGCCGCCGACACCGCCCGCGAGCAGGGCCGTGCCCACGGCGAGGGCGACGACCTGCCAGAGGTCGAACCCGCGCCGCTCCCGGCCGCGGTCCACCGCCTGGAGGGGCGCCTGGAGGGGCTGGGCGCCCCACGGGTCGTACCGGACCGCGCGGGGCGGCTCCGCTTCCCCGCCTCCCACCGCCCCCGTGCCGCCCGCCGCCTCCGCGGCAAGACCTGCGGGCGCGCCCTCGGCCGCGCCCTCGGAACCACCCTCGGGACCGTCCTCGGGCCTGGGGGCCGGAACCGTGTCGTGGCGGCCTTCGGCCGTGCCCTCGGGCCGGCTCCACCACGACGGAGCCGGTTCGATCTGCTGCCTGTCGGCCATGGGCGCTCCCCGCCTACCTATGCGCATGTGCCGCAGATTCAATCAGGTCCCGCGTCAGCGCAGCAGGGAGACCGGTCGCGTCGTGGCCGGCGGGCTGGGGTGCAGCGGCGGCAACGGGGTCGCGAGGGTCGACAGGAGGGTCGGTCCGATAGCGGGCGGCGGCACCGGCTCCCTACCCCGGTCCCGGTCCCGGTCACGGTCGCGGACCGCGGCGTCGGCTACGGAGACCACGGGGCCGGGCCGCGAGGCGGGCGCGGGCTGTTCCCCCCGTACGTTCGGCTCGACGCTCTCCATGGGCAGCGTCCCGCCGAGGGCGAGCGCGGCCAGCGACACCGCTCCGGCCGCGACGTAGGCGAAGCGGCGGCGCGGGCGGGCGACTTCGTGGATGCGGAAGCCCGAGGGCTGCGACGGGACGCCCGGCTGCGCCAGGGCGTACGCGAACGAGGCGAGGGGATCGGCCGGCCGGTCCCCCGTCGCTCCCGACGGACCCGGCCCGCCGGTCGACCCCATGGCGCCTGACGGGCCGTCGGGACCGCCGCCCGGCAGCCCCTGGAGCCGCGCCAGCAGCCCGGCGGACAGCGGCGGCGGCGCGCTCTCCACGAACATGCTCTTCAGCCGGCGCTGCGCGTCGGCCTCGGCCTTGCACTTGGGGCACGTGGCCAGGTGGGCCAGCACCCGCTCGCGGGCGTCGTGCTTCAGCTCCCCGTCCACCAGGGCGGCGAGCCTGTCGCCCAGGTGGTGCTCGGCGGGGGACGGACCGACTCCGCTCACTCGGCTCCGCCCTCTCCCCCGGCGCCGGGCGCACCCACCGCCGCACCCGCCAGCGCGCGCTGCTGCGCACGGACTTCGGGGGAGCGGTGCTTGAGCGCCTTGCGCAGGTGTGAACGGCCGCGGTGGATACGGCTGCGGACGGTGCCGAGCTTCACGCCGAGTGTCGCGGCGATCTCCTCGTACGACAGGCCCTCGATGTCGCAGAGCACCACGGCGGCGCGGAACTCGGGCGCGAGGGTGTCCAGCGCCTGCTGGACGTCGGCGTCGAAGTGGGTGTCGTGCAGGACCTGCTGCGGGGAGGGCTCGCGGCTCGGCAGCCGCTCGGCGGCGTCGTCGCCGAGCGCGTCGAAGCGGATCCGCTGCTTGCGGCGGACCATGTCGAGGAACAGGTTCGTGGTGATGCGGTGCAGCCAGCCCTCGAAGGTGCCGGGCGTGTACGTGGACAGCGAGCGGAAGACGCGGACGAAGACCTCCTGGGTCAGGTCCTCGGCGTCGTGCTGGTTGCCCGTCAGACGGTAGGCAAGGCGGTAGACCCGCGCGCTGTGCGTGCTGACGATCTCCTCCCATGAGGGAGGGGTCCACGCCTGCGAGCCCGCATCGGCGGCGAAGGTCGCGGTGGTTGCGGTGGCGGTGTGGAAGCTGTCAGCAATGTAGGTCACGGATTTCGGCTCGCCGGCCGACCAGAAGAGGCGTCTGAACACGCCCCCACGATCCACAGGCGCAGCCGCACCTCCCCTGTCGGCTCTGGTGGTGTCCAGCGGAGTCCCTACCATAGCCACCCCCTCTGTCAGCTCCGGATAAGCCTTTTTGCAGTATCTTTACGCAGGTCTTAGGTCACACAGAGGCCGAAGGCGTCGTTCTGCCCGGCAGCGCCCCTTCTGATCCCGTCTCCACCCTTCACAACGCCCGGTCCCATCTGCGGGTTCCCGACGTCAACGGATACAGTCACCGTTGCGCCAACTATGGGGACAGGAGAGGGTCATTACCGGCAACCGGCAGACGAGCTGGGCGTTCGCCGACGCGTTTGTCGCCGAGGACGACGCTCTGCGGTGGGCCCGCGACCGGTCCAGGGAAGCGGGCCTGCGCTCCGTCTCCCCCGGCACCGGGGCCGCGCTGCGCCTGCTGGCCGCCACCGCGGATGCCAAGGCGGTCGCCGAGATCGGCACCGGCACCGGCGTCTCCGGCATCCACCTCCTCCACGGAATGCGCCCCGACGGGGTGCTGACCACGGTGGATCCCGAACCGGACCGGCAGGCCTTCGCCCGCCAGGCCTTCCGCGCCGCCGGTTTCGCGGGCAACCGCGCCCGCTTCATCCCGGGCCGCGCCCTCGACGTCCTGCCCCGGCTCGCGGACGGCGGGTACGACCTCGTCTTCTGCGACGGGGACCCGACCGAGTCCCTCGACTACCTCGCCGAATCGTTGCGCCTGCTGCGCCCCGGCGGACTGGTGTGCTTCGAGGGGGTGTTCTCCGACGGCCGTACGGTCGACTCCGCGGCCCAGCCGGTGGAGGTGCTCCGCGTCCGCGAGCTGCTGCGGAGCGTCCGGGAGAGCCCGGCACTGGAGTCCGCGCTGCTCCCGGTGGGCGACGGGCTGCTGTGCGCCGTACGCCGCTGAGCCCGTAGGCCGCGCGGGCCACGGACCCGCGGACCCGTCAGCGCAGCAGCGCGAAGGTCAGGGCGGCCGTGCCGCCCAGCGCGGTGCCCGCGAGGAGCTGGGCCGGCGTGTGCGCCTTCAGCACCAGCCGCGACCAGCCGACGGCGGCCGCGAGCAGCGCGACCGGGAGGGCCACCGGTCCGAAGGCGAGCAGCAATATCATCACGGTGCCACCGGCCACCGACATGTGGATGGAGATCTGCCAGCCCGCCGTCACCGCCAGGGACGAGACCAGGCCGACCAGCATCGCGACCACGAGCGCGAAGACGTCCGCCGGGGCGCCCAGCGCGTACAGCAGGCCGATCCCGACGACGACGGAGACCAGGCTCAGCGCCATCGGGACCATCCGCTGGCGCCGGACCCGTATGTGCTGGTCGGTGAGCGCGCCCCGCTTCACCCCGAGCACGATGATCCCGATCGGGACCACCCCGCAGAACAGGGCGGCGAGCAGCCCCCAGCCGAGGCCGGACCACGACCCGGTGGCGGACCAGCCGATCAGCAGGAGCAGGGCCACGACCAGGTTCGCCAGCGCCAACGCGTCGGTGAGGATCCGTGCCGCCTTCTCCCGGGGAGTGCAGTCCGCGAAGGCGGGCGGCGCGGGCGGGGAGAACGTCACGTCACAACTCCGAAGATCGAATACGCCGGACACGCGGTCCGGGACGCAACGCTGCCCCGACCGCTCGGAGCGATCGGGGCAGCGCAGAGAATGCGGAATGCAGTTGGTGCCGACGTGTCAGCCGACGACCTTCTTCAGGGCGTCACCCAGGGCGTCCGCCTCGTCGGGGGTCAGCTCGACGACAAGCCGACCGCCGCCCTCGAGCGGTACGCGCATGACGATGCCCCGCCCCTCCTTGGTGACCTCGAGCGGGCCGTCGCCCGTCCGCGGCTTCATGGCCGCCATGCTCGTTCCCCTTCCTGAAACCAGCTCATCGTCAGCCGACGGCCCCGTTCAGGCGCCTAGTACCCGGCATCGAACACATTGCTTCCCGGCCATTATCCCGCATGTCAGGACCCGATGACCAACCTCAACGGTGAACGCTTCGGCAACGCGCTCGACCAAAACCACTCATTTCGGGGACCCGCCTGCGATACTTCGCCCCCGCGCGGTGCGCTTTCTTTGACGCACATCACATGTGCGTGCGCCGCGCGGTCCGCCATGCTGACCCTTGCACCGGCCGGTACCGGCCGGTAGTCAAGCCCGCGACGAAGGGGGACCCCCTGCCATGGCCGACAGCGTGCTCTACGAAGTGACCGACGGACTCGCGACCATCACGATCAACCGCCCGGACGCGATGAACGCGATGAACACCGAGGCCAAGGTCGCCCTGCGCGACGCGGTCCGGGCCGCGGCCGACGACACCGCGGTGCGGGCCGTCCTGCTCACCGCGGCCGGCGACCGGGCCTTCTGCGTGGGCCAGGACCTCAAGGAGCACATCGGGAACCTCGCCTCGGACCGCGAGAGCGGCACCACGCTGACCATGAGCACGGTCGCGGAGCACTACAACCCGATCGTCCGCGCCCTCACCGAGATGCCCAAGCCCGTGGTGGCCGGGGTGAACGGCGTCGCGGCCGGAGCCGGCTTCGGCTTCGCGCTGGCGGCGGACTTCCGCGTCGTCGCCGACACCGCCTCCTTCAACACCTCGTTCGCCGGCGTCGCGCTCACCGCCGACTCCGGGGTCTCCTGGACCCTCCCCCGCCTGATCGGCGCCTCCCGCGCCTCCGACCTGCTGCTCTTCCCGCGTTCGATCAAGGCGCAGGAGGCGTTCGAGCTCGGCATCGTCAACCGCCTGGTGCCCGCGGAGTCCCTGCGCGCCGAGGCCGAGGCCGTGGCCCGCGCCCTGGCCTCCGGCCCGACCGTCGCCTACGCCGCGCTGAAGGAGTCCCTGGCCTACGGGGCCTCGCACTCCCTCGCCGAGGCGCTGGAGCACGAGGACGTCCTGCAGACCCGCGCGGGCGCCTCCGAGGACCACGCCATCGCCGTCCAGGCCTTCCTCGCGAAGCAGCCGCCGAACTACCTGGGCCGCTGAGCGCCCGTCTCCCGCGAGGCCAGGACCTCGCGGGAGGCGCAGTCGGCCAGGTGGTCGTTGACCAGCCCGCAGGCCTGCATCAGCGCGTAGGCCGTCGTGGGTCCGACGAACCGGATCCCCGCCTTCTTCAGCGCCTTCGCCAGCGCGGTGGACTCGTCGGTGACCGCCGGGACGTCGGCGATGCCGCGCGGGGCCGGACCGGGCTCCTCCGGGGCGTGCGACCAGATCAGCGCGTCCAGCTCGCCCGGCTCCCACCCGGCGAGCACCTTCGCGTTGGCCAGCGTCGCCTCGATCTTGGCCCGGTTGCGGATGATCCCCTCGTCCGCCAGCAACCGCTCCGCGTCCGCCGGCCCGAACTCCGCGACCGCCGCGATCTCGAAGGACGCGAAGGCCTTCCGGAAGCCCTCCCGCCGCCGGAGGATCGTGATCCACGACAGGCCCGACTGGAAGGCCTCCAGGCACAGCCGCTCGTACAGCGCGTCGTCACCGTGGACCGGGCGGCCCCACTCGGTGTCGTGGTAGGCGACGTATTCTCCGGTGGGCCCCGAGGACAGAGCCCACGGGCAGCGCAGCGCCCCGTCCGGGCCCGCGAGGGCGGCGCCCATCACTCGGCGTGCTTCGTGAGGTCGACCCGGCCCGCCGGAACCGCGTCCTGCGGCTCGGCCTCGACCCGGGCCGTCAGCTGGGCGATCCGCGCGTCGCGCTCCGCCAGCTCCGCCGCCAGCCGGTCCAGTACGTCGTCCACCTCGGACATCCGGTACCCGCGCGGCGCGACGGGCAGGCGCAGCGCGTCGATGTCCGCCCGCACGACGGGCCGGGTCTCCGGCAGCGCGTCGGCCACCCGGTCCGGTTCCGCCTCCGGCAGGACCGCCTCCGAGCCCCCGCCGATCACCGCCAGGGTGACCGCCGCCACGACCACGACCAGCGCGATCATCAAGAAGAAGAACACGATCACTCCCCACGAGAGACTCCGACCCTCAGGTTAAGGTCGCAGATGAGGCGGGGGGGCCGCCGAAGGAGGAAAGAGCAGGATGCTGCGACTGGGCAGGCGCGAGTTCGACACCCATGAACCGGTGATCATGGCCATCGTGAACCGCACCCCGGACTCCTTCTACGACCAGGGCGCGACGTTCCGCGACGAACCGGCCCTGGACCGGGTCGAGCAGGCGGTCGCCGAGGGCGCCGCGATCATCGACATCGGCGGGGTCAAGGCGGGCCCGGGCGAACACGTGGACGCGGCCGAGGAGGCCCGGCGCACGGTCGGCTTCGTCGCCGAGGTCCGCCGCCGCCACCCCGACGTGGTGATCAGCGTGGACACCTGGCGGCACGAGGTCGGCGAGGCGGTCTGCGAGGCCGGGGCGGACCTCCTGAACGACGCGTGGGGCGGGGTGGACCCCAAGCTGGCCGAAGTCGCGGCGCGCTACGGCGCCGGGTTGGTCTGCACCCACGCGGGCGGGGCGGAGCCGCGGACGCGGCCGCACCGCGTGGAGTACGAGGACGTCATGGCCGACATCCTGGAGGTCACGGTGGGCCTCGCGGAACGGGCCGCCTCGCTGGGCGTCCGGCGGGACGCGATCATGATCGACCCCGGCCACGACTTCGGGAAGAACACCCGCCACTCGCTGGAGGCCACGCGGCGGCTGGGCGAGATGACGGCGACGGGCTGGCCGGTCCTGGTCTCCCTGTCCAACAAGGACTTCGTCGGCGAGACGCTCGACCGGCCGGTCAAGGAACGGCTGTTGGGCACGCTGGCCACGACGGCCGTGTCGGCGTGGCTGGGGGCGCAGGTCTACCGCGTGCACGAGGTCGCCGAGACCCGGCAGATCCTCGACATGGTCGCGTCGATCCAGGGCCACCGCGCCCCGGCTGTGGCCCGCCGCGGCCTGGCCTGACCCCACCGCCCTTCCGGTCCCGCGGGGCGTCGAACGCCGGTGCTCGGCGAGGCGGGCCCACGCCCGTACCCCCGCGCCGTCGGGGTCGGGTGTGCGGCGGGGCGCCCCCGCAGGGCGTCGAACGCACCACGTCATACGTGTCCGCTGCCCCTGCCCGTTCGACGCCCGAGGAGGTGCCCCGGCGCGCGCCCGGCCCCGACGGCACCCCCCGTGGCCCGGCCCTGGCCGGGGTGCCGCTGCGCGGAGCCGTCCCCTACCCGCCCTTCCACCGTTCCCCGGGCTCCGCCCGGACCCGGTCCTCAAACGCCGGACGGGCTGAAAAGACCCGGGGCTCCGCCCCGGACCCCGCGCCTCAAACGCCGGCGAGGCTGAGATGGGCTGCGGCTACTTGCCCACTTCCTTCGTCACCAGGGCGATCGCCTCGTCCACGTCGTCCGTGACGTGGAAGAGGTACAGGTCCTTCTCCGAGGCCTTGCCCTGCGCGATCACCGTGTTCCTCAGCCAGTCGACCAGGCCGCTCCAGTACTCCGATCCGAACAGCACGATCGGGAAGCGGGTGATCTTCTGCGTCTGGACCAGGGTCAGTGCCTCGAACAGCTCGTCCAGGGTGCCGAGGCCGCCCGGAAGGACCACGAAGCCCTGGCTGTACTTCACGAACATCGTCTTGCGGACGAAGAAGTACCGGAAGTTCAGCCCCAGGTCGACGTGCTGGTTCAGGCCCTGCTCGAAGGGCAGCTCGATGCCGAGGCCGACCGAGATGCCGCCCGCCTCGCGGGCGCCCTTGTTGGCCGCTTCCATCGCGCCCGGCCCGCCGCCGGTGATCACCGCGAAGCCGGCGTCGACCAGCGCGCTGCCGATCCGCACGCCCGCCTCGTACTCGGGCGTGCCCGCGGCGGTGCGGGCCGAGCCGAACACGCTGATCGCGGGCGGCAGCTCGGCCAGCGTGCCGAAGCCCTCGATGAACTCCGACTGGATGCGCAGGACCCGCCAGGGATCGGTGTGCACCCACTCGGAGGGCCCGGCGGAGTCCAGCAGCCGCTGGTCCGTCGTGCTGCCCGCCTGCACCTGGCTCCGCCTCCTCAGCACCGGCCCGAGCTGCTGCTCCTCGGGCCGACGACGGGCGGAACTCTCGGGGTTGCCCATGATGTGCTCCCTCCTGCTGATCGTTGGATCAGGGTAGGCGCACGAAGGTGACGGGAAGCGGAATTCAGTCGGTCAGCCAGGCGCGGAGTCGTTCCTCGCAGTGCAGGATCGCCTTCGTCTCCACCCGCTCGTCGACCTTGTGGGCCAGCAGGGCGTCGCCCGGGCCGTAGTTGACGGCCGGGACGCCGAGCGCGCTGAAGCGGGAGACGTCCGTCCAGCCGAACTTCGGCATGGCGTGACCTCCGACGGCCTCCATGAAGGCCGCGGCGGCGGGGTGGGAGAGGCCCGGGAGGGCACCGGGGGACGAGTCGTCGATCACGAACTCGGCGATGTCGCAGTCCGCGAAGACCTCACGGACGTGTGCGACGGCGTCGGCCTCGCTGCGGTCCGGGGCGTAGCGGAAGTTGACCGTGACCGTGCACGCGTCGGGGATGACGTTGTTGGCTACGCCGCCCTCGATGCGGACCGCGCTGAGGCCCTCGTGGTACTCCAGGCCGTCGATGACCGGCTTGCGCGGCTCGTACGCGGCCAGCCGGGCCAGGATCGGGCCGGCGGCGTGGATGGCGTTGGAGCCCATCCAGCTGCGGGCGGAGTGGGCGCGCTCGCCGGTCGTGCGGAGCAGGACGCGCAGGGTGCCCTGGCAACCGCCCTCGACCTCGGCGTTGGAGGGCTCCAGCAGCACCGCGAAGTCACCGGTCAGCCAGTCGGGATGGGCTTCGGCGACCTTGCCGAGGCCGTTGAGGTCGGCGGCGACCTCTTCCTGGTCGTAGAAGACGAAGGTGAGGTCGCGGTTCGGCTCGGGCACGGTGGCCGCGATGCGCAGCTGCACGGCGACGCCGGACTTCATGTCGGTGGTGCCGCAGCCCCACAGCACGTCGTTCTCGTCGAGGCGGGACGGAACGTTGTCGGCGATCGGCACGGTGTCGAGGTGGCCGGCGAGTACGACGCGCTCGGAACGGCCGAGGTTCGTGCGGGCCACGACGTTGTTTCCGAAACGGTCCACGGTGAGGTGCGGCAGTGCGCGCAGCGCGTGTTCCACGAGGTCGGCGAGCACCTTCTCGTCGCCGCTCACGGACGGAATGTCGACGAGCCGGGCGGTCAGCTCGGCGGCGTCCAGGGTGAGGTCCAGCTCGGATTCGGACATGCCACTGACCCTAACGCCCCGGGGTGTGGCGAACCTTCCACGTCCGCCCGGTGGACGCGTCATGTGGCTCAAGTACGGTGGGCCGCGTGTCCCAGAGCGATCACTCCCGCCCCCGCCGCCGCCGCCGGCTGCTGCGGGCCGCCGCCGGCCTGCTCGTCCTGCTCGCGGTCATCGGCTACTTCGCCGTCCAGCAGGACTCCACGGGCGGCATGGGTGCGCCGCACTGCGTCGTCCGGGCCGCGGACGGAGGAGAGGGCGGAGGCGACGGCGCTTCGTACTCGATGACTCCCGAGCAGGCGGGGAACGCGGCGACGATCGCGGTGGTCGGCACGGGCAAGCCGATGCCGGAGCGGGCGGTGACGATAGCCATGGCCACCGCGATGCAGGAGTCGGCGCTGCGCAACCTCGACCACGGCGACCGGGACTCACTGGGCCTGTTCCAGCAGCGGCCCTCGCAGGGCTGGGGCACGCCCGCGCAGATCCAGGACCCCGTGTACTCGGCCGGGATCTTCTACGACCGGCTCAAGGAGGTCAGGGGGTGGGCCCGGCTGCCCCTGACGGAGGCGGCGCAGCAGGTCCAGCTCAGCGGCTTCCCGCAGGCGTACGCGAAGCACGAGCCGGACGCGACGCTGCTGGCGGCGGCGTTCACGGGCAGTGCGCCGGGGACGCTGACCTGCACCGGCCCCGCCCCGCAGCCCGGTTCGGGCGATCCGGAGAAGGTGAAGGCGGAGCTGACCCGGGTGTTCGGGCCCAAGGCGGCGCCGCAGCTCGGTCCGCCCGCGGCGTCGCTGGGCCGCTCGGGCCCGGCGGACGGGGCGGAGGTAGCCGTGCCGGTGAAGGACAAGAAGGGCACGGTCGACCGGCAGCGCGGCTGGGAGGTCGCGCACTGGGCCGTGGCGAACGCGGCGAAGCTGAACATCACGCGGGTCGGGTACGACGGCAAGGCGTGGGTCGCGGGCGAGAACAAGGGCCGCTGGATCGAGAAGCTGCCGGGCAAGTCGGGCTCCGGCGATCCGCTGGGCGCGGGGCCGGACGACGTACGGATCTTCACGGCCCGCTGAGTCGCTGGGACCGCTGGGCCGGTGTTCCGTGCCCCGGACCCGAACGGCCCGAGCCCTCCTGGACCGTCCCGGAGCGCCCGCCGGTACCGAGCCGCTGCGCGGGGCCTTTCCCCACCCCGCCCCTTCCCGAACCGGGGCGGAGCCCCGGGGAACGGTGGAAGGGCGGGTAGGGGACCCGGCCCCGCGCAGCGGCCCCACCCGCAGGCAGCGGGTGCCCGCGCACAGTGGTGGGCCGGGCCCGGTCAGGCGTCCGGGTCGTCACCCTCGCGGGGGTGAGCCGGTGGGTGGGCCGAGAGGGCCGGAGCCCGAAAGAAGCCCTGGTCGGTGCGCATTCAATGGGCTTTTCGCGGAAGCCGATTAAACGATGCGTTACCGATCCTTTACCCGGCGGCTCCGCAACTCATGGCCCCCCACGAGCGGTTGTACACGGCGTACTCAGCCGCTACCGCTTAGGAGCATCATGTCCCTCCCCCTGACCCGTCGGATCGCCCGTGCCGCGCTGCTCGTCGCAGCCGGGGCAGCGCCCGTGGTCGGTGCGGCCGGCGCGGCCAGTGCCGCCGGCCTGGAGCCCGTGCAGCAGCTGGGCGCCCTGACCGCCCCGGACGCCGCCGACGCCACCGCGTCGGCCGCCGAGACCGCGTCCACGGCCACGGGCACCGCCACCAAGGCCGTCCCGGCCGCCGACGTGGCCGGCCAGGCGGGCGGTCTGCTCGGCGGGCTGCCCGTGCCCGGCGCGCAGGAGCTGCCGCTCGGATCGCTGCCCGGCGGCCTGCCGGGTGGGCTGCCCGGTGGGCTGCCGCTCGGCTGATCGGCGTACGGACGCAGGAACGCGGGAACGCGAAGGGGCCGGGAGCACGAACTCCCGGCCCCTTCGGGCGTGGTGATCAGCCCGCGAGGCGCTTGACCGCCGCCTCCACGCGCTCGTCGGTGGCGGTGAACGCGACGCGCACGAAGCGGGCGCCGGCCTCGCCGTAGAAGTCGCCCGGCGCGACCAGGATGCCCAGCTGCGCGAGGTGGGCGACCGTGTCCCAGCACGGCTCGTCCCGGGTCACCCACAGGTACAGGCTGGCCTCGCTGTGCTCGACGCGGAAGCCGTGGGCCTCCAGCGCCGCGCGCAGGGCGGCGCGGCGGGCGGCGTAGCGGACCCGCTGCTCCTCCACGTGCGCGTCGTCGCCGAGCGCGGCGACGGTGGCGGCCTGGACGGGGGCCGGGGTCATCATGCCGCCGTGCTTGCGGATCTCCAGCAGTTCGCCGAGGACCGCCGCGTCGCCGGCGATGAAGGCCGCGCGGTAGCCGGCCAGGTTGGAGCGCTTGGAGAGGGAGTGGACGGAGACGATGCCCTCGTACGAGCCGCCGCAGACCTCGTCGTGGAGGACGGATACGGGTTCGGCCTCCCAGCCCAGCTCCAGGTAGCACTCGTCACTGAAGATCAGGATGCCGTGCTCGCGCGCCCAGGCCACGATCCGGATCAGCTCCTCCTTGGAGAGGACCTTCCCGGTGGGGTTGGACGGGGAGTTGAGCCACAGCAGCTTCACGCCGGCCGGGTCGAGCTCGGTCGGGTCGTCGTAGACGACGGCCTCGGCGCCGCAGAGCCGCGCGCCGACCTCGTACGTGGGGTAGGCGAGTCGCGGGTAGGCCACCTTGTCGCCCGCGCCCAGCCCGAGCTGGGTCGGCAGCCAGGCCACCAGTTCCTTGGAGCCGACGACGGGCAGGACGTTGCGGTGCCCGGCGGCGCTCGCGCCGAGGCGGCCGCGCACCCAGCCGGTGATCGCGTCGCGCAGGGCGGGCGTGCCCCACACCGTCGGGTAGCCCGGGGAGTCGGCGGCGCCGACCAGGGCGCTCTGGATCAGCGCCGGGACCGGGTCCACGGGGGTGCCGACCGACAGGTCGACGATGCCGTCCGCGTGGGCCGCAGCCGTGGCCTTATAGGGCTCCAGCTTGTCCCACGGGAAGGCGGGAAGACGGTCGGATACTGCGGCCACGGTGGTCTCTGCTCTCTCTCGGTACTGGCTGGTAGCGGGTCGGAAAACGCCTCGGTCCCGTGCGGCCGGCAGGCCGTACGGGACCGAGGGGCGCCTCTGACCGAAAGGTCAGTGCTCGCCGTTGATGCCGGCGGGCAGCGCAGCGATGAAGGGGTGATCGCGCTCGATCAGGCCCAGCTTGGAAGCGCCACCGGGCGAACCGAGCTCGTCGAAGAACTCGACGTTCGCCTTGTAGTAGTCCTTCCACTCCTCCGGGGTGTCGTCCTCGTAGAAGATGGCCTCGACCGGGCAGACCGGCTCACACGCACCACAGTCGACGCACTCGTCCGGGTGGATGTACAAGGACCGCTGGCCCTCGTAGATGCAGTCGACGGGGCACTCTTCGATGCATGCCTTGTCCTTGACGTCGACACAAGGCTCCGCGATGACGTAGGTCACGCTCTCGTTCCTCCTCGGTAGGGCTGTCCATATCGCGCGGGAGCGCGGCGTCGTCGATGCCCACACCTAGTATCTCCGTTCCCGGGCACGATCCGAACAGGAGGGGCGGACAGAGCTGTGGAATTCACTGCGGGCGGACTGCTGGAGGTCCGTATCACCCCGGCTGACGTGGGCAAACGAGTGTCCGTACGGCGGTCGGAGAGCGATCTGGGCGGATCACCCCAGTTCACGGACACGGTCGGAGTTCTCACATCCTGGGACCGGGGTGTGCTGCTGATCACACGAAAGAACGGCGAATCCGTCCGCATCGCGGAATCCTCGCTGGTCGCGGGCAAGGTCGTGCCCCCGGCGCCGGCCCGCAGACGGGGTCCGGCGACCTCCTTCGAGGAGCTTTCGCGGGTCGCGGCGCGGTCCTGGCCGCCGCTGGAGAGCGAGCCGCTCGGCGAGTGGACGCTGCGCGCGGCCGCGGGATTCACCCGACGGGCCAACTCCGTGTTGCCGCTCGGCGACCCGGGCATACCGCTGGACGATGCACTCGCCCGAGTGACCTCCTGGTACGCGGAACGTGACCTTCCGGCCTATGTGCAGGCCGCGACGGGCGCCGCCGGGACCCAGGAACTGCTGTGCGCGGAGCTGGAGCGGCGGGGCTGGGTGTCCGAGGTGTCGGCGGAGGTACGGATCGGGGCACTGGCGCCGGTGGCCGACGTCGAGGCGCCCGAGGCCGGGTCCGTACGCCTGACCCGCGTCCCGGACGAGGCGTGGCTCGGGCGCTACGGGAAGGTCTCCGACCCGGAGGTGGCGCGCCGGATGCTCGTCGAGGGGCCGTCGGTGTGGTTCGCGGCGCTTCCCGGGGGCCGGGCCATCGGCCGTCTGGTGGTCGACGGGCGCTGGGCGGGCTTCGCGGCGGTGACGGTGGATCCGGAGCACCGCAGGGAGGGCCTGGCGACGGCCGTGATGGCGGCGCTGGCGCGCCGGGCGCTGGAGGAGGGCGCGTCGGCGGCGTGGCTCCAGGTCGAGACGGACAATGCGCCGGCGCGGGCGCTGTACGACGGCCTCGGCTTCTCGACGCACCACACCTACCACCACTACCGGGCGGCGGGGTCGTGACCTCGCGGTGGCGCGAGCAGTTCGCGGCGGAGGCCCGGGCGGAGCGGCCCGATCTGGCGGTGCTGTGCCTGCTGCTGGCGGCGGAGGGCGACCCGGAGCTCGACGAACGCGTCATGGACTGGGCCCAGATCGAGCTGGACCGACTGGCCGGGATGCTGCCGTACGGGCTGCGGGGCGCGCGGGAGTGGGCCTCGGCGGTCACGGAACTGCTGGGCGGCCGGCTGGGCTTCCACGGCACCCCGGCGGACTACGACCGCCTCTCGTCCTCGCTGCTGCACGAGGTGCTGAGGCGCCGGCGCGGCCTGCCGATCCTGCTGTCCGTCGTCTGGCTGGAGGTCGCCCGGCGGGCGGGCGCGCCGGTGTACGGGCTGGGCCTGCCGGGGCACTTCGTGGTGGGCTTCGGGGACCCGGAGGAGGGCGTGGTGGTCGACCCGTTCGCGGGCGGCGCGTCGCTGGGGGCGGGTCCGGCGGAGCTGGCCTCGGGGCCGCGGACGCCCGCGCGGACGCTGGACATCGTGCTGCGGATCCTGAACAACATCCGCGCGTGGGCGTCGGCCCGTCCGGAGCACTCGGGGGTCGCGCTGTGGGCGCTGGAGCTGTCGCTGCTGTTGCCGTCGCATCCGGCGGCGCTGCGGTACGAGCGGGCGCGGCTGTTGGTGGAACGCGGTTCCTTCCGGGAGGGGGCGGCGGAGCTGGACGCCTACGCGGAGGTGGTGTCGGTGATCGACGCCGATGCGGCGGCCCGCATCCGCTCCGAGGCCTCGGCCGCCCGCGCCCTGCTGAACTGACCCCCTCCGCTGCGCGGGGCTGTCCCCTGCCCGCCCTTCCACCGTTCCCCGGGCGCTGCCCGGACCCGTCCCGGGGGCTCCGCCCCCAGACCCCCGCGCCTCGAACGCCGGCGGGGCTGGAGTTGCCCTGCGGGCAATCCAGCCACGCCGGCGGGGCTGGAGTTGCCCTGCGGGCAATCCAGCCGCGCCTGGCGGACGGCAGCGGCCGAAACCAGCCCCGCCGGCTAGAGCCAGCCCTTTTCGCGGGCCGTGCGGACCGCTTCCGCCCGGTTGCGGGCGGCCAGTTTTTGGATGGCCGTCGAGAGGTAGTTGCGGACCGTGCCCTGCGAGAGGTGGAGGCGGGTCGCCAGTTCGGCGTTGGTGGCGCCCGCCTCCGCCGCCCGCAGGACCTCCCGTTCCCGGTCCGTGAGGGGGTTCGCGCCCTCCGCGAGGGCCGCCGCCGCCAGGGTGGGGTCGATGACCCGCTCCCCGTCCAGGACCTTCCGTACGGCCGCCGCCAGCTGCGCGGCCGGCGCGTCCTTGACCAGGAACGCGGAGGCGCCCGCCTCCATCGCCCCGCGCAGGTATCCGGGCCGGCCGAAGGTGGTGAGGATGACGATGCGGATGTGCGGGAGCGCCGCGCGCAGCGCCGCGGCCGCCGCTATGCCCGTCATGCCCGGCATCTCGATGTCCAGCAGGGCCACGTTCACGTCGTGCGCGCGGGCCGCCTCGACCACTTCGTCTCCGCGGGCGACCTGCGCCAGTACCTCGATGTCCGGCTCCAGTCCGAGCAGCGCGGCGAGGGCCTCGCGGACCATCGACTGGTCCTCCGCCAACAGGATGCGGATGGGTCGTGGGCTCATGACCGCGATCCTAGGGGGACCCGGGCGACCAGTCGGAAGCCGGATGTGCCGGCCGGGCCGGCCGACAGGGTGCCGCCGACCGCCTCCAGGCGTTCCGTCAGGCCCGTGAGGCCGTTTCCGGGGGCGGCCTGGCCGCCCGCGCCGTCGTCCCGGACCACGAGCTCCACCACCGGGCCCTCCAGCGTCTGCGGCGTCTCCAGGCTGACCGCGCACCGCTTCGCGCCGCTGTGCCGGACCACGTTCGTGACCGCTTCGCGCAGCGACCAGGCCAGGGCGGACTCCTGTTCCTCGGTCAGTTCCCCGGGCAGGTCGGCGCACTCCCCCGCCGGGAGCTTCGCGACGACCCCGGCCGCGGCCAGCGCGGTCCGGGCGCCCGCGAGTTCGCCGGGCAGGGTGGGCCGCCGGTAGCCGCTCACGGCTTCGCGTACGTCGACGAGCGCCTGCCGGCTGACCTGCTCGATGTCCGCGACCTGCTGGGCGGCCCGGTCGGGGTGGTCGGGCAGCATCCGTCCGGCGAGCTCGCTCTTGAGCGTGATCAGGGACAGCGAGTGGCCCAGCAGGTCGTGCAGGTCGCGGGCCATCCGCAGGCGTTCCTCGTTCGCGGCGAGCTGGGCCACCGTGGCCCGTGCCTCCCGCAGTTCCATGGTGGTGCGGATCATCGCGCGGATGCCGACCATCGCGAATCCGCCCATCAGGGCCGGGATCAGCAGGCCCGCCAGGTAGGCGTCCCCGCCGGGTACCGCGTAGGCGGTGGCCGTCAGCAGCGCGGTGGCGGCCGGGACCGTCCAGCGGGAGACCTCGGTGGGCAGTGCGGCGCCGGAGGAGATGGACACGTAGACGAAGAGGACCAGCCATTCGCGGCCCAGCGACAGCGACAGGACCGTGGCCTGTGCGACGAGGACGGCCAGCGAGGCCAGGACCCGCGCCACGGACATCTGCCGGACGGTGCGGAAGACCAGCACCAGGTACCAGGCGACGAAGGCGGTCAGGCCCAGCGACCCGAGTACCCGGGCCCCGGTGGAGTGCCCGCCGCGGACCAGGTCGGTGACGGGCGCGCTCAGGTAGAACAGCCACATGCCGACCCACAGGGCCTTCACCAGCTGCTGGCGGAGGGTCAGCGGCTTCACGCCGATCCCGACCCCCCGGACCTCTTCGCCTTCCTTCGTCAGCGCCACGGCGTCACGCCTTCAGTGAGTCCTTGCGGTACAGCCAGGCGGCCGCACCGGTGAACAGTACGAAGTACACCGCGAGGATCGCCACGTCCTTCGCGTGGGGGGCGCCGCCGAGCTCGATGGCCTGGCCGAGGCCCGCGTAGGCGTGGGTGGGGAGCCATTCGCAGATGTTCTGGAGCCACTGCGGGAAGGCGGCGGTCGGCATCCACAGGCCGCCGAGGATGGAGAGGCCGAAGTAGACCAGCATCGTCAGGGGGCGGGCGGTGTCCCCGCCGGCCAGGTAGCCGAGGGCGACGCCGAGCGCGGCGAAGACCAGGCTGCCCGCCCAGATGGCACCGGTGAGGGCGAGCCACTGCCAGGCGTCGAACCGTACGTCCTTCACGGCGGCGGCCACGGCGAAGACGACGAGGATGGCCGGGAGGGACAGGACCCCGGCTCCGGCGGTCTTGGCGAGGACGTAGCCGCGGCCGGGGAGGGGGGTGAGCCGCAGCTGGCGGACCCAGCCCTTCTCGCGTTCCTTGGCGATGCGCTCGCTGTTGCCCATCAGGACGGCGGTCAGGGCGCCGAAGGAGGCCATGGCGACCATGTAGAAGGCGGGCATGGTCAGTTCGGTGCCCATGACCTTGGTGGTCCCGTTGAGGGTGCCGCCGAGCATCAGGAAGAGGGCGGCCGGGTAGAGGACCGTGAAGAAGAGGTACTTCTTGTTGCGCAGGGCGCGGACGATCTCGAGCTTGATGAGGGCGTTCACTTCGTGGCCTCCTCGGCCTCGGTGAGGGCGATGAAGGCCTGCTCCAGGCCGAGGCCCGCGACCTCCAGGTTGCGGGGGTAGAGCCCCAGCCCGTACAGGGCGTGGACGGTCGCGTCGGCGTCGCGGGACTGGAGCCGCACGGTGTTGCCGCGCTGCTCGAAGGAGGTCAGGAAGGGCAGCTCGCGCAGGTCGGCGGTGTCCGTCCCGTCGGTCACGTCGAAGGTGATCTTCCGGGCTCCGGCCTTCGCCTTGATCTCGGCGGCGGTGCCGTCCGCGAGGACGCGGCCCTTGGAGAGGACGATGACGCGGTCGGCGATCGCGTCGGCCTCCTCCAGGTAGTGGGTGGCGAAGAGGACGGTGCGGCCCTGGTCGGCCTGTTCCCGCATGGTGGCCCAGAAGGACTGGCGGGAGGTCACGTCCATGCCGGTGGTCGGCTCGTCGAGCACGATGAGGTCGCTGTCGCCGACGGTGGCGAGTGCGAAGCGCACCCGCTGTTCCTGGCCGCCGGAGAGCTTGTCGACCTTGCGGTCGGCGATCTTGTCGATGCCGGCGCGGGAGAGGACCTGGTCGATCGGGTGCGGCCGGGGGTGCAGGGCGCAGCCGAGCGCCACGATCTCCCGTACGGTCACCTCCTCCATGAGGCCGCCGCTCTGGAGCATCGCGCCGACGCGGCCGGCGGCGACCGCCTCGCGCGGGGTGGTGCCGAAGAGCCGGACGGAGCCGGAGTCGGCGGGGCGCAGGCCGAGGAGGAGGTCGAGGGTGGTGGATTTGCCGGCGCCGTTGGGGCCGAGGAGTGCGACGGTCTCGCCCGGGTGGAGTGCGAGGGAGAGGCCGTCGACCGCCCGGACCGTGCCGTAGCTCTTGGTCACGTTCTCGAAGCTCACCACGGTGTCGGTGGCGGGCTGCGCGGTGCGTGTCGCGGTCGTCGTCATGGGAAGAGCTTCGCCGTCGGGGGGTGCCGCGCGGCAGTGTCGCCCGTCGTGAGGGCCGCATGACGGATGTCATGCGGCGGACATGACGGTGCCCCGCCCGGGGTTCCGGACGGGGCACGGTCGTACGCCGTACGCCCTAGGCGGGGTTGGTGTCGACGACCACGGTGCGCTCGGCCGTGGTCTTGCCGCGCAGGGCCTTGGTGAGGGCTCCGGCCACGTCCTGGGGGGTGACCGGGGTCTTCTCGCCGGTGCCCCGGGTGATCAGGATCCCGTCCCAGGTGTTCCCGTACGTGGCCTTGAGCGCGTCGAGGTCGTACTTCTCGACCAGGTGGCCGTCCACGGGCTGCATGCTGAGGATCTTGGGCAGGGACTTGGCGCCGAAGGCGATGGGCTTGTTGCCGATCTTGACGATGGCGTTGGCGGACATCGCGGGCTCGGCGAACTCCTTCATCGCCCGGTCGATCTCGCCCTGCTCGATGGTCGGCGCCTTGGTGGTGACGGGCAGTTCGGGCGGGGCCGCCTTGCCGGTCGCGACCATGTCGCGGAAGGCCTTGGTGACGATGGCGACGGAGGCGTCGACGTCGAGGGTGGTGCCGGCCTTGCCGGGGACGGCGACGGCCTTGCCGGTGTCGAACTTGATCGTCGCCTCGGTGGCCGTGCCCGCGGTTCCGGCGATCTCCTGGAGGGCCGCCTGGAGCTTCTCCTCGTCGACCGGCATCACCGGGTCGGCGACGCGCTGGTTGCCGAGGAGCGAGCCGATGACGGTGATGGGGTTGTAGTCGCTGCCGGCGGCGTTGCGGACGGTGGTCTGGGCGTCGAGGCTCAGACCGGCCTTCTCGGGCTTCAGCTCGGCCTGCTTGCCGCCGACGCTGACCTGGAGCGGGGCGGCGGCGCGGGTGCCGAAGGCGGTCTGGAGCTTGGCCACGGCCTCGTCACGGCTGCCGCTGATGTCGGTGCCGAGGACGGTGGTGCCCTTGGGGACGTCGGAGTGGTTCAGGAGCAGGCCCGCCCCGTAGGCCACGCCGAACAGGAGGATGACGCCGCCGCCGATGAGGACCGTCTTGGAGCGGCCCTTCTTCTTGGCCGGGGCGGACTTCTCCTGCGCGGGGGCGGGGCGCGGTGCGGCCGGTCCGGGGGCCGGTACGCGGGCCGTGGACGGGGAGGGGGTGTCCAGGCCGGGACCGGGCCAGCCGTGCGCGTCCGCGCCGCCGGGACCGTTGCCGAGGCCGGGGCCGGCGGTGGGGCCGGCGGGGGCTCCGCCCTGCTCGGCCCGGAACGCCTGGAGGGGCTGCGTGGAGCCGACGCCGGGCGCGTCGGGGCCGGGAGCGCCGGGGACCAGCCCGCCGGGCACGGGACCCGCGGGCGCCGGGGCGCCGGGCACGGGGCCGGGGCCGAACCCGTGGGCGAGGTCCGACATCGGCGCGGCGGGCGTGGGCGGCTGGGGCGCGAAGCCGGCGCCGGGCACGGCCGGGTTCGGCGGCATCGGCGCCCGTCCGGGCACGGGGGCCGCCATCGGGCCGCCGGGGAGCGGAGCGCCGGGGAGCGAGGCGCCGGTGGGCCGGGTCGGCAGCTGCGGGGCGGGCCCGGGCGCCATGGCGCCGGCGGACCGGGTCGGCAGGGGCGCGGGCCCGGGGGCCGGAGCCGGCGCGGGCGGCGGTGTGGCTGCCTTGCGGGGGGCGAACCAGTTGCTGGACGGTGCCTCGGCTTCGGCGGCCGGCTCCGGCTCGGCCTGGATCCGGGTCGGCTGGGGCTTCGGCCGCTGCTCCAGGCGCGGCTCGGCCTGGGCGGGCGCGGCCGGCAGGGCCGGGCGCGACGCCTGCTCGGGGCCCTGCGGCGCGTCGGGGCCGTCGTCCGCCGAGCCGGAGTTGGCGCCCATCGGCGTGCGTACGACCACGGGCGGGATCGGCCGCGAACCCGGGATGTTGATCCGGATCCGGGTCGTCAGCGTCGTCTCGGTCTTGGGCCCGTCGGGATCGGGCGTAGACGGGTTCGAGGTCACAGGGTTCTCCTCCGGGGACTGGCCGGTTCCATACGGCGGCGTACCCGAGGGGTAGGCGGCTCCACCGGGCCCTTTGGACCCGGAGGACGAACTGGCGGTTTCACGACTCAAGGCAGGTTCTCCCGGTTGGCTCCGCCGCCCGTCATACCGTGCGCGGGCTGCTCGGCGGCCCGTCCACCATACTGGCCGCCGCCCGGACGCAACTGACCCCGGGGATTCAGGGGTTCCCCGGACCCCTCATCGAACCCCCGCGCGGGGGCCCGCGAGCCCCTCGTCCGCCCCCTCCCCGGATCCCTCTACGGAGTCCGACACCACGTCACTTGGCGGGCCGTCCGGCCGAAACCGGCCGATCCAGCGGGCCGCGCAGGGTGGCACACATCACAGCGAGCACCGTACCGCCCAAAAGGTAGGCGTACATGCCGATTCCGGACGAACTCAGCAGGAAGTCGCCCTCGGGGCGCGGGACACCGAGCATCACGTACGCGAGGAACCAGCCGACCACGGGTGCGCCCACGCCGAGTCCGGTCCCGAGGGCGATCCGGCCGCCGAGGAAGAGCCCGAAGAGGCCCGCCAGCCCGAGCAGCAGCCCGAGGGGGAACCACAGGTCCACCACGAGCCAGCCGGCGAGGCCGGTCAACGCGCCGAGCACCAGCAGGCCCAGGGCCGCGGCGATCCGCACCGGGGTGAGCGTCGCGGTCATGCCCCGACCCCCGCGAACAGGTCGTGCTCGCGCTCGCCCGCCGGGGCACCCGGCTCGCCTTCGACGAGTTCGTAGTACTCGCGGACGAACAGCGGCTGCCCGAGGTCGTTGGAGAGCGCGAAGAAGGGCCCGTCCACGGCGATCTGGGTGACGTGGGCGCGCATCGCGGCCGCCTTCGCCGCCGCGAGTTCCGCGGGCACCTCGATCTCGGCGGTGATCCGCTCGTCCGCGACGACCCCGGGCACGTCCTTCGGGGAGGCGATCCCCGGGAAGGGCGACTCGGTCCCGGTCGCGCGCAGTTCGGCGAAGCCCTCCTCGACCACGGAGAGCGGGACGCGGTTCCAGTAGACCTTCGCGATCCGGTGCGGCTCGCCGAGGTCGCGACGGTAGGCGCCCTCCGCGGCCAGTTCGGCGGCGCGCGTGGCGACCCGGTGGGCCTGGATGTGGTCGGGGTGCCCGTATCCGCCGTCGGGGTCGTAGGTGACGAGCACCTGCGGGCGCACCTCGCGGATCACCTCGACGAGGTAGGCGGCGGCCTCGTCCACGTCGGCGGACCAGAAGGCCTCGGGACGGTCGTTCTGCGGGGCGCCCATCATCCCGGAGTCCCGGAAGCGGCCGGGGCCGCCGAGGAACCGGTGGTCGGTGACGCCGAGTTCCGCCATGGCGTCGGCGAGCTCGCCGACGCGGTGGGCGCCGAGGGAGTCGTCGCGGTCGGCCGTGAGGTGCGCGAGGGCGGGCGGGATGACCTCGCCCTCCTCGCCGAGGGTGCAGGTGACCAGCGTGACGTGGGCGCCCTCGGCCGCGTACTTGGCCATGGTGACGCCGTTGTTGATCGACTCGTCGTCCGGGTGCGCGTGCACCAGGAGCAGCCGACGGGCGGGGAGACCGTTCATGGGCCCAGCCTAGGGCCTGTCTTTTCGATCAGGCCGGACCCGGGGAGGCGCCCCCGCGGGGCGGCCTCAGAACTTGAGGCCGCTGATCATGCTCGCCACGTTGGAGGTGAGCTGGCTGAGGGTCGGAGCGATCGTGGAGCTCGCCAGATAGAAGCCGAGCAGTACGCAGACCACCGCGTGTCCCGCTTTCAGGCCCGACCTGCGGACCAGCAGGAAGACGACGATCGCCAGCAGCACCACGGCCGAGATCGAGAGTGCCACGGCGGTTCACCTCCACGTCGAGCGGACATCGGTAAGCGCATTCGTGCTCGGTAGGACTCATACCCACCGTGCGCTACGGATCATAACTATCCGTACCAGCGCATCGATCGAATTCCGGCAGCACGAGGGGCGCACGCCGCGCATGGGCTGGGTCACACCAGAGGCCGACCGGAGGGGTTCTGGCCCCCTCCGGTCGGCTGTCGGCACCCGCACGGCCGCACGTCACACAGGCTGCATGCCCCGGATCTCGGGGCAGAAACGGTCAAGTTGCCTACATGTTAACCGAGTTGCTCGCACGCTCGGCCATCCCGAACGGTCGGCCGGACGGCTTCGGGCGTGGCCGGAAATGATCGACCCTTCGGCATGTCCGGCGCGGCGGGGCGCACTGGGCCGGAACGGCCCGACCGTGCGCCCCGAACGGGCGCCCTGCGCCGGGTCATACGCCCCCGCCGCCCAGGGTCTTGCCGGCCGCACCGCCCTCCGGCGGGGACGGGGGCACCACCTGCTTCTCCGCCGCGAAGTGGCAGGCCGAGGGGTGGGCCGCCGGGCCCGAGGGGAAGGCCGCGGGGACGGCCAGCAGCGGGACCTCGGTCGTGCAGCGGGGCTGCGCCTTCCAGCAGCGGGTGCGGAAGCGGCAACCCGACGGCGGGTTGGCCGGGGAGGGCACGTCGCCGCTGAGGATGATCCGCTCGCGGTGGGCGCGGGCCTCCGGGTCCGGGACGGGCACCGCCGAGAGCAGGGCCTGGGTGTACGGGTGCGTCGGGTGGTCGTAGATCTCGGCGTCGGAGCCGATCTCCACGATCCGGCCCAGGTACATCACGCCGACCCGGTCGGAGATGTGCCGCACGATCGACAGGTCGTGCGCGATGAACACGTAGCTCAGGTCGAACTCGTTCTGGAGCCGCTCCAGCAGGTTGATCACCTGGGCCTGGACGGAGACGTCGAGCGCGGACACCGGCTCGTCGGCGACGATGATCTCGGGCCGCAGGGCGAGGCCGCGGGCGATGCCGATGCGCTGGCGCTGGCCGCCGGAGAACTGGTGCGGGTAGCGGTTGACGTACTCGGGGTTGAGGCCGACCACGTCGAGGAGTTCCTGGACCTTGCGCCGCCGGTCGCCCTTCGGGGCCACCTCGGGGTGGATCTCGTACGGCTCGCCGATGATGTCGCCGACCGTCATGCGCGGGTTGAGCGAGGTGTACGGGTCCTGGAAGACCATCTGGATGTTGCGGCGGACGGCCTTGAGGGCCCTGCCCGACAGCTTGGTGATGTCCTCGCCCTTGTACGAGATCGCGCCCGCGGTCGGGCGTTCCAGGTTCACCAGCATCTTGGCGACGGTGGACTTGCCGCAGCCGGATTCGCCGACGATGCCGAGGGTTTCGCCGGCCCGCAGCGCGAAGGAGACCCCGTCCACGGCCTTGACCGCGCCGACCTGTTTGCGGAAGACGATGCCCTGGGTCAGGGGGTAGTACTTGACCAGGTCCTTGACTTCGAGAAGGGACTCAGCCATGGAGGCACTCCTTCCAGAAGTGGCAGGCGCTGGTCCGCGCCTCGGGCGTCCCGGTCACCCCGTACAGCGGCGGGACGTCGGTGCGGCACACGGCCTGCGCCATCGGGCAGCGCGGGTTGAAGGCGCAGCCGGACGGGATGGCCAGCAGGTTGGGCGGCAGGCCCTTGATGGCGTAGAGCTCCTGGCCCTTCTGGTCCAGGCGCGGGATCGAGTCCAGCAGGCCGCGGGTGTAGGGGTGGGCCGGGGCCTTGTAGATGGCGTGGACGGGGGCCGCCTCGACGATCCGGCCCGCGTACATGACGGCGATCTTGTCGGCCACGTCGGCGACCACGCCGAGGTCGTGGGTGATCAGGATGAGACCCATGTGCAGTTCGCGCTGGAGCTCGGCCAGCAGGTCCATCACCTGCGCCTGGACGGTGACGTCGAGGGCGGTGGTCGGCTCGTCGGCGATGATCAGCGAGGGCTCCAGGGCCAGCGCCATGGCGATCATGATGCGTTGGCGCATGCCGCCGGAGAACTGGTGCGGGTAGTCTCCCACCCGCTCCCTGGCGGCGGGGATCTTCACCCGGTCCATCAGCTCGACGGCCATGCCCCTGGCGTCCTTGCGGGACATCCCGCGGTGCACCTCGTACATCTCGCCGAGCTGCGCGCCGACGCTCAGCACGGGGTTCAGGGAGGACAGCGCGTCCTGGAAGATCATGGCCATGCCGGCGCCGCGGACCTTGCGCCGTTCGTCCTCCTTCATCTTCAGGAGGTCCTTGCCGTTGAACAGGATCTCGCCGCTCGTGATGCGGCCCGGCGGCATGTCCAGGATCCCCATCACGGCCTGGGCGGTCACCGACTTGCCGGAGCCGGACTCGCCGAGCACGGCGAGGGTCTCGCCCGCGTCCACCGAGTAGTCGACTCCGTTGACCGCCTTCGCGACTCCGTCGCGCGTCTTGAATTCCACGTGCAGGTCGCGGACTTCGAGCAGCATGTGCGGGGCTCCTCAGCGCAGCTTGGGGTCGAGGGCGTCGCGCACCGCGTCGCCGAGCATGATGAAGGCGAGCACCGTGATGCTCAGCGCGGCCGCCGGCCAGAGCAGCATGTGCGGGGCGTTGCGGATCTGCGAGGCGGCGTTGGAGATGTCGATGCCCCAGGAGACGGTGGGCGGGCGCAGGCCCACGCCGAGGAAGGACAGGGTGGCCTCCAGGGCGACGTACGTGCCGAGCGCGATCGTGGCGACGACGATGACGGGGGCGACGGCGTTGGGCGCCACGTGCCGCAGCAGCATCCGGCCGTTGCCGGCGCCCAGGGCGCGGGCGGCCTGGACGTAGTCGTTCTGCTTGGCGGTGATCACCGAGCCGCGGGCGATGCGGGCGATCTGCGGCCAGCCGAGCAGCACGATGAAGCCGACCACGGGCCAGACGGTGGTGCCGGTGACGACCGACAGGAAGACCAGGCCGCCGAGGATGACGGGGATGCCGAAGAAGATGTCGGCGACCCGGGAGACCAGGGAGTCGCCCCAGCCGCCGAAGAACCCGGCGAGGCCGCCGAGGGCGGAGCCGAGCAGGGCGGCGCCGAGGGTGGCGCAGACGCCGACGGTGATGGAGGCGCGGGCTCCGTAGACGGTGCGGGTGTAGACGTCGCAGCCCTGGGTGTCGTAGCCGAAGGGGTGGCCCGGTGCGGAGCCCTCCTGGGACTTGGACAGGTCGCACTGGAGGGGGTCGCCGCTCGCGATGAGCTGCGGCCAGATCGAGATGACGACGAGGAAGAGGATCACCAGCGCGGAGAGGATGAAGACGGGGTTGCGGCGCAGTTGGTGCCAGGCGTCGGACCACAGGGAGCGGGCCTTGTCCTTCGGGCCGGTGGCGTCCGGACCGGCGGTCTTCTCGATGCCTTCCACGCTTTCGGCCTCGTCCAGCGCGAGATCCATGGGTCCCCCCTGGCCCGTGGGGGAGACGGCCTCCTTGGGGCGGGGGCCCACCGGGTCGTAGCCGCCCGGTTCGGGGCGCTCGGGATCAGGCATAACGGATCCTCGGGTCCAGGACCGCGTAGAGCAGGTCGACGAGCAGGTTCGCCAGCAGGAAGACGATGACGAGGATGGTCACGAAGCCGACCACGGTGGGCGCGTTGTTGCGCAGGATGCCCTGGTAGAGCTGGTAGCCGACGCCTCGGATGTTGAAGATCCGCTCGGTGATGATGGCCCCGCCCATGAGGGCGCCGATGTCGGTGCCGATGAAGGTGACCACCGGGATCAGGGAGTTGCGCAGCAGGTGGCGGGTGACGATCCTGCGGCGCGGCAGACCCTTGGCGACGGCGGTGCGGATGTAGTCGGCCTTGACGTTCTCGGCGATGGAGGTGCGCGTGAGCCGGGTGACGTACGCCAGGGAGACCAGGGCGAGCACGAGGCCGGGCAGGATCAGCTCGTTGAAGGGGACGTCCGGGGAGACGGTGGGCCGCACCCACTGGAGTTTGACGCCGAAGACGAACTGGAGGACGTAGCCCGTCACGAAGGTGGGCACGGAGATGACCACGAGGGTCAGCACCAGCAGGGAGGTGTCGGTGGCCTTGCCCCGGCGCAGTCCGCTGATCACGCCGAGGGTGATGCCGATGACGATCTCGAAGAAGATCGCGACCAGGGTCAGGCGCAGGGTGACGGGGAACGCCGAGGCCATCAGCTCGGTGACGGACTGGCCGTTGAAGGCCGTGCCGAAGTCGCCCTGGAAGATCTGCCCCATGTAGTGGAGGTACTGCTGCCACAGGGGGCGGTCGAGGTAGAGGTCCTTGCGGATGCGCGCGGCGGTGGCCGGGTCGGGGGCCTTGTCTCCGAAGAGGGCGGCGACCGGGTCACCGAGCGCGTACACCATGAAGAAGATCAGGAACGTGCTGCCGATGAACACGGGGATCATCTGGAGCAGCCGCCGGATCACATAACGTCCCATGGACTGCTCCAGGTTCGATCCGGTGGGTGGTCAGCTGACCTTGATCTGGTCGTACACGGGGACGCTGAACTGGTTGAGCGTCACGTCCGAGAGCCGCTCGGAGTAGCCGGCGCTGCCGTTCTGGTACCAGAGGGGGATGGACGGCATCTGCTGGGCGAGGACCTTCTCGGCGTCCTGGAACTTGGCGATGGCCTTGGCGGAGTCGCTCTCCCGGTTCGCCTCGTCGACGAGCTTGTCGAAGTCGGCGTTGCTGAACTTCCCGTAGTTGGAGGAGGCGCCGGTGTAGTACAGCGGCTGGAGGAAGTTCTGGATGAGCGGGTAGTCGGCCTGCCAGCCGGAGCGGAACGGGCCGGTCAGCTTGTAACTGCTCTGCTGGTTGCGGAAGTCGGCGAAGGTGCCGACCGGGTTGACCGTGCAGACGGGGCCCTCGCCCAGCGCGTTGTTGATGCTGTTGCAGACGGCGTCCATCCATTCCCGGTGCGAGCCGGTGTCCACGTTGGAGGTCAGCGTGACCTTGCCGCCGGGCAGGCCACCGCCCTCCTGGATGAGCTTCTTGGCCTCGGCCGGGTCGAAGACGCACGCGTCGCCGCAGATCGTCGCGGAGAAGCCGCCCTTCTCGCCGAGGGCCGGGGAGGTCCAGTCCTTGGCGGGGGTGCGGGTCTCGCGGAAGATCTGCTTGGTGATCTCGTCGCGGTTGATGGCCCGCGAGATGCCCAGGCGGACCTTCTCCGATCCCTCCTTGTTCCACTGGGGGTCGTACAGCGGGAAGGTGAGGGTCTGGATGATCAGGGCCGGCTGGTTGATGTAGCGGTCGCCCAGGTCGTTCTTGACGTTCTTCAGCTGCTGCGCCGGGACGTCGTCGACGAGGTCGAGGTTGCCGGAGATCAGGTCGGTGTAGGCGGTGTTGTTGTCGGTGTAGACCTTGAGGTCGACCCCGTTGTTCTGCGCCTTGTCCGGGCCGCCGTAGGCGTCCCACTTGCGCAGCTGCATCCCGGTGCCCTTGGTGTACGAGTTCACCGTGTAGGGGCCGTTGCCCACGGGCTTGTTCAGCCAGCCGGAGTGGTCGGTGAAGAAGGACTTGGGCAGCGGGGAGAAGGCCTGGTAGCCGAGGGTCTCGGGCCAGGTGGAGAACTTGTCCTTCAGGGCGACCGTGAAGACGGTGGGGCTCTTGACGACCAGCCCGGACATCGTCTTGGCCTTGGGCTCGCCGCTCGTCGGGTGCACGTCCGCGTAGCCGACGATGTCGGAGAAGAACGGCGAGTTGTTCTGCTTGTTGCGCACGTCCGCGCCGTAGTTCCAGGCGTCCACGAAGGACTGGGCGGTGACGGGCTCGCCGTTGCTGAACTTCCAGCCGTCCTTCAGTGTGATCGTGAAGTTCTGACTGTCCGTCGTCTCGATCTTCTCGGCGACCATGTTGTTCGCCTGGCCGGTCTTCGGGTCGTACCGCTTGAGGCCGCGGAAGAGCATGTCGAGGACCTTGCCGCCCTGCACCTCGTTGGTGTTGGCCGGCTCCAACGGGTTCTGCGGGTCGCCCCAGGAGGAACTGACGATTCCGGAGCCACCGCCTCCACCGCTGTCACCGCCCCCGCCGCAGGCCGTCGCCGTGAGGGCGACGGCCACCGCACATGCGGCCCATTTGGCGTGGGTGGCTCCGCGCATGAAGTGCCTCCTATTGGCTCCCAAGACTCACTTAGGGCCCAATGTCACCCTATGTGGGGGCCGCGACACTCCTCGTTGGACCGATTGCACCCTCGCGTCCCGCGCCTGTCACCCGCGCGAGTGCAAACTCAGCTCCCAGGTGTCCACCGCGTGGTGCGGGCGCATGCCGTGCGCCTCGTAGAACGCGAGGGCGCCGGTCTCGTTGCGGGTGTCGACGTCGAGGCCGACGGTGGCCCGACCGCGGGCCGCGTAGGCGGCGAAGGCGTGGCGCAGGAGGAATCCGCCGATGCCCCGGCCCCGCAGGTCGGTGCGGACGCCGAGGTAGTGGAGCCAGGCCATGCTGGTGCGGTCGTCGCGGGTCAGCAGGACGCCCGCGTCCCCGGTGCCCGGCAGACCGGCGATCCAGACCAGCGACCAGTCGAGGCCGCGTGCGTCGAGATGGTCCAGCCATGCCTCGTACGGGCGGCGCACATGGCCGAAGTGGGCGGCGAAGGCCTCCTCCACGAGGGCGTGGGCGCGGCGGCGGTCGGCCTCGTCGGCGGCGCAGTCACGCAGGACGAGCCCTTCGGGAGGGGTGGGCGGCGGGTCGGCGGCCGGGGACAGGGCCCGGGTCATCACCTGGTGGCGGCGTACGGACCGGTAGCCGCGGCCGGGCAGCACGTCGGCGTCGAGGACCGGCTCCACGCCCAGCCGGAGCCGCAGGACGGCGTCCCCCTCCCCCGCGGCCAGCTCACGGGCCCGGGCCTCCATCAGCTCCAGCAGCCGGACGGCGGCCGCGCGGTGGCCGGGCAGTACACAGTGGTCGGAGTCGATCCTGCCGGGCCCGGAGTCGTGCCACACCTGGGCGTAGGACACGAGCCGGCCGCCCTCGAAGGCGAGCCAGGAGTCCTTGGCCAGGTCGGTGCCGGGGTGGTGGAGGTCGGCCTCGACGGCGGCGAGGTCGGTCTGCGGTCTGCCGATCTCGATGACGTCGACGGCGTTGAGCAGGGCGCAGATGTCGGGGGCGTCCCCGGGCCCGGCGGGCCGTACGGTCGTCGTGCGCCGCCTGCGGCGGTCGTACGGTGTCGCGATCACCCGCCCACTGTCCGCTCGTCGGCGGGGCCCCCGCAACTTCCCGCGGCGCGGACCCCCCGACGGGGTGTCAGTCGAGCTCGACGTGTGCGAGGTCCATCCGGCCCTGGCCGTCGACCGCGACGTTCTTCACGGACTTGGAGTGGGCCACGGCCGACATGTAGGTGAAGACCGGGATGTACGGAAGGTCCCTGATGACGATGTCGTCGGCCCGCTGGTAGAGCTTCAGGCTCTCGGCCGGGTCGGTCGCCCGGTCGGCGGCGGCGAGGACGGCCTCGAACTCGTCGTTCGCGTACCGCCCGAAGTTGGAGCCGTTCGCGATGGCCTCCTTCGAGAAGACCGGGCGCAGGTAGTTCTCGGCCGCCGGGTAGTCCATGGCCCATCCCATCCGGAAGGCGCCCTTGAACCTCTGGGACTTCACGTCGTCGGTGAGGGCGCCGGCGCTCTGGTACGGCTTGGTGGTGACGTCGAGGCCGAGGTTCGCCTTCAGCTGGGCGGCGACGGCCTCGATCCACTCCCGGTGGCCGCCGTCGTCGTTGTAGCCGAGCTCCAGCTTGTTGCCGGGTATGCCGCCGGCCTGCTGGAACAGCGCCTTCGCCTTGATCGGGTTGTAGGTGCCGGCCTCGCCCAGGGCGCCGCGGCGGTAGCCGGGGACGACCGGGCTGATGAAGTCGTCGGCCACCTTGCGGGTGCCGTGGAAGATCTTCTTGGAGATGGTGTCCCGGTCGATGGCCATGGAGATCGCCCTGCGGATCTCGACCTTGCCGAAGGCCTCGGGGTTGGCGGCCAGCGGGAGGCCGAGGTAGCCGACGGACGCCTCCGGCTTGTAGATGTAGCGGTCGCCGAACTCCTCGGAGACCGTGCCGAGCGCGGAGACCGGCAGCTTGTCGGTGATCTGCAGGGCGTTCTTGCGCAGGTCGCCGTAGGCGGTGTCCAGGTCGTCGTAGATCTTGAAGGTCACGGCGTCGAGCTTCGCGCGCCCCTCGGCCGGGTACTTGTCGTACTTCTTGACCTTGATCTGCTTGTCGTGCTCCCAGACGCCGTCCATGCGGAACGGGCCGTTTCCGATCGGGGACTGGCCGAACGCCTTCGGGTCGGCCTCGAACGCCTTGGGCAGCGGGTAGAAGGCGCTGTAACCGAGCATGGTCCGGAACTGGGAGAACGGCGCCTTGAGGGTGACCGTGAACGTCCGGTCGTCGATGACCCGCAGGCCCTTCAGCTCCTTGGCGGTGGGCTTCCCGCCCTTGCCGGGGGCCAACTGCTCCGAGCCCTCGATCTTCGAGAAGAAGCCCATCGCCTCGGCGCCGTTCTCCTGGTCGGCACCCCAGTTCCAGGCGCGGACGAAGGACTGCGCGTCGACCTTCTCGCCGTTGTGGAACGTGAACCCGTCCTTGATCCTGATCGTCCAGGTCTTGGAATCCGGGCTGTCGATGGACTCGGCGATCGCCAGCATGGGCTCGTTGCTCTTCGTGTCGTACTCGACCAGGCCGGTGAACAGCGCGTGGAGGACCTCCGCGCCCTCGGTCTCGACGGTCTCCTGCCCCACCAGTCCCTGCTGCGGCTCGCCGAGGGCCACGGTGATGTGCCCGCCGGTCTTGCGGGACCTCGCGTCCTCGCCGGCTCCGCACGCGGTGGCGGTCAGCGCCAGGACGACGGCACCGGCGATCCACTGGGTGCCCGCTGTGCGCATGGGGGGTGCCTCCTGGGGGGTCGCTTTCGGCGGTGCGGGAAAGCGGACGGGGCCCAGCCGGGATCGGCTGGGCCCCGTCCGTCGTTCCGGGGGGATCAAATGGCCAGGACGGCCTTCTCCTCCGCGAAGTGGCACGCCGACTCGTGCGCGGCCAGGGAGTCGCTGCCCTGGAAGCGCGTCGGGATGGCCAGCAGCGGCTCCTCCGTGGAGCAGCGGTCCTCGGCCTTCCAGCAGCGGGTGCGGAAGCGGCAGCCCGACGGCGGGTTGGCCGGGGAGGGGACGTCACCGGTGAGGATGATCCGCTCGCGGTGGGCGCGGGCCTCCGGGTCCGGGACCGGGACGGCCGACAGCAGCGCCTGCGTGTACGGGTGCGTCGGGTGGTCGTAGATCTGGGTGTCCGTGCCGATCTCGGCCATCTTGCCCAGGTACATGACGCCCACGCGGTCCGAGATGTGCCGGACGATCGAGAGGTCGTGCGCGATGAAGATGTAGGAGAGGTTGAACTCCTCCTGCAGCTTCTCCATCAGGTTGATGACCTGCGCCTGCACCGACACGTCGAGCGCGGAGACCGGCTCGTCGCAGATGATGATCTCCGGGTTGAGCGCGAGGCCGCGGGCGATGCCGATGCGCTGGCGCTGACCGCCGGAGAACTGGTGCGGGTAGCGGTTGATGTACTCGGGGTTGAGGCCCACGACGTCCAGGAGTTCCTGGACCTTGCGGCGCCGGTCGCCCTTGGGAGCCACCTCGGGGTGGATCTCGTACGTCTCGCCGATGATGTCGCCGACCGTCATGCGCGGGTTCAGCGAGGTGTACGGGTCCTGGAACACCATCTGGATGTTGCGGCGGACGGCCTTCAGGGCGCGCCCGGACAGCTTGGTGATGTCCTGGCCCTTGTAGAAGACCTCGCCGGCGGTGGCCCGCTCCAGGTTCATCAGCAGCTTGGCGACGGTGGACTTGCCACAGCCGGACTCGCCGACGATGCCGAGCGTCTCGCCCTGGTACAGGTCGAAGCTGACGCCGTCGACGGCCTTGACCGCGCCGACCTGCTTCTTGAACAGGATGCCCTGGGTCAGCGGGAAGTGCTTGACCAGGTTGCGGACCTGGAGGATCGGCTCGCGCTCCGGGGCGTTCTTGGTGAGCTCAGCCATGGAGCTGCTCCTTCCAGAAGTGGCAGGCGCTGGCGCGGCCGGGCAGCTCGGAGCCGTCCTGCTCGCTGACCACCTGGAGCAGGGGGACGTCGGTACGGCAGACGTCCTGCGCGGCGGTGCAGCGCGGGTTGAACGAGCAGCCGGTCGGCAGCCGCAGGAGGTTGGGCGGCAGGCCCTTGATCGCGAAGAGCTCCTGGCCCTTCTGGTCCAGGCGCGGGATCGAGTCCAGCAGACCGCGGGTGTACGGGTGCGCCGGGCGCTTGTAGATCTCGTGCACCGGGGCCGTCTCGACGATCCGGCCGGCGTACATGACCGCGATCTTGTCCGCGACGTCGGCGACGACGCCGAGGTCGTGGGTGATCAGGATCAGACCCATGTTGAGCTCGCGCTGGAGTTCCGCGAGCAGGTCCATGACCTGGGCCTGGACGGTCACGTCGAGGGCCGTGGTCGGCTCGTCGGCGATGATCAGGTCCGGCTCCAGCGCGATCGCCATGGCGATCATGATGCGCTGGCGCATACCGCCGGAGAAGTGGTGCGGGTAGTCGTCCACACGCTCCTTCGCCGCCGGGATCTTGACCTTGTCCATCAGCTCGATGGCCTTGAGGCGGGCTTCCTTCTTCGACAGCCCCTGGTGGACGCGGAACATCTCGCCCAGCTGGTAGCCGACGGAGAGCACCGGGTTCAGCGAGGACAGCGCGTCCTGGAAGATCATGGCGATCTTCCGGCCGCGGAGCTGGCGGCGCTCCTCGAAGCTCATCTTGAGCATGTCCTGGCCGCGGAAGAAAATCTCGCCCTGCGGGATCTTGCCGGGGGGCATGTCGAGGATGCCCATGATGGCCTGCGCCGTCACGGACTTGCCGGAGCCGGACTCGCCGAGGACGGCGAGGGTCTCGCCGGCGGCCACGCTGTAGTTGACGCCGTTGACGGCCTTGGCCACGCCGTCGCGGGTGTGGAACTCGACGTGCAGGTCGCGCACTTCGAGGAGCGGCGCCTGGTCGTTCCCGTCACGCGGGGCGGGGACGCGGGAGGTGTTGTCCATGGTGATCACTTACGCCCTCCTCAGCGCAGCTTGGGGTCGAGGGCGTTGCGGACCGCTTCGCCGAGCATGATGAAGGCGAGGACGGTGATGCTCAGCATGATCGAGGGGTACAGCAGGATGTGCTGCGCCACTCGGATCTGCGCGGCACCGGCGGAGATGTCCACACCCCACGAGATGGTCGGGGACGCGAGACCCAGACCCAGGTAGGACAGGGTGGCCTCGGCCGCGATGTAGCCGCCGAGCGCGATCGTCGACACCACGATCACCGGGGCCATGGCGTTCGGCAGGATGTGCCGGAACAGGATCCGGGAGGTGCCGGCGCCCAGCGCCTTCGCGGCGTGCACGTAGTCGGCCTGCTTCACGGTGATGACCGAACCGCGCATGACGCGGGTGATCTGCGTCCAGCCCAGGAAGGCCAGGGCGCCCACGACCGTCCACACCGTGCGGTCGGTGAAGGCCTGGAGGACGACCATCGAGCCGAGCAGGAAGGGGATGCCGAAGAAGATGTTGGTGACCCCGGAGATCAGCGTGTCCGTGAGGCCGCCGAAGTAACCGGCGATCATGCCCGTGATGCCGCCGACGAGGGTGACGATCAGGGTCACGCAGGTGGCGACGATGATCGAGGCCCGGGTGCCGTAGATCAGGCGGGCGTAGACGCTGCGGCCCTGGCCGTCGTAACCGAGCCAGTCCGGCGAACCGACCTGGGCGAGTTCCGGCTTGCCGAGGAAGTGGTGGACCAGGTCGCCCTTGGTGGGGTCGGCGCTGGTGAACCAGCCCGGGAAGGCCGCGATCACGAGGAGCACGAGGATCAGCGCCGCGGAGACCACGAAGTACGGGTTGCGACGAAGGTCGGACCAGGCGTCGCCCCAGAGGCTGCGCGCCTTCTCCTGGGTGGCGGGCGCGATCGCGTCGACGGGGGCGAGGGCGCCCTCGGTCGAGACGGCTTCGGTCTTGGTCATGTCAGGCATACCGGATCCTCGGGTCCATGACCGCGTAGAGGAGGTCGACGAGCAGGCTGGCTATGAGGTAGACGACGACCAGGACGGTGACGACACCGACGACGGTCAGTCCCTCGCGGCGGACGACCGAGTCGTAGATCAGACCGCCGACGCCCTTGACGTTGAAGATGCCCTCGGTGACGACGGCGCCGCCCATGAGCGCACCGATGTCGGTGCCCAGGAAGGTCACGACGGGGATCATCGAGTTGCGCATCAGGTGGACGCCGATGACGCGCCGCTTGGGCAGGCCCTTGGCGACGGCCGTGCGCATGTAGTCCGAGCGCAGGTTCTCCGCCATCGAGGTGCGGGTCAGGCGGGCCACGTAGGCGAGCGACAACGATCCGAGCACGATGGCCGGCGCGATGAGTTCGCCCCACGTCTCCTTGTTGCTGACGTTGGGGTCGATCCAGCCGAGCTGGAAGGCGAACACCGACTTGACGATGAAGCCGAGCACGAAGACCGGCATCGAGATGATCAGCAGCGTCAGGATCAGGACCAGGTTGTCCACCAGCTTGCCGGCCTTGAGGCCGGCGACGATCCCCAGGGCCAGACCCAGGACGATCTCGATCGCGAAGGCCAGGAAGGCCAGTCGCAGCGTGACCGGGAAAGCCGAACCGATGACGTCCGTGATCTCACGTCCGCTTCGGATCTGCTTGCCGAAGTCGAAGTGGACCAGGATGTCGTACATGTAGTTGAAGTACTGCTGCCACACCGGCAGGTCGAGCCCGTGTTCGTGCCTGAGTGCGGCGAGCGTGGCCGGGTCTGTTCCCTTGTCACCGAAGAGCCCGGCCACGGGGTCGCCGGGCAGGCTGTAGACCATCAAGAAGATGAGCGCGGTCGTCCCGAAGAAGACCGGAATCATCTGGAGCAGTCGTCGTGCGACATAGCGCCCCATCATGCCTCCGTAGAAGATGCGGCAGAGGCAGCCGGACGGGCCCTTTCGCCACGCACGCGCGTGACGAACCGTCACTGCGTCGCGAAAGGGCCCCCCGGGGCTCTGCATTTAGGCCCGGATGCGGGCCGGCTCCCCGCCGGCCCGCATCCGTCGAGCGGAATTACGCTGTGGGACTTACTTCTTGACCTCGACGCCTTCGAGGATCGGGTCGCCGTCCTGGGCGTACTTCACGTTCTGGACCTTCTCCGAGAAGCCCGCGTTGACCTTGTAGTACCAGAGCGGGATCGACGGCATGTAGTTCACCAGGTCCTTCTCGACGGCCTGGTAGGCCTTCACCGACTCGTCGAGGGACGCGGCGGTGTCGGCAGCGGCGATCTTGGCGTCCAGGTCGGCGTTGGAGAAGCCACCCTGGTTGCCGCCCGCGCCGGTGCGGAACAGGTCGCTGATGAAGTTGGCGTTGACCGGGTAGTCGAGGACCCAGCCGGAGCGGTAGATCGACTTGACCTGCTTGGACTTACGGGCCTGGAGGTCGGCCTGGAAGTCCGGCTTGGCGTCGCCGGTGCACTTGACCTGGGTGGCCTGGGTGATGCTGTTGCAGACAGCGTCGACCCATTCCTTGTGACCGCCATCCGAGTTGAACTGGATGAAGATCTCGTTGTTCGGAACGCCACCGCCCGCGGCGATGAGCTCCTTGGCCTTGGCCGGGTTGAACTTGGTGACGTCACCGGTCGCGTTCGGCGTGTAGCCGAGGACGCCCTTGGCGACCCAGCCCGTGGCGGGCTCGCGGGTGCCCTGGAGCACGGTCTTGGTGATGGTGTCACGGTCGATCGCCATCGACAGGCCCTGGATGACCTTCGGGTCGACCGGCTTCGGGGTCTTCCACTGGTCGGCGTAGAAGGCGATGGCCAGGGTCTGGATCGCGGAGTACGCCTGGTCCACGGCGCGGTCGCCGAGGTCGTTGCGGTAGACCGGGAGGTCCTTCGGGCCGATCTGACGCAGGACGTCGACGTTGCCCGACTTCAGGTCCTCGTAGGCGGTTTCGAGGGTGGAGTAGTTCTTGAGGATCACACCACCGTTCTTCGCCTTGTTCTCGCCCTTGTAGTCGTCGTAGCGCGCGAGCTCGATCTGCTTCTTGTGCTCCCACGACTTGAACTTGTACGGGCCGTTGCCGACCGGCTTCTCACCGGCGGCCTTCGGGTCCTTGTAGAAGGACTCGGGCAGCGGGGAGAAGACCTCGTAGCCGAGCTTGTACGCGAAGTACGGAACGGCGTTGGCGAGCTCGATGGTGAAGGTGTTCTCGTCGACGACCTTCAGGCCCTCCATCGCCTGGGCGGTGGGCTTGGCGCCCTCGGCCTCGGGGTGGAGCGCCTCGAAGCCCTTGATGTCCGCGAACCAGGACGCGTTGCCCTGCTTGTTCTCGATGTTCGCGGCCCAGTTCCAGGCCTTGACGTACGAGTCGGCGGTCACCTTGGTGCCGTCGTGGAAGGTCCAGCCCGGCTTGAGCTTGACGGTCCAGAGCTTGCTGTCCTTGGACTCGACCGACTCGGCGTTGACCATGGTCAGCTTGCCGTCGGCGTCGTAGTCGACGAGCTGCGAGAACAGCCCGGACATGACGATCGAGCCGTTGGACTCCATCGTGTCGGCCGGCTGGAGGAGCTTCTCGGGCTCGCCCACCTCGACGGAGTAGATGCCGTTCGGGTCAACCTCACCCTTGCCGGCGGCGTCGCCCTTGTCGTTGCCACCGCAGGCGGTCGCAGCCAGGGCGACGACGATCGCGCCCGCTACCCACTTGGCGCTCTTGGCACCGCGCATGGGTTTCCTCCTCATGAGTCCACTGTTTGATGTGCGGGACACATGGACGTTTCGCCGACACCCCTGACGGCGAGTTGAACAGTGCCCCGAGTGTGCTCGTGAGTCGGCGCTCCCCACAGCGCGTGACCCATTGACCCGAGCTCAATGGAGCCAATCCTCGGGGACGGCCTGACCGTAAACCACACTTAAGTGGTCTCGTTTTCACAACATCACCGCATGGCGAAAACCCGAAATCCGGACAAACGGATAGGAGACAGACACGTGCGAAACGGACGGTTGATCCATCTTCCGGAGTGTCACGGTCGCTATACGGACACCGCGGACACTGGAACGCAACAATCCGGTTGACAAACGCCAACAGCCCCTCCCCACGAAACGTGGTGGAGGGGCTGTTCGGTGACGCCTCGGCCCGTCAGGACCGACGTGCCGTTACTTCGCGGACTTGGCGCGCGAAGCGGTGCGCGAGCGCTCCTTCTGGTCCAGGACGACCTTGCGGATGCGGACGGCCTCGGGGGTCACCTCGACGCACTCGTCGTCGCGGCAGAACTCCAGGGACTGCTCCAGCGAGAGCTTACGGGGCGGGACGATCGCCTCGAAGGTGTCCGCGGAGGAGGAGCGCATGTTCGTGAGCTTCTTCTCCTTGGTGATGTTCACGTCCATGTCGTCGGCGCGGGAGTTCTCGCCGACGATCATGCCCTCGTACACCTCGGTGCCGGGGTCGGTGAACAGGACACCGCGCTCCTGGAGGTTGGTCATCGCGAACGCGGTGACCGCACCGGCGCGGTCGGCGACCAGGGAGCCGTTGTTGCGGGTGACCAGCTGGCCGAACCACGGCTCGTGGCCCTCGTGGATCGAGTGGCCGATGCCGGTGCCGCGGGTCTGGGTCAGGAACTCCGTACGGAAGCCGATGAGGCCGCGGGACGGAACGACGAACTCCATGCGGACCCAGCCGGAGCCGTGGTTCGACATGTTGTCCATGCGGCCCTTGCGGACACCCATGAGCTGCGTGACGGCGCCCATGTGCTCCTCGGGCACGTCGATCGTCATGCGCTCGACCGGCTCGTGGACCTTGCCGTCGACCTCGCGGGTGACGACCTGCGGCTTGCCGATGGTCAGCTCGAAGCCCTCGCGGCGCATCTGCTCGACCAGGATGGCGAGCGCGAGCTCACCACGGCCCTGGACCTCCCAGGCGTCCGGACGCTCGGTGTCGAGGACGCGCAGCGAGACGTTACCGATCAGCTCGCGGTCCAGACGGTCCTTGACCTGGCGGGCGGTGACCTTGCGGTCCTTGACCGCGGCCTTGGCGTCCGCGCCCTTGCCGGAGCCGCCGCGGCCGACCATCGGGGAGGTGTTGGTGCCGATGACCATGGAGATGGCCGGCTCGTCCACCGTGATCAGCGGCAGCGCGATCGGGTTCTCCGGGTCGGCCAGGGTCTCACCGATCATGATCTCGGGGATACCGGCGACCGCGCAGATGTCACCGGGGCCGGCGACCTCGGCGGGCTTGCGGGTGAGTGCCTCGGTCATCATCAGCTCGGTGATGCGGACGTTCGAGATCGTGCCGTCACGCTTGATCCACGCGACCGTCTGACCCTTGCGCAGCTCGCCCTGCTCGACGCGGAGCAGCGCGATGCGGCCGAGGAAGTTGTCGGCGTCCAGGTTGGTGACGTGGGCCTGGAGGGGGGCCTCTTCGTCGTAGGTCGGGGCCGGGACGTGCTCCAGGATGGTGGAGAAGAACGGCTCCAGGTTCTCGCTGTCGGCGGGGACGGTGCCGTCCTCCGGCTTGGTCAGCGAGGCGATGCCGTCACGGCCGCAGGCGTAGACGATCGGGAACTCGATCTGGTCCTCGTCGGCGTCCAGGTCCAGGAACAGGTCGTACGTCTCGTTGACGACCTCGTCGATCCGGGAGTCCGGGCGGTCCGTCTTGTTGATGCAGAGGATGACCGGCTTGCGCTGCTGGAGGGCCTTGCGGAGCACGAAGCGGGTCTGGGGCAGCGGACCCTCGGAGGCGTCCACCAGCAGGACGACGGCGTCCACCATCGACAGACCGCGCTCGACCTCACCACCGAAGTCGGCGTGGCCGGGGGTGTCGATGATGTTGATCGTGATCGGGGCCCCGCCGTCCTTGGGGTGGTACTTCACCGCCGTGTTCTTGGCGAGGATCGTGATGCCCTTCTCACGCTCCAGGTCGTTCGAGTCCATCATGCGGTCGTCGAGCTGCTGGTGGGCGGCGAAGGCACCGGCCTGCTTGAGCATGGCATCGACGATGGTCGTCTTGCCATGGTCGACGTGGGCGACGATGGCGACGTTACGGATGTCGTGGCGCGTGGGCACTTCGGCGCTTCTCCCGGGATAAGTGGATGGCGTCGCGTACGGTCCGGCACGCTCGCCTCGGCCGGGCGAAAACCTGCCACGGCCTTACCCCATGGTACGTCGCGCAGCGGGAACCGCCTGCCGGGGGGTCTGTCAAGAGGCCGGACGCATGAGCGCGGCCGAGTGCGGGGTGGGGTGCCTCGGCCGCCGGTCCTGCCGGTAATCACGCGGGTCAACGGGCAGATCAGTGGGTGTGCCAAGACCTTGCCCGCCGGGGATCCGGCGGGCAAGGGACTTGAGTCACATCTGAGGTTGCCACCCTCCGGTCAACCGGACAGGCACCTTTTTGTCACCACTTCTTGGGCCGGCCTTCGTGGACCGCGCTTGGTGGGCCGGGTCACTTCTTCTTGTCCTTGGCGGTCGGCGGCTTCTTCCAGCCGATGTCCTGGAAGCGGGGTGCGCCGAGACCGAAGGCACCGGCGTTGACCAGGCCCGGCTTGACCGCCACCAGCTCGGGGCGCTGGTAGAGCGGGATGGAGCCGGCCGCGGCCCAGATCCGGGCGTCCGCCTTGCGGATCAGGTCGCGGGACTCGTCCTCGTCCAGGGAACCGAGCGCCTGGTCGAAGAGCTGGTCGATCTGGTCGGTGCCGACCCGGGTGTAGTTCTGTTCGACGAGCAGCGAGCCGTCCGCGGCCGGCTCCGGCTTGGCGAAGATGGGTCGGGCGTCGGTGGCGGGGTAGGCGGTGGCCGGCCAGGAGTAGAGGGCCAGGTCGTACTGACCGGACGCGATGTGGTCCTTGAAGAAGCTCTCGTCGGCGACCTTGGTGATCTCGGTGTTCACGCCGATCTTCCGGAGCTCCTGGGAGATCCGCTCGCCCACCGTGCGCAGGGACTCCGAGCCCGCGCCCGCCGGGACCACGAAGCGCAGGGTCAGCGGCTTGCCGTCCTTGGCCAGCACGGAGCCGGAATTGCGCACGGCCTGCTTGGCCGGGGCCGGGGAGCCCTGGGCCGGGGGCTCGGCGGCCTCCGCGTCACGGGCCGGGCCGCGCTTGCCGTCCTCGACGGCGGTCATCCCGGCGGCCTGGGCGAGCAGGGACTTCTCCTGCTGGGCCCGGAAGGGGGCGGGGGCCAGCACCGGGGAGGGCCGGACCCCGGCCGCGCCCGGGGCGAAGACGTCGGCGTCGACGATCTCCCCGTCGGGGCCGTACCCGGCGGCGTCCGCGGCCAGGGCTCCGTCGCCGCTGTGGCCCTCGGGGCCCTCGGGGCGGCTGCCGAGCGTGCCCTGGTGCTCCCGGCGGGCGGCGGAGGTGGTCACCGCCCGCAGGTCGGAGGCGGCCGAGTGGAGCTCGCCGTTGTTCTGGTCGTCCTGGCCCACGATGTAGAGGCCGTCGTTGCCGGTGCCCGGACCCGAGGCGGTCGAGGGCGTCGCGGGGGTCGCGGGGGTCTTGGAGTCGTCCTGCTTCTCGCTCTCGGGGCCGGCCTTGGCGCCGGCCGGCTCGGTGATCTTCCCGCCGAGGCGCCAGCCGGCGTCCGCGAGCAGGGCCTGGGCCGCCTTGGTGTCCAGGCCGCCGAGGGAGTCGCTGTTGTCCTCGTACGCCCGCTGCCCGGCCAGCGCCACGTGGCTGCCCACCGGCTTCGCGGGCAGGCCGAGCGGCTTGAGCACCAGCTCGGCGATCTGCTTGCGGTCCAGGGCCCGGGCGACCGCCCGGCGCACCCGCTCGTCGGCGAGCGGGCCGGAGGCCCCGTTCATGGCGAGCTGCGTGTAGGCGGGCTCCAGGGACTTGCGGACGGTGAAGGTCCGCAGGGCCGTCTGCTCACCGGCGTACCGTTTCACCGCCTCGGCGTGCTTCTGCCGGTTCTCCTTCTCGGCCGCGGCCTTGGCCTCGTCCGCGCCGAAGGCGTTCGCCCACGACAGGGTGGCCTGCGCCGGGGTCAGCGCCGCGGCCGGGCCGTGCGCCGGGGCCCCGCCGGCGCCGGTCTCGGCCGCGGTGCCCTCGGCGGGGGCGCCGTTGCCGGAGCCGCCCTTGCCGGCGGCCTCCTCGGCGGCGGCCTCCTTCTGGGCCAGGGCGATCCGGTCGGCGCCCGCCCGGTCGATCTCGGCCAGATCGAGCTTGCCCTCGGCCAGCGCCGCGGGCCGGTCCGCCCGGGGCACGGCCGTCAGCACCAGGGAGTCCAGCTTGGTCGGGGCTCCCCACCAGCGCGGGTTGCGGGTCAGGGCCACCGTGCCCGTCTTCTTGTCGACCGCGCCCAGCGCGAAGGGCCCGGCGGTCGCCTTGAGCGTGCCCCGGGCGCTCTCGTTGAAGGCGTCCGGGGTGCCCGTGACCTGCTTGGGGTAGAGCGGGGTGAACAGGGAGCGCCAGTCCGCGTACGGCTTGACGAAGGTGACCTTGACCTCCAGGTCGGTCTTGCCCCGTTCGATCTTCTCGATCCGCTCGTAGCCGGCGTTGCGGGCGGTCCAGTACGCCGAGTCCTTGCCGTTCAGGGCCCGCCACTGCGCCACGAAGTCCGCCGCGCCGATCTCGCGGCCGTCGCTCCACACGGCCTGCTGGTTCAGCTTGTACAGGACGACCTGCTTGGGCTCCCGCTCGACGACCTCGGCCTTCTCCAGGTAGTCGGGATTGGCCACCGGACGCCCCCTGGCGTCCAGGACGAACAGCTGCGGCAGCACCGCCCCGGCGATCCGGGTGGTGGTGGCGTCGGCATCGGCCTGGAAGGAGTTCAGGGTGTCCGGGATGCGGTCCACCGCCCAGCGCAGGGTTCCGCCGTCGGCGACCTGGTCGCGCTTGGTCGCGGCGATGTCCTGTCCGGCGGCGGCCGGGCCGCCCTCGTCGTCCCCCGCACCGCAGCCCGCGAGCAGCGGCAGCGCGAGGACTCCCGAGGTCAGCAGCGCCAAGGACCTGCGCCTTCTCTGGGACATGGGTGGTACCTCCGGGGGCGGGACGTGGGGGGACGCATGATCACGTTCGGCGGTATATGGAGCTGATCACACCGGTTGCCGAAAACCACTGAAATCGACATCCCGCCACACCCCTCGCACCGGCCCCTCGCCACGCCGCGAACCCCACCCGTGCGGACCAATGCGGTTTGCGCGCCGAAGGAGCGTTCGCCCGGCAGAGGGATGAGAATGGGGGGCAGGGAGGGGCGCACAGTTCACGCCTGCGCGCCCGCAATCGCTGCACGTCCCTTCACAACCGGGGACGCGAAGCGCGACACTCGCAGGCGCACATGAGCGTTGCCATTGCCACCGCACTCTGCGGAAGTGAGGTCACATCATGTCCCTGCAAGACGATCTGACCGCCGTACGACGCAACCTGGACGAGCTGACCCGCAAGGTCGAGCAGCTCGAGCAGCAGGCCCGGCGCCAGAAGCCCGGGAGTTCGACGCCGGCGACCGCTCCGGACCCGTCCCGCATGGTGACGGTCCCGGACACCCCGTACGACGCGACGCTGTGGCAGGACGTCGACGACGAGGGCCTCGGCGCCCGCGACCGCCGCGCCCCCTGACCACCCGCATCCCCCGCACACGACACCCCATCTGGCCCGGCCGCCCCGCGGCCGGGCCTCCTGGGCCACCCCTCATCACTCCACCCGGAGTCACCCTTGGCCACAGGCACGGAACCACCCCAGCAGCGGCGGCCCGCCGGCGTCCACGACGTCTCGCGGGCCGCGATCTCTGCCCGGCACCTGCGCACCGACCGGTGGTGGCTGGCCCCCGCCGGCACCGCGGCCGGGCTGCTCGCCTTCATCGTCTACTCGACGTGGCGGGCCTTCTCGAACGCCGACTACTACGCGGCCCCGTACGTCTCGCCCTTCTACTCCCCGTGTCTCGCGGAGAACTGCCAGGAGATGAGCGGCGGCCCGAACTGGGACCTCTTCGGCAGCTGGTGGGTCCTCTCCCCCGCCCTGCTGATCCTGATCTTCCCGCTCGGCTTCCGGCTGACCTGCTACTACTACCGCAAGGCCTACTACCGGGGCTTCTGGGCCTCGCCACCGGCCTGCGCCGTCGCGGAACCGCACGCGAAGTACACGGGCGAGACCCGCTTCCCGCTGATCCTGCAGAACGCGCACCGCTACTTCTTCTACACGGCGCTCCCGGTCGCGGGCATCCTCACCTACGACACCGCGCTGACCTTCCGCGACGAGAACCACGAGTGGGGCCACATGGGCCTCGGGACCGTGCTGTTCCTGGTCAACATCACGCTGATCTGGGCCTACACGCTGTCCTGCCACTCCTGCCGGCACATCATGGGCGGCCGCCTCAAGCACTTCTCCAAGCATCCGGTGCGCTACCGGCTGTGGGGCTGGGTCAGCCGGCTCAACACCCGCCACATGCAGCTCGCGTGGGCCTCCCTGATCAGCGTGGCCCTGTGCGACTTCTACGTGTACCTGCTCGCCACCGGCGCCTTCACAGACCCGAGGTTTTTCTGACATGGCTCAAGTCGACCGGCAGCAGTGGGACGTGGTCGTGGTCGGCGCGGGTGGCGCCGGGCTGCGGGCCGCGATCGAGGCGCGCGAGCGGGGCGCCCGTACGGCCGTGATCTGCAAGTCCCTGTTCGGCAAGGCCCACACGGTGATGGCGGAGGGCGGGATCGCCGCCTCCATGGCCAACGTCAACGAGCACGACAACTGGCAGGTGCACTTCCGCGACACCATGCGCGGGGGCAAGTTCCTCAACCAGTGGCGGATGGCCGAGCTGCACGCGAAGGAGGCCCCGGACCGGGTCTGGGAGCTGGAGACCTGGGGCGCGCTCTTCGACCGCACGCCCGACGGGAAGATCTCGCAGCGCAACTTCGGCGGGCACGAGTACCCGCGCCTCGCGCACGTGGGCGACCGTACGGGCCTGGAGCTGATCCGCACCCTCCAGCAGAAGGTCGTCCAGCTCCAGCAGGAGGACTTCAAGGAGTACGGGGACTACGAGGCCCGGCTCAAGGTCTTCCAGGAGTGCACGGTCACGCGGGTTTTGAAGGATCGCAGCCTGAAGGACGGAGAGAGGGTCTCGGGGACCTTCTGCTACGAACGCGAGTCCGGCCGCTTCTTCGTGCTGGAGGCCCCCGCGGTGGTCCTGGCCACGGGCGGCATCGGCAAGTCCTTCAAGACCACCTCGAACTCCTGGGAGTACACCGGCGACGGCCACGCACTGGCCCTGCTCGCGGGCGCGCCCCTGCTGAACATGGAGTTCGTGCAGTTCCACCCGACGGGCATGGTCTGGCCGCCCTCCGTGAAGGGCATCCTCGTCACGGAGTCGGTCCGCGGTGACGGCGGGGTGCTGCGCAACTCCGAGGGCAAGCGGTTCATGTTCGACTACGTCCCCGACGTGTTCAAGGAGAAGTACGCCGAGTCGGAGGAGGAGGGCGACCGCTGGTACGAGGACCCGGACAACAACCGGCGTCCGCCCGAGCTGCTGCCGCGCGACGAGGTGGCGCGGGCCATCAACTCGGAGGTGAAGGCGGGCCGCGGCTCTCCTCACGGCGGGGTCTTCCTCGACGTGTCGACGCGGATGCCCGCCGAGAAGATCAGGCGGCGGCTGCCGTCCATGTACCACCAGTTCAAGGAGCTGGCGGACGTGGACATCACGGCGGAGCCGATGGAGGTCGGCCCGACCTGCCATTACGTGATGGGCGGGATCGCCGTCGACTCCGAGAGCGCCGCCACCCTCGGCGTGCCCGGTCTCTTCGCGGCGGGCGAGGTCGCCGGCGGGATGCACGGCTCGAACCGGCTGGGCGGCAACTCCCTGTCCGACCTGCTGGTCTTCGGCCGCCGGGCCGGGCTGCACGCGGCGGAGCACGCCGCGGCCGCCGGTGACGCCCGCCCCACCGTCTCCCAGGAGGGCATCGACGCGGCGGCCGCCGAGGCGCTGGCCCCGTTCCACGCCGCCGACGGCGCGGAGAACCCGTACACGCTCCACCAGGAGCTCCAGACGACCATGAACGACCTGGTCGGCATCATCCGGCGGGCGGGCGAGATGTCCGAGGCCCTGGAGAAGCTGGCGGGCCTGCGCGAGCGGGCCTCCCGGGCCGGGGTGGAGGGGCACCGGCAGTTCAACCCGGGCTGGCACCTCGCGCTGGACCTGCGCAACATGCTGCTGGTCAGCGAGTGCGTGGCCCGCGCCGCCCTGGAACGCACCGAGAGCCGGGGCGGGCACACCCGCGAGGACTGCCCGACGATGGAGCGGAGCTGGCGCCCGGTGAACCTGCTGTGCCGGCCGGTCGACCCGGTGCCCGAGGATCCCGCGGCCGACCGGATCGAACTGACCCGGGTGCGCACCGAGCCCATCCGTCCCGACCTGCTCGGGCTCTTCGAGAAGGAAGAGCTGGCCAAGTACCTCGCCGAAGAGGAGCTCACCGAATGAGTACGTACGACGCGAGCTTCCGGGTCTGGCGGGGCGACGCGGAGGGCGGGGAACTGCGGGACTTCACCGTCGAGGTGCACGACGGGGAGGTGGTCCTCGACATCGTCCACCGGCTGCAGGCCACCCAGGTCTCGGACCTCGCCGTGCGCTGGAACTGCAAGGCCGGCAAGTGCGGCTCGTGCAGCGCGGAGATCAACGGCCGACCGCGGCTGATGTGCATGACGCGCATGTCGACCTTCGAGCGGTCCGAGACGATCACGATCACACCGCTGCGCGCCTTCCCGGTCGTCCGGGACCTGGTCACGGACGTGTCCTTCAACTACCGGAAGGCCAGGGAGGTCCCGGCCTTCGTGCCGCCGGAGGGGGTGGCCCCGGGGGCGTACCGGATGCAGCAGATCGACGTGGAGCGCTCGCAGGAGTTCCGCAAGTGCATCGAGTGCTTCCTGTGCCAGGACACCTGCCACGTGGTGCGTGACCACGAGGAGAACAAGCCCGCCTTCGCCGGCCCGCGCTTCCTGATGCGGGTGGCGGAGCTGGACATGCACCCCCTGGACGCGGCGGCGGAGGCGGGACTGGACCGCAAGCGCACCGCGCAGGAGGAACACGGGCTCGGCTACTGCAACATCACCAAGTGCTGCACGGAGGTCTGCCCCGAAGGCATCAAGATCACCGACAACGCGCTGATCCCGCTGAAGGAGCGGGCGGTGGACCGCAAGTACGACCCGCTGGTGTGGCTCGGCAGCAGGATCCGGCGGCGTTCCGATCCGCAGTAGCCTCCGCGAGGTACACAATGCCCCCTGGGAGAGCGTCGATTGACGTGATGTCAGGGGGCTTCGCGGTGCGTGTTGGGGATCAGCTGGGTGGCCGGTACCGACTGGACCGGCGGCTCGGGCAGGGCGGCATGGGCGAGGTGTGGCGCGGCCACGACCTGCAGCTGGGCCGGTCCGTCGCGGTCAAGGTGCTGCTGGAGGCGGCGAGGGGCGAGGAGTACGTCGCCCGGTTCCGGCGCGAGGCCACCATCGGGGCCCGGCTCCAGCACCCGGGGATCACGGTGGTGCACGACGTGGGGCAGGAGGACGGGCGGCTCTTCATCGTCATGGAGCTCCTGTCCGGCGAGGACCTCGGGAGCGTGCTGGCCCGCGAGCGGGGCGGGCTGCCGGTCGACACGGCTCTCGGCCTGGCCGCCCAGGCGGCGGAGGCCCTGGCCACCGCGCACGAGCAGGCCGTGGTGCACCGGGACCTGAAGCCCGCGAACCTCTTCCTGCTGCCCGGCGGCCGGATCAAGATCTGCGACTTCGGCATCGCGCACTCCGCCGACGCCACGGCGGGCTGGACCGTCACCGGGCAGGCGATGGGCACCATCCCCTACATGGCACCCGAGCAGTGCCTGGGCCGGCACGTGGACGCCCGCTGCGACCTGTACGCCCTGGGGTGCGTGCTGTACGCCCTCCTGAGCGGGGAGCCGCCGTTCGGCACGGACGGGTCCCCGTTCGTGCTGATGCGCCGGCACGTCGACGATCCGCCGCCACCGCTCGCCGTGGCCCCCGCGGTGGCCGGGCTGGTGCGGGCCCTGCTGGAGAAGGACCCGGCGGATCGGCCGGCGTCGGCGAAGGCCGTGGCCGACGCCCTGCGGGCGGTGGAGGGCGCGAGTACCGCCACCGCCACCGTCACCTCCACCGCCACCGCCCGGTACGTGCGGGAGGCGGTCGACGCCGGGACACCGGCCGGAGCGACCCGGTGGTCCAACCCGGTGAGGTCGGCCTCCCTGCGCCCGGCCGGGGACGGCGTGGCCTGGCGGACGGGGAACGAGGTGGGCTTCGTGCGGGCCGACTCCGGGACGCCCCTCTGGACGGCGGACGCGGACGCGGGGGTACGGGCGCCGGCACTGACCGGGCGGACCACGGTGGCCCTGGCGGCGGACCCCGCGGACGGCTCCGTGTTCGTCGCGGTGGAGCGGCGGGAGGGGCGGGGCGTCCGGCTGCTGGCGCGGGACCCGGCCGACGGGCGGGTGCGCTGGTGGCGGGACTTGCCCGAGGAGACGGCCGTGGGCCCTCTCGCGCACCAGGACTCCCTCGCGCCGTTCGTGGTGGCGGCGGGGCTCGTTCTGTACGGGGGCCGAACGGTGGTGAAGGCCCTGAGCGCGGCCTCGGGAGAGGAGGTCTGGAGCCGTCGTGGGCAGTACGACGACTCGCTGACGCTGGCCACGGGTCCGGACTCGCTGGTACTCGTGGAACGGAACCGGATGACGGGCCTGCAGTTGCGGAGCGGCGGGCTCCTGTGGTCGGGGCCGCCCGGCGCGGACGCCACGGTGGCGCCGGCGGGCCCGGACGTGCCCCTCGGGCCGGTCCACGTGTTGTCCGGAGGCAGGGTGCGCACCCTGCACCAGCGCGACGGCCGGACGCTGTGGCAGTTCGACCTCGGCATCCCGGCCCGGGGCCTCCTGGTCCAGCCGGGGGTGGTGTACGCGGCCGGGTCGTCCCAGAAGAGGCCGGGGGACGCGGTGTTCGCCATCGAGGCCGAGTCCGGCCGGCTGATCTGGCAGACGGACGTCCTCCGGCGGTACCACACCGAAAGATGTGTCCTCGACCTGCTCGGCATCCGCGGGGAACTGCTGTACGTGAAGTGTGCGCTGGCCGCCCCTCGTCAGAACAACGGGTCCGAGCACCCCTTCGTGACCGCGCTCGACCTCGCCACGGGTCGGCCGCGGTGGCGCTGGGATCACCCCTGGATCCGGCGCCACGACGCGGTCCTGCACGGGGATTCCGTCGTCCTCCCGGTGCCCGGGCTCACGGCGGTCGCCCTGCCGTGATCCCTCCGGGTGCGGAGCCGCGAAACGGCCCATACCCTCCCAAATGTGATCCCGCCGAAGAGCAAGCCCGCGAGCACGCCCACAAGCGAGATATCCGTACGGGCCCTGATCGTCCTGGCCGCCGCGCTGCTGGCCCTCGGCGGCTGGGGCGTGGTGCGGGCTCCGGTCGCGCGGGCGGAGGATCCCGTCACCCTTGCGCAGCAGGGGCAGATCACCGATCGCGTCGGCGCGCTGGGCGACCGGAAGGCGGCCGTGACCGCGGCGCTGGACAAGCTGTACGCGGACCGGAAGATCCAGCTCTTCGTCACCTACGTGCACGACTTCTCCGGGCGCTCCGCGCAGGGCTGGGCCGACGCCACCGCCGAGAAGAACGGCCTCGGACAGGACGACGTCCTGCTGGCCGTGGCCACCGGGGCCCGCCAGTACGCCTATTCGGCCGCCGTCGACTCCGGTTTCACCGAGCAGCAGCTCGCGGAGGTGGCGCGCACCGCCATCGAGCCGCCGCTCAGGCAGAACGACTGGGCAGGGGCGGCGATCGGTGCGGCAAACGGCTACGACGCGGTGCTCGGCGGGCAGCCCGTACCGACGCCGACCATCACCCCCGGCCCCGCCGACCCCGGGGGCGGGGAGAGCGGCGCGAGCGGCGCCGGGGACTTCGTGCTCCCGGTGGTCGTGGTCGGCGCGGCCGGTGCGCTCGGGGTGTACGCGTACACCCGCCGCAAGCGCGGGACGTCGGGCCAGGCGGGCCGGGGGACGACGACCGGGCCGGGCTGGCCCGAGGGTGCGCCGGACCGGCTCCCGCTGCCGGAACTGGACGGCCGTGCCAAGGCGCTGTTGGTGGAGACCGACGACGCGGTCCGTACGAGCACCGAGGAACTCGGCTTCGCCTCGGCCCAGTTCGGCGACGAGGCGGTCGGCCCCTTCACGGAGGCCGTTCAGTACGCGAAGGGCGAGCTGACCAGCGCCTTCCGGCTGCGCCAGCAGCTCGACGACGCGTACCCGGAGGACGACGCGACCCGGCGGCGGATGCTCGACGAGATCGTCGCCCGCTGCACCGAGGCGAACCGGCGGCTGGACGCCGAGTCGGCGGACTTCGACCGGCTGCGGGACCTGGAGAAGAACGCCCCGCAGGCCCTGGCGACGGTGGAGGAGCACTACCTGAACCTGACCGGGCGCACCGTCACCGCCGAGGCGACGCTGACCGCGCTGACGCGGCGGTACGCGGACTCGGCGTCCGCGCCCGTGGCCTCCAACGCCGAACAGGCCAAGGACCGGCAGGTGTTCGCGGCGACCAACCTGGGCCTGGCCCACGCGGCCCTCGACGCGGGCGACAACGGCAAGGCGGCCGTGCACATCAGGGCCGCCGAGGGCGCGGTCGACCAGGCGGCGACCCTCGTCGACGCGGTCGAGCGGCGGGCGCAGGAGCTGGCGGAGGCGGCCGGGAAGCTGCCGGGCGCGCTGAGCGAGACGGAGACCGACCTGGCGGACGCGCGCGGGCTGCTGTCCGGCACCGCGGAGGGCACGTCCACGGCCGACCTGCGCGGCCGGATCGGCCGGGCGGAGGCCGTACTGGCCGACGTGCACAAGGAGCAGGAGGCCGGCCGGTACGACCCGATCGACGCGCTGCGCCGGATCGAGGAGGCCGACGCGGCCCTCGACGCGGCGTTGGCCGGGGCGCGGGAGCGGGAGTCGGGCCGGCAGCGGGCGGCGGCCCTGCTCGACCAGGCCATGCTCTCGGCCCGCAGCGCGATCGGCGCGGCGACGGACTACGTCACCACCACCCGGGGCGCGGTCGGCAGCCGGGCCCGCACCCGGCTGGCGGAGGCGGGCCGGCACCTGGAGCGGGCCTCGGCCCTGGCCCCGTCGGACCCGGCGGGGGCGCTGGCGGAGGCGCAGCAGGCGGACTCACTGGCCCGGCAGGCGCAGGAGCTCGCGGAGGCGGACGTACGGGCGTACCAGGATCCGTACGCGGGCCGCCCCGGCGGGGGCGGCGGCAGGGGCGGCGCGGTGCTCGGCGGGATCATCCTCGGCGAGATCCTGCGGGGCGGGGGCGGGGGCTTCGGCGGCGGGGGCGGGGGCGGGGGTTTCGGCGGCTTCGGCGGCGGGGGCAACGGCCCGGGCTCCTTCGGCGGCGGCGGGACCCGCGGCCGCATGGGCGGCGGTGGCCGCTTCTGACCTCGCGTTCGGCACCGGCAAAGGACCATCACCCTCAGCCAGGAGAGAACCAGATGAGCAAGCAGACCATCCTCGGCCGCGTCACCCAGCTCGCCAAGGCCAACATCAACGCCCTGCTGGACCAGGCCGAGGACCCGCAGAAGATGCTGGACCAGCTGATCCGCGACTACACGAACAACATCTCGGAGGCGGAGCAGGCCGTCGCGACGACGATCGGCAACCTCCGGATGCTGGAGGCGGACCACGCGGAGGACGTGGGTGCCGCCGCCGAGTGGGGCGCCAAGGCCCTCGCGGCGAGCAAGAAGGCCGACGAACTGCGGGCCGGGGGCGCGGCGGCGGACGCCGACAAGTTCGACAACCTCGCGAAGGTGGCGCTGGGCCGGCAGATCCAGTCGGAGAAGGAGGCGAAGACCGCGGAGCCGACGATCGCCGCCCAGACGGAGGTCGTGGACAAGCTCAAGGCGGGCCTGGACTCGATGAAGAACAAGCTGACGGAGCTCCAGGCGAAGCGGGACGAGCTGGTGGCGCGGGCCAGGACCGCGCAGGCGCAGAACACGATGATGGACGCGGTGAAGAACATCGACGTGATGGACCCGACGAGCGATCTGCACCGCTTCGAGGAGAAGGTGCGGCGGGAGGAGGCGATGGCGTTGGGCAAGCAGGAACTGGCCGCGTCCTCCCTGGACGCGCAGTTCGAGTCCCTGGAGGACCTGGGCAAGACGTCGGAGATCGAGGCCAGGCTCGCTGCACTCAAGCAGTCCCGAGCGGCCTGACCCTCCCGGTGGGGGCGGGGCCGCCGCTGCGCGGGGCCCGTCCCCTACCGTCCCCCAGACTCCGTCCGGGGGACCCCTCTTCCACCGTTCCCGGGGGCAGCGCCCCGGCAGCGGCGGTCAGCCACGGGGACCGGCCAGGCGGACGGCGGCGGCCGTGCGGACCTCGGGGGACTCCATCGGGTCGTCCCGCAGGACCTCGATCCGGGCCACGTTCTCCCGGCCGCCCGGCGCCCGCGCGATGGCCGACAGCCGCGCCTCCTCCTCGCAGTCCCAAAGCGACTCGGTGTGCGTGTAATCCAGGCCGTCCGGGTCGATGGCGGCGAGCGCCTCCAGATAGGCGGGCCGTTCCCAGGAGTGCGGGGTGTGCAGCCAGAACCGCCGCAGCACCGGCACGGCCCCGGCCGCGTCCGGACCGAAGCGGGCAAGCTGCTTCGCGGTCCTGTCGGGGCCGCACCAGGTCCGCTCCCGCCACTGCTCCGCCAGTTCCGCCACGAGCTGCGGGATCACCTCGGGGCCGAGGTGATCGCGCAGTACGTCCGCCCCCAGCCCGGCCAACCACTCCCGCCCGTCCTGGGCCCACCTCCGCGCGGCGGGCACGGCGAGGGCGCCGAGACCCTCGACGGCGCGGGCGAGGACGGGCAGCGGTCGTCGGCCGTCCGAGGTGCCGAGCCCGGGCACGAGCGGGATCAGTCCTTCGTTCGGGGTACGTCGGGCAAGTTCGCGCAGCACGGCCACCTTGTCGCCGTCGGCACCACGGGGGTCGGCCAGCAGGCCGAGCAGTTGTTCGTCGCTCCGGTCACCGAAGTCCGCCGCGGGCAGGGCCCGGAAGACCTGCGTCTCGATCCCGAAGCGGATCCACGGCTCGCACGGCCATGGCGGCTGCGCTTCCCGGCCCATCCGGGACCGGGCGACCTCGCCCAGGTCCTCCCACCACTCGACGGGCCAGACGTCGGCGACCGATTCCAGTACGTCGATCCAGTGCGCGCCCTCCCGTACGTGGGCCCGCAGCCCGTCCCTCGCCTCCTCGGATCCCGCGACGGCGAGCAGTTCCAGCACTTCGATCGCGAGCACGCAGTCGCCCCCGTCTGCGGCCGTGAGCTGCGCCACCACCGGTGCGGGGGACAGCCCGAGGTCCCGGAGCAGTCGTGCGTGGTAGAGCGCGCGGTGGTCGCTCCCGTCCCAGCGCCAGTCCCGCCGGATCACCTCGTAGACGTGCGGCGCGGCCGCCGCCGGGTCCTGGACGGCCCGTACGGCGCCCAGGCCGCGGCCTCGCTGGAGCAGCCCGCGCAGCGAGTCGTGGTGGGCGTACGGGGTCGTGTCTTCGTCACTCATCGCCCCGTACCCTGCCCGCCGCGGCGCGGCACCCGCCACTCGTTATCCGTACATGTTCAGGAGCTGCTCCGCCGAGAGTTCCGCCACCGCCTCCGCCGTCGCCCCCGGCAGGGGGAGTTCGAACCACACCGTCTTGCCCCGGTGGGTCCGCCGCGTGCCCCAGCCCGCCGACAACAGGCCGACCAGTTGCAGGCCCCGGCCGCCCTCGTCCGTGTCGCGGGCCCGGCGCCGCCTGGGTTGGACCAGGTTCGCGTCCCAGACCTCGCACACCAGGGTGCGGTCGAGGAGCAGGCGGAGTCTGATCTCGCCCTCTCCGTAGCGCAGGGCGTTGGTGACGAGTTCACTGACCAGGAGTTCGGTGGTGTCCAGCAGACCCTCCAGGCCCCACGCCGGCAGTTTCGCCCGGGCCAGTTCCCGGGCGCGGCCCACCGAGCGGGCCTCCCTCGGCAGCTGCCAGTCGCCGACGGCGTCGATCGGCAGGCCCTGCACCCGAGCCATGAGGAGGGCGATGTCGTCCTCGCCGTGCCGGGTGTCGAGGGTGTTCAGGACGTGGTCGCAGACGTCCTCCAGCGGGCGGACCGGGTCGGCGAGGGCCTCGCGCAGGCCCCGCAGGCCCTCCTCCAGGGGGTGGTCGCGGGATTCGACCAGGCCGTCGGTGTAGAGGGCCAACAACGCGCCCTCGGGGAGTTCCACCTCGACCTCCTCGAAGGGCTCGCCGCCCACCCCGAGCGGCATGCCCGGCGGTACTTCCAGCAGCAGCGCCGGCCTCGGCTTGCCGGCCTCGTCCGGGGGCTCCACCAGCACCGGCGGCATGTGGCCCGCGTTGGCGATGGTGCAGCGCCGGGTCACCGGGTCGTAGACGGCGTACACGCAGGTGGCGAGGTACACCTCGGAGCGGTCGGCGTCCCGCGAGTGCAGCGCGGCACGGGAGGCCTGCTGGGATCCGCCGGGGGCGCCGAGGCCGCGCGCGATCTCGTCGAGCGCTGCCAGCACCTCCGCCGGTTCGAGGTCCAGCAGCGCGAGGGTCCGTACGGCGGTCCGCAGTTCGCCCATCGCGACCGCGGCCCGCAGGCCGCGGCCCATGACGTCGCCGACGACGAGCGCGGTGCGGTGGCCGGGCAGTTCGATGACGTCGAACCAGTCCCCGCCGACCTCGGTGGCCGCGTTGCCGGGCAGGTAGCGGCAGGCGATGTCCAGGCCGGCGGCCTCCGGGTCGCCGGGGGGCAGCAGGCTGCGCTGGAGTATCAACGCCCGCTCGTGCTCGCGCCGGTAGAGCCGTGCGTTGTCTATGCACACGGCGGCCCGGGCGGCGAGTTCCACCGCGACCGCCCGGTCCCGTTCGCCGAAGGGTTCGCTGCCCTTGGTACGGGAGAACTGCGCGAGCCCGACCACCGTGTCGTGGGCGACCAGCGGCACGACCAGCGTGGACTGCACGAGGTCGTCCGCCCCGCCGCCCTCGATCAGCCGGGGCCGCGCGGTGCGCAGGGCGAGCGCGCCCGGCGAGGCCGCCGGGTAGCGGTGGATCTCCCCCACGGAGACCAGCGCGCCCGGCCCGGACAGCGGCGCGTCCGAGACCGCCGAGGCGAAGGCGACCCGGCGCAGGGCCGCGGACGGGGCACGGCCCGGCCCCTGGCCGGGCAGGCTGGGCACGCCGGGGCCCTGCGGCCGGGCGGGGCGGTCGTCGTCGCCGAGCAGCAGCGCCTGGTAGAGGTCGACGGCGGCCAGGTCGCAGAAGCCGGGGACGGTGACGTCGAGGAGTTCGCGGGCGGTGGTCTCCAGGTCGAGGGAGTTGCCGATGCGGTGCCCGGCCTCGTTGAGCAGGGCGAGGTTGCGGCGTACTCCGGCGGCCTCGCGGGCCGCGAGGTGGCGGCGGGTGACGTCGGTGCCGATGCCGGCGACCCCGATGGGCCGGCCGCTGCCGCCGTGCACCCGGTAGAGGTTGATGGACCAGTGGCGGTTCTCCCGGCTGCCGGGGGCCGCTCCGGTGATCCGCAGGTCGGTGACGGAGTCCCCCGTCTCCAGGACGCGGCGCAGTGCCTCGGCCATCCGGTCGGCCTCGTCGCGGGGCAGGTAGTCGTGGACGGTCCGGCCCCGGTGCTCCTCGGCCGCGCCCCCGAAGACGGTGGCGAAGCGGCGGTTGGCGCGCTGCACGGTGAGGTCGGTGCCGAAGAGGAGGAAACCGAAAGGAGATTGGCCGAAAATCGCCTGAGAAGCCGCAAGATCGGATTCGATGCGCCGCAGCGCGCGTACGTCCACGACGACGCACAGCGCGGCCCGCTCGTCGGTTTCGGTCTGGGTCGGCATCACGTAGATCTCCGCGACCCCGTGTGCGCCGCCGCCGCCCGGGATCCGGAACGGGATCAGGCCGGTCCACTCTTTGCCGTCGAGGATTTCGGACACCCTGCGGTGGGCGTCGGCCCGGAGCTCGGGCGGCATGAAGGCGTCGACCGGGTCCCGGCCGACGGCCTGGGAAGCGGGCAGCCCGAAGAGTTCCTCGGCACGCAGGCTCCACTGTTCGATGAGCCCGTCCGGCCCGATCGAGAACGATGCGACCTTTATGTAGTCATATATCGAGCCAGGTGGACTGCTGTGCCACAGGGCGTCGTGCCATGTCTCGCGAGGCATGTTGGTCTGATGTGCCTGCGCAGGTATCTCGCTCACGCGACCGTCCCCTCCAGCTCACCGCAACCGGACCGGCCATGACCGCAGTATTCAGCACCACGGCCCTGCTCGGCACGGCGTTCACGATCACAAAAAGGTCCCGTTAGTTTCGAGCCACGTCACGTGATCTCACCTTGTTACTCACCAGGAAGAGCCAACTCGAACCACACGGTCTTGCCCGATTTCCCGTGACGGGTCCCCCAACGCTGCGAGGAGGCGGCGACGAGGTGCAGGCCGCGGCCCCCTTCGTCGTCGGGTTGCGCGACCCGTTCCCGGGGCGGATCCGGAAGCGGATCGGAAACCTCCACGAGCAGCGCGGGCCCGCCCGCCGGGCCGGCGGCGGCTTGATCCTGTCGTACCAGCCGGACCCCGATGGGGCCGGAGGCGTACCGGAGGGAGTTGGTGACGAGTTCGCTGACCAGCAGGACGGTCACGTCGCCCACGGATTCCAGACCCCAGTCGCGGAGCGTGCCGCGCACGGCGTGACGGGCGGTGCGGACGGCACCGGGCTCGGCGGGGAAGGCCCATTCGGCACGCTCACCGTCTGTGTCGATCACGCCGATCACTTCCCGGGCCATCAGCGACCCCAGTCCGGTTCGTCTGTGACGAAAGAGGGACGAGATAGGGACTAATAGCGACATACCCGATATTTGAGGCGTCGTACCACCCGACCCCCGCCCACCGGCGCACTGTGGCGCGGACGGCCCAGTGCGTGAGCGTCATGCGCCCCCGTCGCGCCCGTCGCCGACCCCCGCCGGGTCTCCGGCCCCCTCGCCGCTCACGCCCCGCAACCGGCGGCCGGCCTCGGCGACCGCGGGCCGGTCCTGGTCGAGCCAGTCCACCGACTCCAGCTCCTGCGGCCCGAGCCAGCGCAGTTCGTCGTGGTCCTCCAGCGGCGCGGGCACCCCGGCGAGCAACCTGGCCGTCCACACGTGCAGTACGAGGCCGGGCTTCAGCGGCCACTCCCCCGGGATCCGCTCCAGCGGCTCGACCTCGACGCCGAGCTCCTCGCGCAGTTCGCGCACCAGCGCCTCGGGGACGGACTCACCCGGCTCGGCCTTGCCTCCGGGCAGCTCCCAGCGCCCGGCGAGCTCCGGTGGCGCGCTGCGTCGGGCGGCCAGCAGGCGCCCCTCATGACAAAGGGCTCCGCCCACGACCACTCGTACAGTCATGGGCGGAGCCTATGCCGGCGCCGTGGGTACCGACGCTCGCGCTCGGTATGTGCTCGGTACGTGCTCAGTTCGTCGTGGCGGTCTGGCCGATCCGCTCGACCCAGTAGAGCTGCTTGTGTCCTCGGTCGTCGAGGCTGTCGGCGACCTTCTGGGCCTCGGCCCGGGTGGGGTACCGGCCCACCCGGTAGCGGTTGCCGTTGTCGTCCTGACGTATGACCAGCCATGGGAGCAGGGCACCGCTGTCGTTCATCGCGTTTCACCCTCCGCCGACGTATCTGCCCGGGAAACCGCATTGCGCATATGCCCGAGCTTACGCCCGACCTTTACCGAGCGGATACGGATTTTCACGAAGAGGTACCTGGCGGGCGTACGCATCCGGCCATGTGTACGAGTGGGCCGTGCGCGCCGGTTCAGACGGGGCGCGCGGGCGGCACGGAGGGCATCGGCAGGATCACCGCGCCACCCGCCGTCCCCTTGCGGCAGACGTCACCGCAGGTCGCGTCGAGGGAGCAGCAGAGGGAGCAGATCGGGCCCGTCTGCACGGGGCAGTCCGCGATGTCGGGGAGTTCGTACGCCGTCTCGCAGACGGCGCATACGTGCGTGGCGGTGACGTCCTCGACCGTCACGTCCGGCCCGTTCACGGTGTTCGGCCGGGCCAGGTAGTACTTCCCCCTGGTCATCCAGGCGATCAGCGGGCACAGCAGGAGGGCCAGCCCGGCCGCGATGAAGGTGGAGAAGGCCTCGGCGTACGTACCGAACAATCCGAAGAACGCGAGGATCGAGACGGTGGAGGCGATCACCATCGCGCCGAAACCCGCCGGGTTGACGGCGTACAGGTACGCGCGCTTGAACTCGATGTACGGCGGGCTGATTCCGAGCCGCTTGTTGATGACGAGGTCGGCGGCGACCGCCGCGATCCAGGCGATGCCCACGTTGGAGTAGAAGCCCAGCAGCTTGCCCAGCATCGCGAACATGTTCAGCTCCATCAGCGTCAGCGCGATGCCGAGGTTGAGGAAGATGTACCAGACCCGGCCCGGGTGGCGGTGGGTGACGCGGGAGAAGAAGTTCGACCAGGACAGCGAGCCGCTGTAGGCGTTCGTGACGTTGATCTTGATCTGCGAGACGATCACGAAGAGCGCGGCGGCGGGCAGCGCGAGGCCGCCGAGCCAGGGGCGCAGGGCCTCGATCTGCGGGGCGATCGGCTCCAGCGCGTGCGTCCGGCCGACCGCTTCCAGGGCGACGAAGGCGAGGAACGCGCCGCCGAGCTGCTTGGCGGCGCCGATGATCACCCAGCCGGGTCCGGCGGCGAGCACGGCGAGGTTCCACCGGCGGCTGTTGGCGGGGGTCTTGGCGGGCATGAACCGCAGGTAGTCGGCCTGCTCCCCGATCTGCGCGATGAGGGAGAGCGCGATGCCGGTCCCGAACCCGAAGCCGATCCACGAGAACCCGGACCCGGCGCCCTGCGTCCCGCCGAAGTCGGCGAAGGCGCCCCACGCGTCGGGCGCGTGGAAGGCGAGCACCACGAAGGGCAGCACGAGCCCGATCAGCCAGACGGGCTGGGTCCAGGCCTGCACCTTGGCGAGCGCGCCCATGCCCTTGAACACGATCGGGATCACCACGAGGGTGGTGAGGAGGTACCCGACCTCCAGCGGGAGGCCGACCGCCTGGTGCATGGCCTGGGCCATGATCGAGCCTTCGAGGGCGAAGAAGATGAAGGTGAACGAGGCGTAGATGAGCGAGGTCAGGGTGGACCCGAAGTACCCGAAGCCGGCGCCGCGGGTGACGAGGTCCATGTCCAGGCCGTACGTGGCGCACGCGCGGGCGATCGGGATGCCGGTCAGGAAGATGACCACGGCGGCGGCCAGGATCGCGGCGGCGCCGCTGGTGAATCCGTACGCGAAGACGATGGACGCGCCGATGGCGAAGTCGGCGAGGTAGGCGATCCCGCCGAGGGCGGTGCCGGCGACGGTGCCGGGGCCCCAGCGGCGGAAGGAGTGGGGCGCGTATCTGAGGGAGTAGTCCTCCCGGCTCTCGTCGGCGGCGAGCTTGGCGTAGTGGCGGGCCGCCGGCTTCTCGGGGGCGGGGGTGGTGGCGGTGTCGGTCATACCGCCGGAAGGTAGGCCGCCCATGTGACGATCCATCACTCTTGCGCGTTGCCCGTGGGTTACACCCCCCGAATGCCCTGTCCGCTGTCCGGGGCAGAGCCCCGGCAGCGGCGCCGCACCCTCGCGCGGCGGCCCACCCGAGCGGGAGCGTCACCGCACCGGCAAGTGGTACGACAGCCGGTACCGGTCCGCCGGGACCACCACGTCCGCGGTCTCCACCGCACGGCCCGACGCGTAGTACGTGCGGCCGATCACCAGCACCACGTGCCCGGGGACGCCTCCCAGCAGTTGGATCTCCTCGGCCAGGCCCGGCCGTGCGCCGACCTCCTCGAGCACGTTGTCCACGACCACGTCGATCGCGGCCATCCGGTCCACCACCCCCGAGCCGCCCAGCGGCCCCTCCTCGGGGAGCATCACCGGGGTCCGGCCGGTCACGGCGAGCGGCTCCCAGGAGGTGGACAGCATCATCGTCTCCCCCGCGTCGCGGAAGACGTACCGGGTCCGCATCACCCGCTCGCCCGGCTCGATGCCCAGCCTCTTCGCGATCTCCGTCGGTGCGCCCGTCTGCTCGCTGTTCGACTCCCACGTGCCCCGCGCGGCCGCGTCCGCCTGCTCCTGGCGGAACGGCGTCGACGCGCCGCCCGTCCGGTAGCCGGAGCGGGCGACCCGCCGCGGGACCGGCTGTTCTCGCACGTACGTACCGGACCCGGACCGGCCCTCGACCAGGCCCTCCGCCATGAGGACCTTGCGCGCCTCCAGCGCCACGGTGTCGGAGACCCCGTACTCCTCGCGGATGCGGGCCTGCGAGGGGAGCCGGGCGTGCGGGGGCAGGGAACCGTCGACGATCTTCTGTCGCAGATCCCCGGCCACGCGCAGATAGGCCGGCTGCTCACCGAAAGTCACTGGCCACTCCCATCAGGTTGACAGACAGCCACACCCTGGCAACCGACGGTTGAATACCGCAAGCAAGGGCCAGAGTTTCACCCGAAGTGATGAAGCCTGGTCACCCAAACCCGTTACCGCGCGTTACCGAAGAAGGCCTCGAACCCGCCCGCGCCCCGCACCCCGCACCGGCTACACCGACTGGTGCGACGGCCCCCGGCCGACCGATTCGGACCCCGAGTCGTCCGGGTCCTCCTCCAGCCACGGCGGGATCCGCGTCGACAGCCCGTACGCCCCGCGCAGCGCCCGCTCGGTCTCCGGCAGCATCGCCCCCGCCGCCGCGTCCCACTGCTTGTAGAACTCCGGCACCGTCTTCGCCTGCGCGGCGCGCTGCCACGCGGCACGCGCCGCCTCGATCTCCCCCAGCTGCGCTCGGGCGGCCTTGTCCATCCCCGGCAGCGCCGCGTGGCCCTCGACCACCTTGGCCTCCTCACCCAGCGCCGAGGACACCTCCCCCGCCCACGCCCGGTGCTCGGCGAGGGCCTCCTCGACCTCCTCGTCAGGGGGCCTGCTCAGGACGAACTCGACGGCGTTCGCCGCCCGCAGGAAGGCCGCCTGCTCGGGTTTCAGCGTTCCGGCGTCCTGGCGCAGGCTGCCCCGGTGGTCCTCCTCCGTCGTCCCGATCACGCACAGCAGCCGCCGGTCGCCCAGCCGCCAGGACTCGCGCGAGGGCGCGAAGTAGAACATCTCCGCGTAGGCGGGCAGGGCCCAGCTGTCCATCGCGTACGCGTCCTGCGCCTTCCAGCACTCGTCCTCGAAGGCCAGGTCCGCCTCGGCCGACTCGATGGGCGCCTTCGGGTCCATCGCCTTCGACTCGGTGACCTCGCCGTGGTGCACCAGCGCGCAGTCGGTCTTGTACGTCAGGGGGTGGTCCTCCATCAGGTCCCCGCCCGGGACGTTGAAGCAGTCACCCGCCCGCAGGTCGTCGAAGTCCGTGAGCTCGCCCTCCACGTCGGTGAGCTCGTTCACCGCCGCCAGCCGGTCGCGGAACGCCGTCGCGACCCGGTCCGCGGAGAGGACCACGACGCCCGTCATCAGCACCGACACCACCAGGCCGACGATCGCCAGGGCCTTGCCCTTCTCACCCTTCTTCGAGATCTGCACGAGGGCCACGACACCGAAGACGATGCCGAGCGGCGGCAGGCACAGCAGGCCGACGAGGAGCGAGGCGAGCGCGAATCCGTTGAGTCGCGGCGGCTGTTGCCCGTACCCGGGCGGCAGGCCCCAGCCCGGCTGCGGGGAGGGCGGGGCCCAGGGGTTGCCCGGTCCGGGCGGCGGTATCGGCGGGGTGCTCACAGGGGCGGACTCCATCACGGGGGGGGCGCGAACGACGCGCGCATAGTACGCAGCGGGGGCGACCGGCCCTCCGGTCGCCCCCGCCCCGCTCACCGCTCACGCACCTGCCGAGCTCCGGTTCCTCAGAACTGGAGCGCCCAGGAGTCGATCTTCCCGGTGTCGATGTTCGCGTTGTCGCTCACCCGGAGCTTCCAGACGCCGTTGGCGACCTCCGACGAGGCGTTCACGGTGAAGGTCTGGATGATGTTGTCCGCGCTGCCGCCGGCCCGGTTGTGCAGGTTGTAGACGCTGCCGTCGGGTGCGATCAGGTCGACCTTGAGGTCACCGATGTAGGTGTGCTTGATGTCGACCGGGACGCTCAGCGTCGCCGGGGCGTTGCCGGAGACCCCGCTGACGGTGATCGGCGACTCGACGGTGGCGTTGTCGTTGATCGCGTAGTCGGCGGTGTTCTCGAACCGCGGGCCGGGCGGGACGGTGCCGCCGGTGCCGACGTAGAGCAGCCGGTTCGGGGAGCCCGTTCCGGGGCCCGTCACCACGTTCGGGGTGGCCGCGTTCACCAGGCCGTCACGGACCTGCGCCGGGGTGCTCGCCGGGTTCTGCGACAGGTACAGCGCGGCCGCGCCCACGACGTGCGGCGTGGCCATCGAGGTGCCGGAGATGGTGTTGGTGGCGGTGTCCCCGGTGCCCCACGAGGAGGTGATCGAGGAGCCCGGAGCGAAGATGTCCAGGATGCTGCCGTAGTTGGAGTAACTGGCCTTCGCGTCGGTGTTGGTGGTCGCGCCGACCGTGATGGCCTCGGCGACGCGCGCCGGGGACTTGGTGGAGGCGTCGGTGGACTCGTTGCCCGCCGCGACGCCGTAGGTGATGCCGGAGGCTATGGAGTTGCGTACGGCGGTGTCGAGCGCGGAGTCGGCGCCGCCGCCCAGCGACATGTTGGCCACGGCAGGCTTGACGGCGTTCCGCGTCACCCAGTCGATGCCGGCGACGACCTGCGCGGTCGTACCGGAGCCGTTGTTGTCGAGGACGCGGACCCCGACGATCTTGGCCTTCTTCGCCACGCCGTACGTGTTGCCCGCGACGGTGCCGGCGACGTGCGTGCCGTGGCCGTGGCCGTCCTGGGCGGTGTTGTCGTTGTCGATGGCGTCGTAGCCGTAGGAGGCTCGGCCGCCGAGGTCCTGGTGGGTGATGCGGACACCGGTGTCGATGATGTACGCGGTGACGCCCTCGCCGGCCTTGTCCGGGTAGGTGTAGCTCTGGTTCAGCGGGAGCGCGCGCTGGTCGATGCGGTCCAGGCCCCAGGACGGCGGGCTGGGCTGGGTGCCCTCGGCGCCGTCGATGGTGAAGACGCGGTTCTGCACGACCGACTTGACCGCCGGGTCCGCGGCGAGCTTCCTGGCCTGGGTCTCGGACACCTCGACGGAGTAGCCGTTGAGGGCGGCGCTGTAGGTCCGGTCGATCCGGGCCCCGTACCGCTTGGCGACGGCCTTGCCGCTGTCGGCGGTCGAGCGGGCGGCGGAGTCCTTCAGGGTCACGATGTAGCTGCCGGACACGGAGCCGGGGGCGCCCGCGTTCTCGATGACGCCGAGCGCGCCGCTGTCCGCCGCCGAGGCGGGTAACGCGGCGGCGGCGCCGAGCGCGAGGGCCGCCAAGGCGGTCACGCTGAGGCCGGCGAGCTTCCGGCGGGTGTGACGCACGGACATTGAGGGTCCTCCTCGTCGGTGGTGCGTTGCGGGGGGTGGGGCACGCGGCCGCCGTCGGAACGAGCCGCAAGAATTCCCATTCCAGCCATGCTCATGACAAAGCATTCGGCCCAACGGGCTGTCGCCACCGAAAGGTTGACCCACCTCCGCAGCACCCACAAGAGGACTGCGGAGACGTAACATCCGTGCCATACGCATGCCATGAACGAGCAAAGGCGCTCCGCACATGACCCACGCACTACCCGGTTACGTCTGCCCCGAGGACGGCACGCGCGCCGACGCCCGGACGGCACCCTGGTGCTGCCCGGCGTGCGACGGCCCGTGGGACCTCGACTTCGCACCTGATCCGGCCGGCCCGCTGGAACCGGCCTCCGGACCGAACTCGCTGTGGCGGTACGGCGCCGTGCTCCCCCTGCCGGGGGCGTTCTCCGTCTCGCTGGCGGAGGGGCACACTCCGCTGGTGCCGCTGGCGGAACGGGTTCACGCCAAACTCGACTTCCTGATGCCGACCCTGTCGTTCAAGGACCGGGGCGCCGTGATGCTCGCGGAACTGGCCAGGAGACTGGCCCCGGAACGGGTCGTGGCGGACAGCAGCGGCAACGCGGGGACGTCGGTGGCGGCGTACTGCGCGCGGGCCGGACTCGATTGTGAAGTTTTCGTGCCCGAGGGCACTTCGGAGAAGAAGACGGAACAGATGCGGGCGCACGGAGCGGCCGTACGGGTGGTCCCGGGCGGCCGGGAGGCCGCGGCGGAGGCCGCGCGGAGCGCCGCCGACCGGCCGGGCGTCTTCTACGCGAGCCACGTCTTCAACCCCTACTTCCTGCACGGCACGAAGACGTACGTGTACGAGATCTGGGAGGAGCTCGGCGGCCGCCTCCCGGACGCGCTGGTCGTCCCCGTCGGCAACGGCACCCTCCTGCTGGGGGCGGCGCTGGCGGTGGAGGAGCTGGCCGCGCGGGGCGTACGGCCGCCGGCGCTGATCGCGGTCCAGTCGGCGGCGGTGGCCCCGCTGGCGGCGGCCTTCGCGGCGGGTGCGGAGGAGGCGGCGCCGGTGCCGCAGCTCCCCACCCTGGCGGAGGGGATCGCGATCCCCGCGCCGCCGCGGGCCCGGCAGATCCTGGCGGCGGTCCGCACGTCAGGGGGCACGTTCCTGACGGTCCCGGACGACCGGCTCCGGGAGGCCCAGCGGGACCTGGCGCGGCGCGGGCTGTTCGTGGAACCGACGGCCGCCGCGTGCTGGGCGGCCGTGGGGCCGGGCGCCCCGGACGACCCCCTGCGGGGCCGCACGGCGATCGTCCCCCTGTGCGGGGCGGGCGCCAAGACGGGCCTCCCCGCCTGACCCCGCCGCCGTACGCCCCCTGGGCTCCGCCCCGGACCCCGCTCCTCGAACGCCGGAGGGGCTGGAACGCGCCCTGCCGGTCTCCCGGGCGCGGCCGAAGGCACGCCGCTGCGCGGCTCCCTGGGCTCCGCCCGGACCCGCTCCTCAAACGCCGGAGGGGCTGGATTCCGCCCCTGCCGCCACCCAGGTGCGGCTCCCCCGGCGGACATCCAGCCCCGCCGGCGTTCGAGGAGCGGGGGCCGGGGTGGAGGATCGGCGGTGGGGGTACGTGTCGGAAATCCGCGAGCCTCCCGACGCCCCGCGTGATGGGGTGGGGGCATGACCATCACGCACCCCGAACTCACCGCCAAGGCAACCGCGTTCGCGGCCCTGCACACCCCCGCCTCCCCCCTCGCCCTCGCCAACGCCTGGGACGTCGCCTCCGCCCGGATCGTCGAGGCGGCCGGTGCGAGCGCCGTCGCCACCACCAGCGCGGGCGTCGCCTGGTCGCTCGGCTCCCCCGACGGTGACGCCCTGGCCCGCGACCGTGCCCTCGACCTCGTGGCCCGGGTGGCGTCCGCCGTCTCCGTGCCCGTCACCGCCGACATCGAAGGCGGCTTCGGAGCCGACCCCGCCGGCGTCGCCGAGACCGTCGCCGGAGTCCTGGCCGCCGGCGCGGTCGGCGTCAACATCGAGGACGGCCGCCGCGCCCCCGCCGACCACGCGGAGCGCCTCGCAGCGGCCCGCTCCGCCGCCGACGCCGCCGGGGTCCCGCTCTACGTCAACGCCCGCATCGACACGTACCTCTTCGGCCTCGGCGACCCGGCGACCCGTCTCGACGAGACCCTCACCCGCGCCGCCGCCTACCTCCGCGCCGGAGCCACCGGCGTCTTCGTGCCCGGCGTCACCGATCCGGCCACCGTCGCGGAGCTCGCGAAGGGCATCGACGCCCCGCTGAACGTCCTCGCCGGCCCCGACGCCCCCGGCGTCGCCGAGCTCGGCGCCCTCGGCGTCTGCCGCGTGAGCCTCGGCTCCTGGGTCGCGGAGGCCGCGTACGCCGTGGTCCGGCGGGCCACCGAGGAGCTGCTCTCCGGCGGTACCTACGGCACGCTCTCCCACGCACTGCCGTACGGCGAGCTGAACGGCCTCCTCAAGGGCTGAGGACGGGCCGACGACCATAGGATCTCGTCATGCGCACATCAGCTCCTGCGAGGGAGGGCAGCACGGTCAAGGCCACGACGGCCCCGGCCGCGGCCGTCTGGACCGCCCTCGCCCTCGTCTACGTGGTGTGGGGTTCGACCTACCTCGGCATCCGGGTCGTCGTCGAGACCATGCCGCCCTTCCTCTCCGCCGGAGCCCGCTTCATCACCGCCGGCCTGCTGCTGGTCGCCGCCGTCGCCTGGCGGTTCGGCCCGGCCGCGCTCAAGGCCACCCGGGCCCAGGTGGCCTCGGCGGTCCTGGTCGGCCTGCTGCTGATCCTCGGCGGGAACGGCCTGGTCGTGCTCGCCGAGACCTCCGTGCCCTCCGGGCTGGCCGCCCTGCTGGTCGCGGCGGTGCCGATGTGGGTGGTGGTGCTGCGGGCGGGCACCGGGGACCGGCCCCCGCGGCGCACCCTGGGCGGGGTCCTGGTGGGGCTGGCCGGGCTCGCGGTGCTGACCAGCCCGGGCATCGGCGGGGCCGTGCGGCTGTCCGGGGTGCTGCTGGTGGTGGCGGGCTCGGTGCTGTGGTCGCTGGGCTCGTTCTCCGCGTCGAAGCTGTCCCTGCCGGGCAACCCCTTCACGGGCAGCGCGTACCAGATGCTCGCGGGCGGGATCGGCGGCGTGGTGGTCGGCCTGGTGCGCGGCGAGCACCGCGGTCTGGACCCTGCGGCCTACTCCACCGCCTCCTGGCTGGCCCTCGGCTACCTGGTCGTCTTCGGCTCGCTCGTCGGCTTCACGGCGTACGTGTGGCTGCTCCAGGCCGCGCCGCTGTCGCTGGTGTCCACGTACGCGTACGTCAATCCGGTGGTCGCCGTCGTACTGGGATGGCTGATCCTCGACGAGGCGCTGACCTGGCCGATCGTGGTGGGCGGCGCGGTCGTCGTGGCGGCGGTGGGCGTGATCGTCGGTACGGAGCGCAAGAAGTAGCCGGGAGCGGGCACGCGCGCCCGCTCAGCCCCGGGCCGCCCGCTCGTACAGGGCCTTCGCCCGCTCGTCGAACAGTGCCGCCGTGGAGTCCACGTCCGTGTCCCCGCCGCTCAGCACTCCGATCAGCCGGCCGGGATGCCCCGGACCGCCGCGGTCGGCGATCCAGGGGCTGCCGCTGGTGCCCGTCCAGAAACCCGCGCAGCTCATGTAGAGCATGTCGGGGTCGTTGTCGTCGTGCCGGGTCTGCGTCGTGCAGGAGACGGGCTTGTTCTTCGGGTTGTGATCGGACTCCGGGTAGCCGACGACGGTCACGTCCCGGTCGTAGCCCGAGGTCCATTCGGGTTTCGGGGCCTCCGCCGCCCCGCCGACGGCCTCCTGCACGCTGCGCCCGTCCTCGTCCGGCGCGAGGGTGAGGAAGGCGAAGTCGGCGGTCTCCTCGCCCCACTTCGTCCAACGGTCGTCGACGTGGATCGAGCGGACCTTCCACACCCCCAGGGGCTGGGTGCCGGCGCCCTCGCCGGAGAAGGCGGGGGCGAAGGCGAGCTCTCCGATGGCCAGGCCGTCGTGGGCGACCTCGCCCGGTTGCCCGGCCTCGCCGGCCGGGGCCACGCAGTGCGCGGCGGTGGCGACGACGTTGCCCTTCGGGCTGTCGACGACGCTCGCCGTGCACCAGTGCTCGCCGCCCGCCATGAGCACGCCGACGGTGGGGAAGGGGAGCACGAGCCGGTCGCCGGGCGACTTCAGGAACGCGACGGCGCACACCGCCGCGATCCCCACCACGGCGGCCACCGAGGCCCCCTTCACCGCACGGCTCATCGCACGGTGGGATCGGGGGTCGGCGCGGACATCACCTTGCTGATCCACTCCAGCGCGCCCTCCCTCATGCCGCGAACGTACGACTTCCCGTTGTGCTCACCATCCTGGATCACCTGGAGCGTGGTGTGCACGGGACCCTTGCCGTAGTCCTGCATGAACTTCTCGGCCTTTTCGCGGCCGGTCTCCGCGGTGCCGATCTGGAAGTTGATGTAGACGTCCGGGCCGCCCGCGTTGATCAGCTTCTCGGCGAGCTTCTCCGGGTTGTCCAAGTCCATGGCCTGCGTGTTCCCGTTCCACAGCGGGGAATCGGGGACGATGTCGACCCCGCTCGCGATGGCCGCCTTGAAGCGGTCGGGGTACTTCAGGACGTGCTTGAAGGCGCCGAAGCCGCCCGCCGAGGACCCCATGAAGGCCCAGCCGTCGCGGGAGGTGAAGGTCCGGAAATTGGCCTTCGTGAAATCCGGGACGTCTTCGACCATCCAGGTGCCCATCTTGGGCTGGCCGGGGATGTCGGAGGCATCGAAGTGGTGCTTGGTGTCGGCGTTGTGCACCGGCATGATCAGGATGAAGGGCAGGCTCTTGCCCGACTTCGCCCCGTCGGCGACGGCCTTCTGCAGGCCGAGGCCGGGTCCCGTGCCCCAGTAGTTCGTGGGGTAGCCGCGGCCGCCGGGCAGGGAGATCAGCACCGGGAAGGCGCTCTTGGCGTACCTCGGCTCGTCGTACTCCTTCGGCACCCACACCCACACGTCACCCGTGAACCCGGACTTCGCCCCGGTGAGGGTGGTCTTCCCGATCTGGGTGCCGTCCGGCAGCCGGCTCGTACGGGTGAACTGGGCCTTCGGCCCGGTCGGCATCCGCACCCCCGGCGGCGCCTCGGACACCGCGGCGGCGGTGGAGGTCTTCTGCACCTTCCCGAAGGACACCGGTTCCCCTATGTCCGAGAAGAGGCCGTACTTGTACGCTGCCGCTCCGCCGCCGGCGGTCAGGACGAACGCGAGCCCGCCTCCGATCAGAAGCAGGCGCAGGCGCTTGGGGCGACGGCCGCCCTTGGTCGTGGGGCCGCCGTCGCCTTGCTGGTCATACTGCACGGAATTTGTCCCGTTCCCTCTCCGGTGCTCACCTCGGAGCGCCGGTCGGACCGTTCGGTCCCCCTTACACCCCTGTCAGAGGTATGAACGACGGGACGGGTTGCCTGGGACGGGCGTGACGTGTCGAGCGCCACCCGATGGTGGTCGGGTGTTCGACCGACCGGTCGAGGGTCGGGTCGGGGGCGCGCTCGACAGCCGGTTCGGGGCGCGGTCAGCCGGCCTCGGGCTTGGGGCCCTTCAGCACCTTGCTGATCCACTCCAGGGAGCCTTCCTTCATGCCCCGTACGTAGTGCCAGCCGTTGTGCTCGCCGTTCTGGATGTCGCGGATGGTCGTCTTGACCGGCCCCTTGCCGTAGGTCTGCACGAACTTCGTCATCCGCTCCTTCCCGCTCTCCTTGGTGCCGATCTGGAAGTTGATGTAGACCTCGGGGCCCTTGGAGTCGATCAGCTTCTTGGCGAGGACCTCGGGGTTGTTCGCGTCCATCTCCGCCTGGTGGCCCTTCCAGAGCGGGGAGTCCGGGACGATCTCGCCGCCGCTGGCGATCACGGCCTTGAACCTGTCCGGGTACTGGAGGAGCGTCTTCATGCCGACGAAGGCGCCGGAGGAGGAGCCCATGAAGGCCCAGCCGTCGCGGGACTTGTACGTACGGAAGTTGGCGCGGGTGAAGTCCGGGACGTCCTCGGCGATCCAGGTGCCCATCTTGGGCTGGCCGGGGATGTCGGCGCCGTCGTAGTAGTACTTGTTGTCCGGGTTGAGCACCGGCATGATCACGATGAACGGGAGGCTGGTGCCCGCCTGGACGCCCTCGGTGATGGCCTTCTGGAGGCCGAGGCTGCGGTCGGCCCAGTAGTTGTTCGGGTAGCCGTTGCCGCCGGGGAGCGCGATGAGCACCGGGAAGGCGCTCTTGGCGTACTTCGGGTCGTTGTACTCCTTGGGCGCCCACACCCACACGTCGCCCTCGAAGCCGGACTTCGCACCCGCGAGGCGGGTCTTGGCGATGATCGTGCCGTCGTCGAGCTTGGTGGTCTGCTTGAAGTCGGACTTCGGGCCGCTCGGCATCTGGACGTCGGGGTCGCCGGTCGGCGTGGGCGAGGCCGAGGCCGCCGGGGCTGCCGGGGTCTGCTTCTCGGACCCGGCCGGGGACGGGGACTGCTTGCCGAAGGTCACCGCGTCGCCGTTGCCGGAGAACCAGTCGAGCTTCCATGCGGCGAAGCCGCCGGCGCCGAGGAGGAGGGCGAGGGCGACGACCGCGGCGATCCATATTCGGCGCCGGGACCTGCCGGGCCGCTGCGGCTGCGGGTACTGCGAGTCCTCGGCCTCGTGGGGCCGGGGCGGGGCCGGGGGCTGCGGGTGCTGGTGCACGTACTTCGCTCCGAACGGTCGTGGCTGCCCGACGGGCAGAAGGACTTGCTGCTTTTCCTGATGTACGAATTGCCCCGCACAGTTCCAAATCCCGGCAAAAACATGTCGGAATCTTGGGTGAACGTCGGGGTCGGCCGCCGAGGTCGGCCACCGGCGTCGGCCGCCGGTCGGCCGTCAGCGTCGGCCGTCGAGGACCTCGGCGCACCGGCCCAACAGTGCGATGAGCTGCGCCCGCTCCTCCGCGGTGAACGCCTCGGCCAGCGCCCGCTCCACGCGCACCGCGCCCGCGTCGGCCTGCTCCATCACCGCCCGACCCTCCTGGGTGAGGCGGGTCTCCAGCACGTTGCGGTGGAGCTCGTGCGGGGTCCGCTCGATGAGCCCGCGCTCCTGGAGGTTCTTCAGGACGGTGTTCATGGTCGGCGGCGTCACCCCGCACAGCCGGGCGAGCGCGGCGGCGGAGACGCCGGGCTTCTCGGCCAGCCAGAGCAGTGCGGCGTACTGCGGAACCGTTACCGCGGCCGGCTTCACCGCGGCGTTCTTCGCCGCGAGGAGCGCCTGCTCGGCGCGCTTGATGTGCGCGCCGATGCGCTCGTCGGGGGCCATGGAGGTCATTCCCGCATCCTACGACCCTTGCGCACATTAGAGCTCTAACATAAATTCGCCTACACCTGCCAAGTAGAGGACACCTGGGGATACGTGATGAAATTCCTGCCCGCCGCCGCGCTGACCACCGCCCTGACCCTGGCCTGCCTGGGAGCGGCCCCGGCGTCCGCGCTCACCGCGTCGGCCGACGCCCGGATGTCCACCGCCTTCTCGATACCCGGCGCGAAGGTCTACCCGGAGGGCATCGCGACCGACGCCCGTACGCACACCGTCTACGTGGGCTCGTACGCGGACGGCACCGTCTACCGGGCCCGCCCCGGCCGCGCCGAGGCCGAGGTCTTCCTGCCCTCCGGGACCGACGGCCGCCGCACGGCGAACGGCCTGCGGGTCGACGCCCGGGGGCGGCTCTGGGTGACGGACTCCACGGCCGGGGTCTCGGTCTACGACACCAGGACCGGCTCCCGCCTGGCCCACTTCGAGGTGGCGGGCAGCGGACCCCGCTTCGTCAACGACCTGACGATCACCCCGGACGGCTCCGCGTACCTGACCGACAGCGTCCGCGGGGTGATCTACCGCGTGACCCCCGAGCAGCTGGCCGCCGGCAGCGGCCCCCTCACCGAGGCGTACGACCTGACCCCGGCCCTGCGCCCCCGCCCGGCGGGCGGCTTCAGCCTCAACGGGATCGTCTCGGACCGTGCCGGGCGGTACCTGCTGGCCGTCGACATGCCGGAGGGGGACCTGTACCGCGTGGACCTCGCCACCGGGGCCGTGCGGCGCGTCGACCTCGGCGGCCGGGACATGAAGGCCGCCGACGGCCTCGACCTCTCCCCCGACGGCACCCTGCGCGTGGCGCACAACACCACCAACACCCTGACCCGCTGGCAGCTCGGCGCGGACGGCACCAGGGCCCGCCTGACCCGCACGGTCACGGATCCGTCCCTGCAGATCCCGACGACCCTGTCCCACACGCCGGGCCGCACGCTGGTCGTCCGCTCCCAGTTCGACAAGGGCGGCCCGATGACCCCGAGCACGGGCAGTCCGACCACCTTCACGGTGGCCTCGGTGCGCGGGTTCTGACGGGACGACGGGGAGGGGCGGCCGCCAGGGGCTGTGGTCACGCGGTCGGTGGCGTCCGTCCCCACGAGGTCACACCCGCTCGATCAGCGGCTGCCGCCGGTCGCACCCAGCCGGGCCTGCTCGTCCTCGACGATCCGCCGGGCCAGGGCGGTGTCCGAGACGTCGACGGCGTCCGGGGTGGACTCGGCGACCGCGCTGCGCCGGGCGTACGCGTCGAAGAGCCTCGATTTGTTCGCCAGCATCCGCACCATCCGCTCGTCCACCCCGCCCGTGGCGAGGAGCCGGTGCACCTGGACCGGGCGCACCTGCCCCATGCGGTGCGCCCGCGCCACCGCCTGGTGCTCGACGGTGGGCTTGACCTGCGGCTCGCAGATGATCACGACGGAGGCGGCCTGGATGTTGAGGCCCACCCCTCCCGCCTCGATCTGCGCCAGCAGCACGGCGTGACCGGACACGGCCGCGAACTCGTCGACGAGCTGCTGCCGACGTGCGGGCGGCAGGTTCCCCGACAGCGGTCCGAAGACGTCGGCGGACGAGAGCGCGTCCCGGACCACGGCCAGGACGTCCCGGAAGGTGGAGAAGACGATGACCTTCAGCCCGCCCTCGGCGGCCTCCGCGACGATCTCCCGCAGCCGGTTCAGCTTCGCCGACTCCTCCGGGTGTGCGTACGCCGCCCTGCGCATCGCCATGAAATTGCCGTCCAGCACGGCCTTCCGATAGGCGTCCTCGTCCCGCGCGCTCGGCTCCTCCCACTCGTCCGTGTGCTGGAGCGCGGGCAGTTCGGCGAGCACGTCCAGCTGGTTGCGCCGCAGGTAGACGGGAGCGACCGCCTTCCGGAACGCCTTGGAGCCGGCCACGCCGGTGTGCTCGCCGATGGTGTCCGCGAGTCCGGGCCGGAGGATCTCCACCAGGCTGCGGAACTCCGCGACCCGGTTCTCCATGGGCGTGCCGGTCAAGAGGGCCACCCGTTCGCAGCGCTCGGCCCACTCCCGCACGGCCAGGGAGCGGCGGGCCTTCGGGTTCTTCACGTAGTGCGCCTCGTCGACGACGAGCATCGCCGGCTCTCCGCCCCGCGGCGCCGGGAAGCCCCGCAGGGCGTCGAAGGTGGTGACGCCGACACCGCCGCGCCCCTTCCAGTCGGCGAACGCCTCCTGGCGCTCGGGCCCGTGCAGGGCCGTCACCCGGAGCCTGCTCCGACTCTCGATCTCCCGCGTCCAGTTGATCAGCACGCCGGCCGGGCAGACCACCATGAAGTGGCTCTGCCCCTCGGCCGCGAGGTGCGCGAGCGCCGCGATCGCCTGGATGGTCTTGCCGAGTCCCATCTCGTCACCGACGATCACCCGGCGCTGGGCGAGCATGAAGCGGGCGCCGAACGCCTGGTAGCCGCGGAGCGAGACCCTGCGCTGCGTGTCGTCGAGCCGCTGGCCCCTGACCCGCTCGGCCACTTCGCCGGGCAGGAACCCCTCTGCCGCGGCGGGATCGGGCCGGCGGTCCGAGATCTCCGCGATGAGGCTGTAGTACTCGGCCGAGCGGAGTTCGAAGTCGACCAGGGCCGCGATCTCCGTGGCGGGGCCCCGCAGCAGGTCCACGGACGCCTGGGCGAGCAGCTCCGGCACGCCCTCCCGCTCGGCCTGCCCGGTCACGGCCCGGATCTCCGCGGCGGCCCCGAGCGCCCGTTTGCGTCCGGGCTTGCCCGCGACGAGCAGGCGCAGCCGGGAGGAGACCGGCCTGGCCTCGTCGAGCAGCGGCCCGAGCCGGTCCGACAGGGCCCGGGCCGCGTCGAGCGCCCGCCGCGCCTCGGGCCCCGCCTCCACCAGCACGTGCAGGGCGACGACCAGCGCGGTGGTCCGGGGATCCGGCCGGTCGACGTCGATGTGGACGGCGATGGTCTCCCGTACGGCATCGGCGATCTGGCGAGCGGCGGCGACGGTCTGGGCGGCGGTCCGCTGCCCGACCCCGGGGATCTGCCGCAACCGGTAGGGCCCGGCGTCGAGCACCTGCCGAACGGTACGGAAGCCGGCCCGCTCGACCTCCCCGAGCCGCAACCTCCCCTCGGTGACCTCCTTCAGCCGGGCCACCGGGATGGAGTCGAGCTCGCGTTCCGCGAGGCCCTCGCAGATCGGCGTCAAGGCCGCGCGCACCGCCTCGACGGCACGCGCGTGGTCCCCGACGACGCCCTGCGCCGCCCCGCACAACCGCCGCCCCCGGGCAACCGCCTCCCGGTCACTCCGCCCCATCGCGCCCCGGCCCCTCTCGTCAGCCCCCCGCATCCTCCCACCTGCGAAGGAGCCGGCGCGCCGGGCTCACTTGAGGTACGCGATGACCGCGAGCACCCTCCGGTTGTCCGCCTCCGACGGGGGCAGGTCGAGCTTGGTGAAGATGTTCGACGTGTGCTTGATGACCGCGCGTTCGGTGATCACCAGTTCCTGGGCTATCGCGGCGTTCGAGCGGCCCTCGGCCATCAGGCCGAGGACCTCGCGCTCGCGCGGGGTGAGGCGGGAGAGGGGGCCGTCGCGGTGGAGTTCCTTGGCGAAGAGCTTGGCGACGACGTCGGGGTCCATGGCGGTGCCGCCGGACGCGACACGGCGTACCGCGTCCACGAAGCCGTCGGGGTCGAAGACCCGGTCCTTGAGCAGGTAGCCGATGCCGCCGCTGCCGTCGGCGAGGAGTTCGCGGGCGTAGAGCTGCTCCACGTACTGGGAGAGGACCAGGACCGGCAGGCCGGGGACCTGGCGCCGGGCCTCCAGGGCGGCCCGCAGTCCCTCGTCGGTGAACGTCGGCGGGAGCCGGACGTCGACGACGGCGACGTCCGGCTTGTGGTCGAGGAGGGCCTGGAGCAGTCCGGGACCGTTGTCCACGGCGGCGACCACCTCGAAGTCGTACGACTCCAGCAGGCGGACCAGACCGTCCCGCAGCAGGAACAGGTCTTCGGCTAGGACAACGCGCACGGGAGCTCCATGGTGAGGGTGGTCGGTCCGCCCGGCTTGCTGTTGATCGCGAGGAGCCCGTCGAAGGCGGCGAGGCGGCGCTCGATGCCGCGCAGTCCGGTGCCGCGCGAGGGGTCCGCGCCGCCCTGGCCGTCGTCGACGACCTGGCTGCGCAGCGCGCCGCCCTCGTACCAGAGGTCGATGCTCACGGTCGTCGGCGAGGCGTGCTTGGCGGCGTTGGTGAGGGCTTCGGCGACCGCGAAGTACATCGCGGACTCGACGGGTGCCTCGAGCCGGCCGGTCAGGTCGGCGTTGACGGTGACGTCGAGCGGGCTGTCCAGGGCCAGGGCGCGCACCGCGTCCGCGAGGCCCCGGTCGGCGAGCACCGGCGGGTGGATGCCGCGGACGAGGTCGCGCAGCTCGGTCAGCGCGGCGGCGGAGGCCTTGCGGGTGTCGGCCAGGATGGTGCGTACGGCCTCCGGGTCCTTGGCGAGCAGCTGCTCCGCGACGCCGAGGTTCATCCCGAGGGCCACCAGACGGGCCTGCGCTCCGTCGTGCAGGTCCCGCTCGATGCGGCGCAGTTCGGCCGCGGAGCTGTTGACCGCGTCGCTGCGGCTGTCGGTGAGGCGGCGGACGCGCTCGACGGTGCGGGTCGGGCCGAGCAGCGTACGGGCCAGGGAGGCGTGGACGCGCAGCAGCGCGGGGCCGACGGCGAGACCGGCGAGCAGGGTGACGAGGCCGAGGGCGGCGGCGTACCAGGCGGAGGTCAGGTCGCTGATCTCGACCCACAGGTAGTAGTTCTGGCCGGCGTCGGCGATGGGCCGGTAGATCGCCGGCATCAGCATGCCGCCGAGTCCGCCGACGACGAGGACGAGCGGCGACAGCGCGAGCACCACACCCACCACCGGGTTGACCAGCATCCAGGCCAGGTCCCGCCAGGTCGCCGGGTCGGTCAGCACCCAATGCGTGCGCTGCCACTGTCCCTTGAGACCGGGCTCGGCGGCGGGCGCGGGAAGGTACGGCTCCTCGACCGCTCGGCCCGACCACCGCGCCGCGGTCCTGCGGGAGTTGTTCACCACGGCCCGTACGGCGACGGCGAGCGCCGGGACGAGCAGGACGCCGAGGCCGATGCCGAGCAGGGAGACCGCCGTCACGAAGAGGCAGAACAGGACGAGTTCCCCGATCGCGAGGAAGAGAACGGGCAGTCCCCTGCCGATGGAGCGGAAGCCAGTACGTATGTCCAGGTTGTTCACGATCGTTCCATTCCCCTCTGCGCACGGCTCGCTGCCGCGGTGATGTCCCTAGTCTTCTCGGCCCCGGCCCGCCACGCACGGGACGTGCGTGGCGTGTGCGGTGGTGTACCTAGGTCCCCCCTGGGACGCCACCGGGGTGTCTTTTTCGGCTCTGTCGTGGCGACTTGACTGTATACATGACGATGCGACTGCGGCTCCTTCTCCTTCCGCTGTGTGTCCTGCTGCTCCTGGCGGGTGGCACCAGCGCCGCCTCCGCGGAACCGGCACACCGGACGGGTGCCCGCTCCGCGGCCGGGCCGTCCGAACTGCCGGGACTTGCCGGGGCGGTCGACGCCCTCGTGCGCCGGCAGCTCACCGACTACCGCATCCCCGGCGCCTCCGTGGTGGTCGTCGAGAAGGGCGAGCCGGTCCTCACCCAGGGGTACGGCGTCACGGACGCCACCTCGGGGACACCGGTGGATCCGCGGAGCACCGGCTTCTTCATGGCCTCCGACGCCAAGCTGTTCACGGCGATCGCGGTCCTGCAGCAGGTCGAGCAGGGACGTCTCGACCTGGGCTCCGACGTCAACCGCTACCTCACCTCCTTCAAGGTGAAGGACACCTATCCGGGACACCCGGTGACCGTACGCGATCTCCTCACGCACACGGCGGGCTTCGACAACAACATCATCGGGCGGGCCACCACCCGGCCCGAGGACGTGCGCCCGCTCGGCGAGAGCCTCGCCGACCACCAGCCGCGCCGGGTGCGCCCGCCGGGTGAGGTCGCGAGCTACGACAACTACGGTGTGGCGCTGGCCGGTCACCTCGTCGAGACCGTGACGGGCACCCCCTTCGCCGCGTACGTGGACCGGTCGATCCTGCGGCCCCTCGGCATGAACCGTACGAGCTTCGCGCAGCCGCACACCCCCGCGATCGAGGCGGACCTCGCACGCGGCCACCGCCCGGACGGCGGGCACCAGCGCGTCCAGGACGGTCAGTACGGCGACTGGTCCCCGACCGGCGCCGGCGCCGTCACCACGGTGGCGGACATGGGGGAGTTGCTGCGCGCCCTGCTCGACGGCGGCGGTCCGATCCTGAGCGACCGCTCCGACTCGGCCCTGCTGACGCGGCAGTTCGGCAATGACGACCGGCTGCCCGGCCTCGGTTACATCCTCGAGGAGCGCGTCCGCGGCGGGCAGCGGATGCTCGTCAAGGACGGCGACCTGCCCGGCTTCCACGGCAATCTGGCGCTGCTGCCCGAACGGAACGCCGCGGTGTACGTCGTCTACAACGGCGATGGCGAGAACGGGCGCGCCACCTACGCGGGGCAGGAACTGGCCGACCTCGTCGCCGACCACTTCGGTGGGCCGGCCGCGGTGCGGCGCTCCACGTCGCTCGCCGATGTCGGGCAGTACGAGGGCGACTACCGCTCCACGCGCACCAGTTCTTCGGAGCTGACCCGGGTCAGCGCGCTGACCGGTTCGGTACGGGTGAGCGCGGGCGAAGGGGCGACGCTGACCACCACGGGACTGTCGCGCGACCCGGACGTGACCGAGCGTCACTGGGTGCAGCTGAGCCCGGGGCTCTTCCAGGAGCAGGACGGCCAGGACCGGATCGCCTTCCGTGACGGCCGCCTCTCCGTCGCCTCCGAGGTCTCCGTCGCGTACGAGCGGCTGCCCTGGTACCTGTCCCCCACGCTGCACCAGCAGGTGCTGCTCGGTTCGCTCGCGTTCCTCGCCCTGACCGTACTCGCGCTGCCGGTGCTCGCCCTGCTGCGCCGCCGCTCGCCGGGTGCGCCGGCCGGGGCGCGCGCCGCCAAGCTGCTGCTGTGGACGTCCGGAGCGCTGATCACCGCGGCGACGGTCTGCTTCCTGCTGCTGTCCGCCGACCCCAATGCCCTCAACCGCACGATCATCGTGGGCGACTCGCCGCTCCTGACCGCGGTACCGGCCCTGACCGGCATCGCGCTCGCGACCACGGTCGCCATGGCCGTCTGCGCGTTCCTTTCCTGGCGGCGGCGCTGGTGGCGCCTGTCCGGCCGGCTGCACTACACGTGCAGCACCCTGGCCTCGATGGTCTTCCTCGGGGTGTGCGCCTCGTACCGGCTGGTGGGCTAGGCCACCGCCCCACGACATGGGGGTCACGATCATTCCTTCGTCGGACGTGGGGCGGCCCGGGCAGGAGCTCCTCCTGCCCGGGCCGCGTACGCAAGGGACCGGCGACTACCAGCGGGTCGTCTCGCCGAAGAAGTCCGCGATCTCCACGGCCTCGCCCGAGGCCCGCGCCGCGCGCAGGACGTGCAGGCCGACCGCCAGGTCGAGGACGCCCAGGCCGAACGGCGAGAAGATCACCGGCTTGTCGGCGCCGGTGGTCACCTCGCCGTTGATGAACTGGGCGAGCGTGCCGGTGACGAAGTGCCGGTCGCCGTACTTCTGCTCCGCGAGGTGCGGCGAGGTGTTGGCCTTCATGCAGTGCTCGACGTCGTCGAAGATGTTGTACGCGCCCTCGATCAGCTCCGGACCGATGTCCCGCAGCGAGATGTTGAGGACGACCTGACCGGGTGCGAAGGCCTTCGGGTCGAGGATGTACGGCTCGGCGGCGGTCGTCGCGAGGACCACCACGTCGGCGCCGGCGAGGGCCGCGGCGAGGTCGGACTCCGTGCCGGCCGAGTAGCCGAGGGCGTTCGTCGCGTGGGCGGCGAGCGCGGAGCCGTACTCCTCGCTCCTGTCGTGCACGACGACCGAACCGACCTGCCAGTCGCGGGACTTGAAGAACTCCAGGATGTTGCGCGCGATGATGCCCGCGCCGACGACCGCCAGCTTCCCCGCGGTGCGCCCGCCGGTCAGCTGCTCCGCGGCCAGCACCGCCGAAGCGGCCGTACGGGCGGCGCTGATCTGCGAGGCCTCCAGGCACGCGAAGGGGTAGCCGGTCTCGTGGTCGTTGAGCAGCAGGGCCGCCGACGCACGCGGGATGCCGCGCTCGATGTTCGCCGGGAAGCTGCTGATCCACTTGATTCCGGAGACGTCGGCGCCGGCGCCCAGGTGCGCGGGGAGCGCGATGATGCGGGCGTCGGGCTTCTCGGGGAAGCGCAGGAAGTAGCTGTCGGGGTTCACCGAGTCGCCCGCCTCGTGGGCGAGGTAGGTGTCGCGGACGACGTCGACGATGTCCTGCCGGGAGGCCGAGATGATCTCCCGTGCGGTCTTGCCGCCGATGACGCTGAACTCGTACATGGAGAAGGATCCTTGGAATCGTGAGCGGATACGGGGGTGAGGGCCTCGGGCCGCTCAGCGGCCCGCGAGGGTGGGCTGGGCCGGCTCGGTCCGCCGGTGCCCGGCGGGTGCGGCGTGCTGCCGTACCGGAGCCGGCTCTTCCTCGCCGTGCGAGAGCTCGGGCAGCCACTTGAGCCAGGAGGGCAGCCACCAGTTGGACCGGCCGAGCAGCACCATCACGGCGGGCAGCAGGACGGCGCGTACGAGCGTGGCGTCGAGCAGGACCGCGACGGCCAGACCCACGCCCAGCTGCTTGAAGTCCTGCATGGACAGCGTGCCGAAGACCGCGAAGACGGCCACCATGATCAGGCCGGCACTGGTGACGACCCCGGCGGTGGAGCGGACGCCGTGGGCGACGGCCGCCCGGTTGCCGACGCCCTTGTCGTAGGCCTCGCGGATCCGGGAGACCACGAAGACGTGGTAGTCCATCGACAGGCCGAACAGGACGACGAAGACGAACAGCGGCATCCAGGACTCGATCGCGCCGACGGCCTTCGTGCCGACCAGCTCGTCGCCCCAGCCCTTCTGGAAGACCGCGGTCATCACACCGTAGGCGGCCACCACGGACAGGAGGTTGAGGATGATCGAGGTGATCGCGATGACCGGGGAACGGAAGCAGAGCAGCATCAGCAGGAAGCTGATGCCCATCACGAAGGCGAAGACGGGCAGGATCGACGACTTGAGCTGGTCGTTGTAGTCGGTCGAGAACGCGAGGTCGCCACCGACCGGCGCCTGGTTCGATCCGTCCTTCTTCAGGGTGGCCGGGATGATCACGTCGCGCAGCTGCTTCAGGGCGCGGACCGAGGTCGCGTTGCGGCCGTCACCGGCGAGGGGCGCGTTGATGACCGCGATGTTCTCGTCCTTGTGGACGGTCACCTCGATGGGGTTCTTGACGTGGCCGGAGGCCAGCGCCCGCTCCTTGAAGGCGGCGATGGCGCCGTTGGCCTCGGCCGAGGTGACGTTGCCGGTCTTGAAGACGATCTGGGCCGGTGCCGGGGCGCCGGGGAAGGCCTTCTCGATCCGCCGGGCGGTCTGCGCGGTGACGTTGTCGGCGGGCAGCAGCTGGTCGAAGCCCAGCTTCTCGGTCTTCATGGACAGCGCGGGCGCGGCGAGGGCGAGCAGGAGCGCGATGCCGAGGAAGGCGAACAGTGCGGGCGCCTTCAGGACCGCGCCGAGCAGCCGGCCCGGCTTCTCGCCCATGGTGCGTACGCGCGTCTTGCGGCGCAGGCCCGGGATCCGGCCGGCGTCGATCTTGTCGCCGAGCATCGCCATCACGGCGGGCAGCACCGTCATGGAGCCGAGCACCGCGATCAGGACGACCTCGATGGTGGCGACGGCGAAGCCCTCGAAGACCGTGAGGCCGGAGAGGAACATGCCGGCCATGGCGACGGCCACGGTCAGACCGGAGATCAGCACCGAGCGCCCGGAGGTCGCGGCGGCGATGCGCAGCGCGCTCTCGCCGTCGCGGCCGGCGGCGCGCTCCTCGCGCTCGCGGCGGATGTAGAAGAGGCAGTAGTCGACGCCGACGGCGAGGCCCATCAGGAGCAGCACCGAGTTGGTCATCGCGTCGACCGGGACCAGCTGGCTGGAGAGCGCGAGCAGGCCCATGGCGGCGACGCACGCGGTGATGGCGAGGATCAGCGGCAGGACGGCGGCCAGGAGCGCGCCGAACACGACGAGCAGGATGCCGAGTGCGACGGGCACGGCGGTGAACTCGGCGCGGGTGAAGTCGTCGCCGAGCGAGTCGTTGATGCCCTTGAGTCCGCTGGCGGCGCCGTACTGGCCGAACGTGACGCCCGTGTGGGCCTCGTCCGCCTTGGCCAGCGCGTCGACGACGGGCTGGATGCGGTCGGCGGCGGTGTCCGGGTCGCCCTTCACCGCGAACTGGACCAGCGCGTCGTGCTTGTCCTCGGAGAACGCGCCGGTCTCGTACGGGTCTCCGATGTTCTGCGCGAGGCCGGTGCCGTCCACGGCCGCGATCGCGGCAGCGACGGCCTTCTTGAACTCGGGGTCCTCGGCGGCCAGTCGATCGCTGTGGACGAGGACCATCTCGGGCGCCGGGGTCTTGATGCCGGCGTCGACGAGGATCCGGGCGGCGCGGCCCGACTCCCCCGTGCCGTAGTCGGCTTCGGTCAGGCTCTTCTGGCCCGTCAGACCGCCGAGGACCGTGAGCACGATGACAGCGAAGAGCCATCCGAAAAGTGCGGTCTTGCGGTGCCGGGCGCTCCAGGCTCCCAGTGAAGCCGCCAGATTTCGTTGCCTTGCCATTACCTCTCCCAGTGGGACGTCTGCGGTGACCGTTGATGAGCGACGTCTTTCACTGTAGATATTCGGCGCCGGTGGACTCCCTTGGCGATATGTCAGCTCAATGCGGCTGCAGCATCCTGCCGGCACGGAGGCAACACGAGGTCGGCAGCATGCTGCCGCGGCAGTCTGTGGCCACCTGGAACGACGGGATCCGGCCAAGTCGCCGGTTAGGTTCCTTCTCGTCGGGAGATACGGGGCGACACGGACTGCGATTCAGCCACACGCGACCCGCAGCATGTCTACCCGCCGAACAACTCCCCAATCCAGCACCAGCCAAACAACTCGGAAATTCACCTGAGAAATGAAAGGGGGGAATTCCGTGAACACCGCGATCGAGGCCGCCGGCCTGACGAAACAGTACGGCAGCCACCGCGCCTTGGACGGTGTGGACCTGTCGGTCGAAGCGGGCACGGTGCTCGGTCTGCTCGGGCCCAACGGCGCGGGCAAGACCACCACGGTCCGCATGCTCGCCACCCTGCTCGAACCCGATGCCGGCACGGCTCGCGTCGCGGGCTTCGACATCGTGCGGCAGCGACGCGAAGTGCGCCGCCGGATAGGTCTCGCCGGGCAGTACGCCGCCGTCGACGAGCTCCTCACGGGCCGCGAGAACCTCATCCTGCTCGGCAGGCTGCTGCGGCTCGGCCGCAGGGGCTCGGGGGTCCGCGCCGCCGAACTCCTCGCACAGTTCGAGCTGGAGGCCGCCGCGGACAAGCCCGCCAAGGAGTACTCGGGCGGCATGCGCCGCCGACTCGATCTGGCCGCGAGCCTGATCGCCTCGCCCGAGGTGCTGTTCCTCGACGAGCCCACCACCGGACTCGACCCGGCCAGCCGGGCCACGCTGTGGCGGATGGTGCAGGACCAGGTCGACCGGGGCGTCACCGTCCTGCTGACCACCCAGTACCTGGAGGAGGCCGACTTCCTCGCGGACCGGATCCTGGTCGTCGACCGGGGCCGGGTGATCGCCGAGGGCACTTCCGACGAGCTCAAGCGGAAGGTCGGGGGCGAGCGCCTGGAGGTGGCCGTCGCCGACGCCGCCGCGCTCGCGCAGGCCGCCTCCGTGCTCGCGCCGCTCGCGGTGAGTCCGCCGCAGCTGGACGAGCGGCAGCGCACCGTCCACGTACAGCTGCCGGACGGCATGGGCGCGCTGGCGTCCGCCGCGACCGCACTCGACTACGCGGGCGTCACCGTCGAGGAGTTCGCCCTGCGGCGGCCCTCGCTCGACGACGTGTTCTTCCACCTGACCGGCGAGCTGTCGGGCGCGCCGGCCTCGCACCCCGGCGCAGCGAATGCGGAGGCGTCCCTATGAGTTCGGTGCTTGCCCACGGCGGAGACGTCGCGGCCCTCACCGGCCGGCATCTGCGCCATCTGCGGCGCACCCCGGAGAAGATCATCGGTGTGGCGCTCACGCCCGTCGCGATGGTCGTGATCCTGGGGTATCTCTTCGCGACCGTCGTCGAGGTGAAGAACACCGGCGGCAGCTACCGCGAATACATCATGGCCGGGGTGTTCGCCCAGATCGGACTCTCCTGCATCGGCATCACCGCGATCGGTGTGGCCGCCGACCTCGAGAAGGGGCTGATCGACCGGTTCCGCTCGCTGCCGATGGGCCGGGCCACCGTCCTCGTCAGCCATACGCTCGCCGACCTCGCCGCCGCGGCCCTGAGCATCGTGCTCGTGGCCGTCACCGGCCTCGCCATCGGCTGGCGCGTGCACGGGTCGTTCGCCGAGAACGCGGCCGGCTTCCTGCTGCTGCTCGCCTTCGCCTACGCCATGCTCTGGGTCGGCGCGCTCCTCGGCATGGTGATGCGCAACCTGGAGGCGATCAGCGGCGTGGCCGCCCTGCTCCTGGTCCTGTTCTCCTTCCTCTCCAGCTCGTTCATGCCGCTGACCGGACTTCCCGGCTGGCTGCAGGCCGTCGCCGAATGGAATCCGGTCAGTGCGGTCTCGGAGGCCTGTCGGCAATTGTGGGGAAATACCGACGTCGCCGCGTCCGGCAGTTTCCCGGTGGAGCATCCGGTGATCGTCTCGGTGGCGAGCATCGGGCTGCTCGTCGCCATTCTCGTACCGCTGAGCCTGCGCGTGTACCGCACATCGGCCACGCGATAGCCTTGTCTTGATGGGGGGATCATGCCGGTTATCTCGGCACCGCACGAATTCAATACCGAGGATCTCTACGTAGATCTCCGGGAGATGTACGGATATCCGCTGCACCTCAAATGCGAAGGGTTCAATTTCGCCGGTTCCATCAAGCTCAAGGCCGCCGCGAGCATGATCGAGGCGGCCGAGCGCAGCGGTCGGCTCACCAAGGGCTCGACGCTGGTGGAGTCGTCGTCCGGCAACCTCGGGGTCGCGCTCAGCGTGATCGCCGCGGCCAAGGGCTACCACTTCATCTGCGTGATCGACCCGCGGACCAACGTCGCGACGCGCAAGCTCATCGAGTCGCTCGGCAGCGAGGTGCACACCGTCACGGAGCCCGCCGCGGAAGGCGGGTTCCTGGCGGCGCGGCTGGAGTACGTACGGTCGCTGCTCGCCCACAACCCGCGGGCCGTGTGGCTGAACCAGCACGCCAACCCGGACAACTGGCGGGCGCACTACCGCACCACTGCCCCGCAGATCGAGAAGCAGTTCCCCGACCTGGAGCTGCTGTTCATCGGCGCCGGCACCACGGGCACCCTGATGGGCTGCGCCCGCTACTTCAAGGAGCTGCCGCGGCCGGTGACGGTCGTCGCGGTCGACAGCGTCGGCTCCGTCACCTTCGGCGGACCGGCGGGCCCGCGCATGATCCCCGGACTCGGCACGGGAGTACGGCCCGCGCTGCTCGACACCTCGTACATCGACGACGTCGTGCACGTCCCCGAGGCCGACACCGTGCGCGCCAGTCACACCCTGGCACGTGGCGGATTCCTCTTCGGCGGCTCCACCGGAACGGTGGTGAGCGGTGCGGTGCGCTGGCTCGCCGAGCACCGTCCGGGCCAGAACGTCACGGCGGTCGCCATCGCCCCGGACCTGGGCGAGCGCTACATCGACACCGTCTACCAGCCGAGCTGGGTGCGTGACGTGTACGGCATCGAAACGTCCGAACTTTCCACTGGAGCACTGCAGTCATGATCCCCGCACCCCCCGCCCGGCAGCTGCCGCTCTCCGCCGCTCAGCGCGAGATGTGGTACGGGCAGCAGGCCGACCCGGGCAACCCCGTCTTCACCATGGGCGACTTCCTAGAGCTCCGCGGCCCCCTGGACACCGCCCGGTTCACGGCCGCCTGGCAGGGGGTGCTGCGGGAGGCCGGCACCCTTCGTGCCCTGTTCACCGAGCTCGACGGCGAGCCGCGCCAGGAGCTCGCCGATGTCGGGGACTTCCCCGTCGAGACGCTCGACCTGTCCCGGGAGCCGCGACCGCGCGACGCCGCCGAGGCGTTCATGCGCCAGGACCTGCTCACGCCGCCGGACCTGACCGCGGGCACGCTGCGTTCGGTGCTGCTGCGGCTCGGCCCGGAGCACCTGCTGTTCTACATCCGGGTCAACCACATCCTGGTCGACGGGTTCAGCCGCGTCCTCATCTACAACCGGCTCGTCGCGCTGTACGCGGACCCGGACGCCGAGGGCGCCTTCCCCGATCCGCGCACGCTCACCGACGACGAGGCCGAGTACGCCGAGACCGCCAAGTACCTGAAGGAACAGGAGTTCTGGCGCGGCCGCTTCGAGGAGCAGCCCGAACCGGTGAGCCTCTCGCCGCGCCCCGGCGGGCCCGCCCGCAGTTCGCTGCGGTGCGAGGCCGTACTGCCCGCGGCCACGGTCGAGCGGCTGCGGGCACTGGCCTGGGACTCCCGCGTCACCTGGCAGACGCTGCTGATCGCCGCGACCGGCGCGTACGTCCAGCGGGCGGCCGGCGTGGACCGCGCCCTGCTCACCCTCGCGGTGCCGGCCCGTGCGACGGCGGCCGCCCGCGCCGTTCCGGGCATGCGCGCCAACTTCGTGCCGCATCCCGTACGCGTGCTGCCCGGCCGTACGGTCGCCGAGTTCCTGGGCGACAGCGCGGGCGAACTGCGCGCCACACTGCGCCACCAGAACTACCGGGGCGACCGGATCCGTCGGGACCTCGGCTTCACCGGGGACGCGGGACGCTCGCTCGGGCCGACCGTCAACGTCCTCGAATCGGGCTTCGACTACGCGTTCGGCGAGTGCGCCGGACGCCTGCACAACCTGTCGACCGGCCCGGTCGAGGACATGCAGATCATCTATCTCGACTCGGCCGAGGACGGCTACGCGGTACGCCTCGACGCCAATCCCTCGCGCTACACGCAGCAGGAGCTCGAACTCCACCAGCGCCGCCTGTTCGGCTGGCTGGGGACGCTGGCCGACGCGGGGCCGGAAGCGGTCGTCGACCGGCTGGACATCCTGCTGCCGGACGAGTCGGCCGCGCTGCGCGCGGGGTGGAACGCCACCGCGATCGACGATACATACGCCGGGGTGGTCGAGCGTGTACGGGCATTGGCTGTCGACGAGCCCGAGAAGACTGCGGTGCAGGATCCGCAGGGTTCTGTTTCATACGGTGAGCTGGTCGCTCTCGCCTCGGCCCTGAGTCGCCGCCTGGTCGCGGCCGGCGTGCGTCCCGGGTCGCGGGTGGCGATGCTCTGCGAGCCCGGAATCCCCTTCGTGACCGGCATCCTCGCCGTCCTGGGCGCCGGAGCCGCCTGGGTCCCCCTCGACCTCCGCGCCCCCCGGGCCCGGACCGCCGCACTCCTCGACGACGCACGACCCGACGTCCTCTACACCGGACCCGGACTCGACCGCACGGCCGGCGAACTCCTGGCCACCACATCGAGCAACCCGACCGTCATCGCATGGGACGGCGCCCACGACACCGAACTCGCCACACCCATCGGCGGCGCCGACGACCTCGCCTACATCATCTTCACCTCCGGCTCCACCGGCCGCCCCAAGGGCGCCATGGTCCACCGCGCCGGCATGGTCAACCACCTCCTCGCCAAAGTCGACGACCTCCACCTCACCGACACCGACGTCATCGTCCACAACGCCCCCGTCACCTTCGACATCTCCGTATGGCAGATGCTCTCCCCCCTCGTCACCGGCGGACGCCTGATCGTCGTCGACCGCGACACCGCCGCCGACCCCCAGGAACTCTTCGGACGCATCGCCACCGACCACATCACCATCCTCGAAGTCGTCCCCTCCCTCCTGCGCGCCGCCATCGACTCCTGGCAGTCGGGCACCCCCCGTCCCTCGCTGGACGGACTGCGTTCGCTCATGGTCACGGGCGAGACCCTGCCGGCCGATCTCGCCGTCCAGTGGGGCGAGCTGGAGCCCGGTATCCCCCTGGTGAACGCCTACGGGCCGACCGAGTGCTCCGACGACGTCACCCACGCCGTCATTCACGCGGGCGGCGACATCGGCTCCCGCGCGCCGATCGGGCACGCTGTCCGCAACACCCGTCTGTACGTCCTGGACTCCCACCTGCGGCCCGTACCGCCCGGCACCCCCGGCGAGCTCTACGTCGCCGGGACCGGCGTCGGACACGGCTACCTCGACGACCCCGTCAAGACCGCCGTCACCTTCACGGCCGACCCGCACGCCATCGAGCCCGGCTCCCGGATGTACCGCACCGGCGACCGCGTCCGCCAACGCCCGGACGGGCAGCTGGAGTTCCTGGAACGCACCGACCACCAGGTCAAGATCCGCGGCCACCGCATCGAACTCGGCGAAATCGAGACCGCGCTGCGCCGCCTGCCCGGCATCACCGACGCCGCCGCGGCCGTCCACCACGGGCGCCTCGTCGCCTACCTCATCGGCACCACCGACGACCCCAAGACCGCACTCGCCGCCACCCTGCCCGGCTACATGCTGCCCAGCGCGTTCCTCACCCTGGACGCCCTTCCCCTCACCCCCAACGGAAAGGTCGACCGCAAGGCCCTCCCCGCTCCCGACCCCTCGGCCGCCGTCTCCGGGCAGCTCCCCGCGCGCAATCCGCGCGAGCAGGCGCTGTGCGAGATCTTCGCGGACGTGCTCGGGCTGCCGGCCGTCGGCATCGACGACGGCTTCTTCGACCTCGGGGGCCACTCGCTGCTCGCCACCAAGGTCGCGTCCCGGATCCGGGCCCGGCTGGGCGCCGAGGTCTCCATCCGTACGCTCTTCCAGGCGCCCACGGTCGCGGAACTCGCCGCCCGTCTGGACGAGGCCGACGCCCCCGTGCGACCCGCGCTGACCCGGGCCGCCGAGCGCCCGGCCGAGCTGCCGCTCTCCCCCGCCCAGCAGCGGCTGTGGTTCCTGAACCAGCTGGAGAACGGTTCGGCGACCTATCACCTGCCGTTCGCCGTACGCCTGACCGGCGCCCTGGACGTCGCCGCACTGAGCGCTGCGCTGAGCGATGTCGTGGCCCGCCACGAGAGCCTGCGCACCGTCTTCCCCGACGCCGGGGGCCGGCCGCGGCAGCGGATCGTCCCCCCGGCCGAGGCTCACGTGGCCCTGCCCGTCACCGGGACCACCCCCGAGGCGCTGCCCGAGGTCCTGGCCGCCGCGGCCGCCCGCGGCTTCGAGCTGGGAGCCGGACTCCCGCTGCGCACGGAACTGTTCCGGCTGTCCGACGACGAGCACGTGCTGCTCCTCGTCCTGCACCACATCGCCTCCGACGGCTGGTCCGTCGCCCCGCTGGCCCGCGAGCTCGCCGAGGCCTACGCGCTGCGACGGGAGGGCTCGGCCCCCGACTGGGCGCCGCTGCCCGTCCAGTACGCGGACTACACGCTGTGGCAGCGCGAACTCCTCGATGCCGTGTCGGACGAGCAGCTCGCCTACTGGAACACGGCACTGGCCGGCATCCCGGAGGAACTGGAGCTGCCGGTCGACCGTCCGCGGCCCACCGTGCCCAGTCACCGCGGCGGCACGGTCGGGTTCCGTGTCGACAGCGGGCTGCACGCGGCGATCACCGCGCTGGCCCGCACCCAGGGTGCGAGCACCTTCATGGTGCTGCAGGCCGCCCTCGCCACGCTCCTGTCGAGCCTCGGCGCGGGCGAGGACATCCCGCTCGGGACGCCCGTCGCGGGACGTACCGACCCGGCGCTCGACGAGCTCGTCGGCTTCTTCGTCAACACCCTCGTGCTGCGCACCGACCTGTCCGGCGACCCGACCTTCCGCGAGCTGCTGGACCGCGTCCGTACGAGCGATCTGGCCGCCTACGCCCACCAGGACCTGCCGTTCGAGGCCCTGGTCGACGCGCTCGCACCCAGCCGGTCGCTGTCCCGGCAGCCGCTGTTCCAGACCATGCTGGTGCTGCAGAACAACGCCTCCGCCGACCTCGCCCTGCCCGGCCTGCGCGTCGAGAACGTCCCGGTCCGCAGCGGCACCGCCAAGCTGGACCTGGCCTTCGAGCTGACGGAGCGGCACGGGTCCGACGGGACGCCGGAGGGGATCGACGCGGTCCTGGAGTACAGCAGCGACCTGTTCGACGAGGCGACGGCACGGTCGATCGCGGATCGGTTCGCCCACCTCATCGGCGTGCTGACCAGTGACCCCGATCTCCCGCTCGGCCGTGTCGACGCCCTGCTGCCGGCCGAGCGGGAGCGCGTACTCGGCGACTGGGTGGGCCCCGTGCAGGACGTCGAGCCGGCTCCGGTGCACGAGCTGTACGCGGCCAAGGCGGCCGCGCAGCCCGGGCACCCGGCCCTGGAGTTCGGTGAGACGGTCCTGTCGTACGCCGAGCTGGACGCCCGCGCGAACCGGCTGGCCCATGAGCTGGCCGCCCGCGGCACCGGGCCCGGCGACCTGGTCGCGCTGCTGCTGCCGCGCTCGCCGGAGATGGTCGTCGCGCTGCTGGCCGTCCTCAAGGCGGGGGCCGCCTACCTGCCGATCGACGCCGCCTATCCGCAGGACCGCATCGCGTACATGCTCGATGACGCCCGGCCCGCGCTCGCCCTGACGATGGGCGTCGAATCCGCCGGTCTGGGCACCTCGGACGTGACCCGGCTGCTGCTCGACGACCCGGGCGTACGCGCCACGGTCGCGGCACGGCCCGCCCGCGCGCTGACGGACGCCGACCGGACGCGGCCGCTGACCGTGCGCGACCCCGCGTACGTCATCTACACCTCCGGCTCCACCGGGCGCCCCAAGGGCGTCGTCGTGGAGCACCGCACGGTCGCCGTGATGGTGGCCGACCAGGGCCCGCGCATGGGCATCGGACCCGGCACGCGCTGGCTGCAGTTCGCCTCGTACAGCTTCGACGCCGCGTCCTGGGAGCTCTCCATCGGGCTGCTCTCGGGCGCGACGATGATCCTGTCGACGGCCGAGGACCGCGGCCCGGGCGCGCCCCTGGCCGAGCTCGTGGAGCGCACCGGCACCACCATGGTGTGCCTGCCGCCGACGGTCCTGTCCGCGTGGCCGGCCGACCGGCCGATGCCCGGGGGCGTGCAGTTGGTCGTGGCGGGCGAGGCCTGTCCGCCGGAGCTGGTGGAGCGGTTCTCGCGCGGGCGCGTGATGCGCAACGCGTACGGGCCGACCGAGGCCACCGTGTGCGCGAGCATCAGCGAACCGCTGTCCGGTGCCGTCAAGCCGCCCATCGGGTTCCCGCTGCACAACACGCGGCTGTACGTCCTGGACGCACGGCTGCGGCCGGTGGCGCCGGGAGTGACCGGCGAGCTGTACATCGGCGGCGACCAGCTGGCCCGCGGCTACCTGCGGCGGCCGGAGCTGACGGCGAACCGTTTCGTCGCCGACCCGTACGCCACCACGCCGGGCGGCCGGATGTACCGTTCGGGCGACCTGGTGCGCTGGAACGCCGACGGCAGCCTCGACTACGTGGGGCGCGTCGACGACCAGGTGAAGCTGCGCGGTTTCCGCATCGAGCCGGGCGAGATCGAAGGCGTCCTGCTCGCGCGGGACGACATCGCGCGGGCCGCGGTGATCGTCCGCGAGGACAGGCCCGGCGACAAGCGCCTCGTCGCGTACGTCGTCGCCCCGGGTGCTCCCGTGGACGTCAGGGAGATCCGCGCGGGCCTCTCCGCCGAACTGCCCGAGCACATGGTGCCGAGCGCCGTCGTCGTCCTCGACGTGCTGCCGCTCACCGGCAACGGCAAGCTGGACCGCCGGGCCCTGCCCGCGCCCGACTACACGCAGGTCACCTCGGGTCTGGCCCCCGCGAACGAGCGGGAGGCCGCGCTGTGCCGGGCGTTCGCGGAGGTGCTCGGACTGGAGTCGGCGGGCGCCGACGCGAGCTTCTTCGACCTCGGCGGCGACAGCATCAGCTCGATCCAGCTGGTCGGCAAGGCACGGGAAGCGGGCCTTGCGATCACCGCGCAGGACGTGTTCGTGCACCGCACTCCTCAGGGCCTCGCGCTCGCCGCGCAGGCCGCCGGAGGAACCGCGACGGTGGGCGTCGGGGACGGCACCGGACCGGTGCCGGCCACGCCGATCACCGCCTGGTTCGACGCGATCCCCGGGCCGACCGACGGCTTCCACCAGGCGGCCGTGGTCCAGACGCCGGCAGGGGCCTCGTACGAGCGGATCGCGGCCGCGCTGCAGACGCTGCTCGACCACCACGACGTCCTGCGCCGACGCGGCGACGTCATCCGGGACGCCGGAGCGGTACGGGCCGAGGACGTGTTGCGCAGGGTCGCGGCCGACTCCGGCGACCTGGCTCCCCTCGTCCGCGGGGAAGCCGCCGCCGCCGCGCGGGAACTGGCGCCCGGCAAGGGCGACGTGCTGCGCGCGGTGTGGCTCGACGCCGGTGCCGGGCGGCCCGGCAGGCTGCTGCTCACGCTGCACCACCTGGTGGTGGACGGCGTCTCCTGGCGCATCCTGCTGCCCGATCTGGCCCAGGCCTACGAGCGCCCGGAGCGGCCCCTCGCCCCGGTCGGCACCTCCTTCCGGCAGTGGGCGCTCCTGCTGCACGACGAGGCCGTACTGGAGGGACGCCGGGCCGAACTGCCCCTGTGGCAGGAGATGTCGGAGGGCGGCGACCCGCCGATCGGTTCGCGCCCGCTCGACCCCGGGCAGGACACCGCGGCCACGGCTCACCGGCTGCGGCTCGAACTGCCCGCCGCGTACACGGCCGAACTGCTCACCACCGTTCCGGCCGCCTTCCACGCCGAGATCAACGACGTGCTCCTGACGGCGCTCGCGCTCGCCGTCGCCGACTGGCGGCGCGGGCGCGGCGAGGCGCAGAACGTGCTCGTCGACCTCGAAGGGCACGGGCGCGAGCCCGTGGTGCCCGGCGTCGATCTGGCCCGCACGGTGGGCTGGTTCACCAGTACGCACCCGGTACGCCTCGATGTGGGCCTGTGCGACTGGGACGAGGTGTGGGCGGGCGGGCCCGCGCTCGGCCAGGCGCTCAAGGAGGTCAAGGAGCAGCTGCGCCGGGTGCCGGACCACGGCATCGGCCATGGTCTGCTGAGCCGGCTCGACGCCGGCTCGGCGGCGCTGCTCGGCGCGTGCGCGGCGCCGCAGCTCGGGTTCAACTACCTGGGGCGGATGGCGCTTTCGGAGCCCGGCGACTGGCAGGTCGCGCCCGAGTCGCTGGACGTCGCGGCCGGCACCGATCCGCAGATGCCGCTGCCGCACGCACTCGGCGTCAACGCACGCACCGAGGACCTCCCCGACGGCCCCCGCCTGGTCGCCGAGTGGGCGTGGGCGGGCCGCACCGTGGCCGACGCCGACGCCGAGGCGATCGCGCACGGCTGGTTCAGGGCGCTGAAGGCGCTGGCCGGGCATGCCGCGCGGCCCGAGTCCGGCGGCTTCACGCCCTCGGACCTGGGGCTCGTCGAGGGACTCGACCAGGACGAGATCGACGAGTTCGAGAACGAATTCGCAGATGAGTGGGGGAACGAAGGATGAGCACGACCGCACCCGGGAAGGCACCGAAGGGGCCGCGGCAGGCGGGCGGCCTGAGCGACGTACTGCCGCTGACGCCACTGCAGGAGGGCCTGCTCTTCCATGCCGTGTACGACCGGCAGGAACTCGACGTGTACGCGGTCCAGCTCGTGCTCGACCTCGAGGGACCGCTCGACCGCGGCGCGCTCAAGGCCGCCGCGGCCGGCGTCCTGGCCCGGCACCCGAATCTGCGGGCGGGCTTCCGCTACCGCAAGAACGGGAAGCCGGTCCAGCTGATACCGCGCGAAGTGCCCGTTCCCTGGCGGGAGGTGCGGGAGGCGGGCGATCTGGAGGCGCTGACCGACCGGGACCGCACCGAGCCGTTCGACGTGGGCCGGCCGCCGCTGATCCGCTTCACCCTGATCGCCACGGGCACGGACCGCCACCGGTTCCTCGTCACCTGCCACCACATCCTGCTCGACGGCTGGTCGATGCCGTTGCTGCTCTCCGAGCTCTTCACCGCGTACACCGCGGGCGGCGACGCCTCCGTGCTGCCCGCCGTCACCTCGTACAAGAGCTACCTGTCCTGGCTGAACGGCCAGGACGAGCAGGCCGCGGCGGCGGCCTACCGGGAGCTGCTCGCCGGCCTGGAGGAGCCCACCCGGCTCGCACCGGCGCCGCCCGGCCGTGCACCGGTGCTGCCCGAGCAGCACGTCGCCCGCCTCGACAGCGCGTCGACCGCGCGCCTGACCGAGTGGGCACGTGCGCGGGGCGTCACCCTGTCGAGCGTGCTGCAGGGTGTCTGGGCGGTCGTCCTGGGGGCCCTGACCGGCCGGGACGACCTGGTGTTCGGCACCACGACGTCGGGGCGTCCGCCGGAGCTGCCGGGCGTCGAGTCGATGGTCGGCCTGTTCATCAACACGCTTCCCGTACGTCTGCGCACGCCCGCCGCGCGCACCCTCGCGGAGGTCGTGGAGTCGGCCCAGGAGCAGCACACCGCGCTGCTGCCGCACCAGCACCTGGGTCTCTCCCGCATCCAGCGGGACGCGGGCCACGGCGAGCTGTTCGACACCGTCATGATCTTCGAGAACTATCCGCTGGACCCGGACGCCCTGCGCACGGCCGTACCCGGTCTGACGGTCACGGGCATCAAGGGCCGCGACGCCACCCACTATCCGCTGTCGCTGCTCGTGCTGCCCGGTGACGAACTGACGCTGCGGCTCGACCACGCGCCCGACCTGGTCACCGCCGAGGAGGCCGCGGCGCTGTCCGGGCGGGTGCTGCGGCTCCTCGCGACGCTCCCCGACACGGCCGACCTGCCGCTCTCCCGGCTGGAGCTGCTCGGCGCGCAGGAGCGGACGACGCTGCTCGTCTCGTACAACGACACCGCCCGCGCCCACCCGCGCCACGCCCTGCGCGAGCAGCTGGCGGCGCGCGCCACCGCCACCCCGGACGCGCCCGCGCTGCGCTGCGGGGCCGAGCGGCTGAGCCACGCGGATCTGCACGCCCGCGCCGACCGGCTCGCCCACGAGCTGGTGGCGCGCGGCGCGGGACCGGGAGCACTGGTGGCGCTCGCTCTGCCGCGTTCTACGGACCTGATCGTCGCGACGCTCGCCGTCGTCAAGGCGGGCGCCGGCTATCTGCCGCTCGACCCCGACTACCCGGCCGACCGCATCGGCTACATGCTCGACGACGCGGCGCCCGCCCTCGTGGTCACCACGACCGGCGTCGCGGCCGCGCTGCCCGCGGTCACCGAGCGCGCCCACCTGACCCTGGACACGGCGGCCGCCCTGCTCGCGGAGCGGCCCACCGGGCCGGTGGGCACCGCGGACCCGGATCCGCTGGAGACCGCCTACACGATCTACACCTCCGGCTCGACGGGCCGGCCCAAGGGAGTGGTCGTCCCCCAGGGTGCGCTGATCAACCTCGTGCACGACATGGCCGAGCGGTTCCGCATCGAGGGCGGGGACCGTTTCCTGTCGGTCACCACCTTCGGCTTCGACATCTCCAATCTGGAGATCTTCGTTCCGCTGCTCACCGGCGCCGAACTGGTCCTCGCGGAGCGCGACACCGTACGCGACCCGGCCGCGCTCGCCGCCCTGATCACCGGCAGCGACGCCACCGTCATGCAGGCCACCCCGACCCTGTGGCACGCCCTGGTCACCGAGCACCCGGAGAGCCTCGCCGCGCTGCGCGTCCTGATCGGCGGCGAGGCGGTCGGCGAACCGCTCGCCGACGCGCTGCGCGCCGCGTCCCGTGAGGTCACCAACGTCTACGGACCCACCGAGACGACCATCTGGTCGACCGCCGCCGCCCTGGACGGCGAGCGCGGCGGAGTGCCGCCGATCGGCCGGCCCATCGCCAACACCCAGGTGTACGTCCTCGACGACGCGCTGCGTCCCGCTCCGGCGGGTGCCGTCGGCGAGCTCTACATCGCCGGTGACGGCGTGGCGCGCGGCTACCACGGACGGCCCGCACTGACCTCGACCCGTTTCGTGCCGGACCCGTTCGGTCCGCGGGGCAGCCGGATGTACCGGACCGGTGACGTCGTGCGCTGGGGCGCCGACGGGCAGATCGAGTACATCGGACGGGCCGACCACCAGGTCAAGATCCGAGGCTTCCGGATCGAGCTCGGCGAGATCGAATCCGCGCTCGCGGCCCACCCCGAGGTGTCCCAGGCGACGGTCGTGGCGCGCGAGGACCTGCCGGGCGGCACGCAGTTGGTGGCCTACACCGTCGGGACGGCCGCTCCGGGGGCACTGCGCGCGCACCTGGCCGAGACCCTGCCCGCGCACATGGTGCCCGCCCTGTACGTGGCGATGGACGCCCTGCCGCTCACCGCGAACGGCAAGATCGACCGCAAGCTGCTGCCCGCGCCCGCCCAGGGTGCGCGCACCGCGGCCCGTGCGCCGCGCACGCCTCAGGAGCAGCTGCTGTGCGAGGTGTTCGGCGAGGTGCTCGGGCTGCCCGCGCCCGTGGGTCCGGACGACTCGTTCTTCGAGCTCGGCGGCCACTCGCTGCTCGCCACCCGTCTCACCGGCCTGATCAGGACGGCGCTCGGCGCCGATCTGCCGGTCCGCGCGGTCTTCGACGCGCCGACCCCGGCCGCCCTCGCGGCGCGCGTCGCGGACGCCGGGGAGGCCCGGCCCGCTCCGGCGCCGGCTGTGCGCCCGGACGTGCTTCCGCTCTCCCCCGCCCAGCAGCGGCTCTGGTTCCTCGCACAGCTGGAGGCGGACAATCCCGCGTACAACATCCCGGTCGCCGTCCGCCTGACGGGAGCCCTCGACGTGGCCGCCCTGCGTGCGGCGGTGCGGGACGTCGTCGTACGCCATGAGGCGCTGCGCACCCGCTACCCGGACACGGACGGGCGCGCCCGCCAGGAGATCGTGGACGCCGAGTCGGTACGGGTGGACCTGCCGGTCTCCGCGTTGAGCGAGGACGCGGTGCGGGCGGCGGCGAGGCGCGGCTTCGACCTGGCGTCCGAACTGCCGCTGCGGGCGGAGCTGTTCCGGCTCTCGGACGAGGAGCACGTACTGCTGCTCGTGGTGCACCACATCGCGGCCGACGGCTGGTCGGTGGGCCCGCTGGGTGCCGATCTCGCGCGGGCCTACGAGGCGCGCCGTGCGGGCGGGGCGCCGGTGTGGACGCCGCTGCCGGTGCAGTACGCGGACTACACCCTGTGGCAGCGCGAGCTGCTCGCGGCCGTATCGGACGAGCAGCTCGCCTACTGGCGCGAGGCGCTGAACGGCCTTCCCGACGAACTGGAGCTGCCGGCCGACCGGCCGCGGCCCGCCGCCCCCACGCACCGGGGCGGGCAGGTCGACTTCCGTATCGACGCCGCCCTGCACGCGGCGGTCGGCGACCTGGCGCGGGCGCAGGGCGTGAGCACGTTCATGGTGCTCCAGGCCACGCTCGCCACCCTGCTGTCCAAGCTGGGCGCGGGCGACGACATCCCGCTCGGCGCGCCCGTCGCGGGACGTACCGACCCGGCCCTCGACGAGCTCGTCGGCTTGTTCGTCAACACCCTGGTGCTGCGCACCGACGTGTCCGGCGACCCGACCTTCCGCGAGCTGCTCGACCGCGTACGCGCCACGGATCTGGCCGCCTACGCGCACCAGGACCTGCCCTTCGAGGCCCTGGTCGACGCGCTCGCACCCACCCGGTCGCTGGCACGGCACCCGCTGTTCCAGACGATGCTCACGCTGCACAACACGCCGGATTCCGCCGTGCGGCTGGCGGGCGTGGAGTCGGAGCCGCTGCTGATCGGCACGGGGACCGCCAAGGCCGACCTGGCCTTCGAGCTCTTCGAACGGCGTACGGGGGAAGGAGCCGCCGACGGGATCGACGCGGTCCTGGAGTACAGCAGCGATCTGTTCGACGAGGCGACCGCGCGGTCCTTCGCCGAGCGGCTCACCCATCTGCTCGGCGCCTTCGTCGCGATGCCCGACCGGCCGGTGCGCGAGACCGAGGTGCTGCTGCCGGCCGAGGCCGCGGCGGTGCGTGCGAGCTGGGCTGGGACGACGGTCGAGGAGGCGTACTCCGGGGTCGTGGAGCGGGTGCGGGTGCACGCCTCCGAACAGCCGGACAGGCTCGCGGTGCAGGATCCGCAGGGTTCTGTTTCCTACGGTGAGCTGGTCGCTCTCGCCTCGGCTCTGAGTCGCCGCCTGGTCGCGGCCGGCGTGCGTCCCGGGTCGCGGGTGGCGATGCTCTGCGAGCCCGGAATCCCCTTCGTGACCGGCATCCTCGCCGTCCTGGGCGCCGGAGCCGCCTGGGTCCCCCTCGACCTCCGCGCCCCCCGGGCCCGGACCGCCGCACTCCTCGACGACGCACGACCCGACGTCCTCTACACCGGACCCGGACTCGACCGCACGGCCGGCGAACTCCTGGCCACCGCATCGAGCAACCCGACCGTCATCGCATGGGACGGCGCCCACGACACCGAACTCGCCACACCCATCGGCGGCGCCGACGACCTCGCCTACATCATCTTCACCTCCGGCTCCACCGGCCGCCCCAAGGGCGCCATGGTCCACCGCGCCGGCATGGTCAACCACCTCCTCGCCAAGGTCGACGACCTCCACCTCACCGACGACGACGTCATCGTCCACAACGCCCCCGTCACCTTCGACATCTCCGTATGGCAGATGCTCTCCCCCCTCGTCACCGGCGGACGCCTGATCGTCGTCGACCGCGACACCGCCGCCGACCCCCAGGAACTCTTCGGACGCATCGCCACCGACCACGTCACCATCCTCGAAGTCGTCCCCTCCCTCCTGCGCGCCGCCATCGACTCCTGGAACAACGGCCTGGCCCGCCCCGAACTCGCGCCGCTCACCCACCTGATGGTGACCGGCGAGGCGCTGCCGGCCGACCTGGCGCGCGAGTGGGTGGCCCTGGCCCCGCACGTTCCCCTGGTGAACGCCTACGGGCCCACCGAGTGCTCCGACGACGTCACCCACGCCGTCATCACTCCGGCGACCTCGCTCGGCTCGCGCGCCCCGATCGGGCACCCGGTCCGCAACACCCGCCTGTACGTCCTGGACGCCGGGCTCCAGCCCGTGCCGGCGGGCACAGCCGGCGAGCTCTACGTCGCCGGGACCGGCGTCGGACACGGCTACCTCGACGACCCCGTCAAGACCGCCGTCACCTTCACGGCCGACCCGCACGCCATCGAGCCCGGCTCCCGGATGTACCGCACCGGCGACCGCGTCCGCCAACGCCCCGACGGACAGCTGGAGTTCCTGGAGCGAACCGACCACCAGGTCAAGATCCGCGGCCACCGCATCGAACTCGGCGAAATCGAGACCGCGCTCCGCCGCCTGCCCGGCATCACCGACGCCGCCGCCGCCGTCCACCACGGACGCCTCGTCGCCTACCTCATCGGCACCACCGACGACCCCAAGACCGCACTCGCCGCCACCCTGCCCGGCTACATGCTGCCCAGCGCGTTCCTCACCCTGGACGCCCTTCCCCTCACCCCCAACGGAAAGGTCGACCGCAAGGCCCTCCCCACGCCGGATCCGCAGGCCCTCACGACCGGTCCCGGGCGACAGCCCCGTACGGACACCGAGCGCGCCCTCTGCGCGGTCTTCGCGACCGTGCTCGGGCTGCCCTCCATCGGCATCGACGACAGCTTCTTCGACCTCGGCGGCGACAGCATCCGTTCCATCGAGGTGGTCGCCGGAGCCCGGCGGGCCGGACTGCGGGTCACCGCGGCCGATGTGTTCACCTACAAGTCGGTGGCCGCGCTGGCCGGCGCCGTCGGCGAGACCGAGCCGGTCGAGACGGTCGGCACCGACGACGGCGTGGGCGAACTGGCACCCACACCGGTCATGCTGCGGCTGCTCGAAGAGGGTGGCCCGATCGACGGGTTCAACCAGTCCGTCGTCCTCACCACCCCCGCGGGCCTTGACCTGGAGCGGCTCACCGCAGCGCTCCAGCGGGTCGTCGACCACCACGACGCCCTGCGGCTGCGGCTGATCGGACAGGGCGCCGGCGACTGGCGGCTCGTGATCGGCGAGCCGGGTACGGTCCGGGTCGCGCCACTGGTGACCCGCATCGACGCCGGTCATCACGCCTACGCGGACGAGGCTCTGCTGCGCCGGGCCGTCGCCGCGCAGTCGGAGGCCGCCCGCGACCGGCTCGCCCCGCGCGACGGGGTCACGCTGCAGGCCGTGTGGATCGACCGCGGGGACAGCCGCCTCGGCCGGCTGGTCCTGATGCTGCACCACTTGGTGGTGGACGGCGTCTCCTGGCGCGTGCTGCTGCCCGACCTGCTCACCGCGTACGAACGTCCCGGCACGGCACTCGACCCGGTCGGCACCTCGCTGCGCCACTGGTCGCAGCTGCTGCACGGGCAGGCCACGACCCGCGGCGACGAACTGCCGTACTGGAAGCAGCTGCTGTCCCGTGAGGAGCGGCCGATCGGGGCGCGTCCGCTGGATCCGGCCCGGGACACCCACACCACGGCCCGGACGCTGCGCGTGACCCTGCCGGCCGAGCACACCGGCCCGCTCCTGGAGCGCGGCCCCGCCGCCTTCCAGGCCGAGGTCAACGACGTGCTGCTCGCCGGCCTCGATCTCGCGGTCGCCGAGTGGCGCGGCCGGAGCCTGCTCGTCGAGGTCGAGTCCCACGGCCGCGAACAACTGCACGCGGGCGTCGACCTCTCCCGCACGGCCGGCTGGTTCACCAGCACCCACCCGGTGCTGCTGAGGGCCGCCGCGCTCGGTGCCGAGCAGTCGGTCAAGGAGATGCGCGAGCAGCTCGCGGCGCTGCCCGACCACGGTCTCGGCCACGGCATCCTGCGCCATCTCGGCGACGCGCCCGCTCCGCTGCCGGCGGTGAACCCGCAGCTCGGATTCAACTACCTGGGCCGTTTCGCCGCGGTGGAGTCGTACGACGGCGGGTGGGCGGCCGCGCCCGAGTCGCGGGAGGCGTTCGCGGCGACGTCCGGCGGCATGCCGCTCGCCCATGTCATCGAGGTGGACGCCCTGGTAGAGGACGGCCCTGACGGGCCCGTTCTGGTCGCCAACTGGACGTGGGCGGGGCAGGTGCTGGAGCCGGGCGACGCGCAGGCGCTGGCCGAGGGCTGGTTCCGCGCGCTGCGCACTCTGGCCGAGCGGGCCGGCGAACTCGCCGCGAGCGGCCCCTCCTCGACCGGCGAGCGGCGGCCCTCGCTGCTCACCGAGGCCTTCGAGACCGTGCTGCCCATCAGGCCCGACGGCACCCGTGCGCCGCTGTTCTTCCTGCACGGCGGCGTGGGTCTCAGCTGGCCCTATCTCGGGCTCGCCGAACACCTGGCCAAGGAATTCCCGGTATACGGATTCCAGGCGTCCGGAATCGTCACGGAAGCACCGCTTCCGTCGTCGATCGCGGAAATGGCGGAGGAATACGTACGCAGAATTCTGGAAATTCAGCCGGCCGGACCCTACTATGTTCTCGGCTGGTCCTTCGGCGGACTTCTCGCCCATGCGGCGGCCACCCGCCTCGAAGGTCTCGGACACCGCGTCGCGCTCCTCGCGAACCTCGACAGCTACCCGGTCCCCGAGCCGGACGGCATCCCGGACGACCGGGCCCTGCTCGCGAAGATCCTGGAGTACTGCGGGTACGACGCGGCCGCGTTCGCCGGCGGCGAGCCCACGCTCTCCGAGGTCCTGGCCCTGTTCCGGCGGGACGCCAACCCGCTGGCGGGCCTCGGCGAGGAGCAGCTGGCCCGACTGCTGCGGATCGTGCGCAACCACGCGGTGCTCAGTGCGGAGTTCACGCCGGACCGCTTCAGCGGGGACGTGCTCTTCGTGGCGGCCGCGCAGGGCACGGACGGGCAGTCCCCGACGGTCGCGGAATGGGAGCCGTACATCGGCGGCCGCATCTCCCACCACAGCGTCGCCTCCGACCACGACGGAATGATGCGGCCCGAACCTCAGCGGGCGATCGGCCGGATCATCGCCGCACACCTCGAATCATTGCGGTGATCGCGCGGGAGCGCTCGCATCGAATTCCGGCGAGCGCTCCCGGCGGGGGGGGGGGGGGGGGGGGGGGGGGGGGGGGGGGGGGGGGGGGGGGGGGGGGGGGGGGGGGGGGGGGGGGGGGGGGGGGGGGGCGGGTAATCGCCCCACACCTCTAAACTTTGCGGTTTTGGCGGGGGCGCGGCCGCATCTAATACCGGCGAGCGCACCCGGCGGATCCCCCCCCCCCCCCCCACTAATTCCCCACGACTTTCCCTACGCGCACCCGGAGAAAAGAAGCCATGAAGAACAACCCGTTCGACGACGAAAACGGCACCTTCCTGGTGCTGACCAACGACGAGGGCCAGCACTGCATCTGGCCCGAGTTCGCCGCCGTCCCCGCCGGCTGGACCACGGTCCTCCCGGCCGGCCCCCGCCAGGCCGCGCTCGACCACATCGAGCGCACCTGGACCGACATGCGCCCCAAGTCCCTGATCCGCACCGCGGCCTGAACACCAGGCCATCCAGATCCGAGAGGCAGCTGCCATGACCGTGAACACTCCCGTGGACGCCACGGCCGTACGGGCCATCATCACCGACATCCTGGAGCTCGAGGACGACGAGCTGACCGGCACCAGCCTGTTCATCGAGGACCACGGCGCCGACTCGCTGGGCGCCATCGAGATCCTCTCCCGCATCGAGAAGGAACTCGGCGTGGTCATCCCGCAGGACGACCTGGTCAAGCTGGTCCACCTGGACGCCGTCCTCGAAGTGCTCGCCACTGCCGAGCGGCGTACGCCATGAGTGCCGCAGGGACTCCGGCCGGCCCCGCCACGGGGCCGCGCCGGGTCGTCCTCACCGGCTGCGGCGTACTGTCCAGCATCGGCAACGGGGTCGCGGAGTTCACCACCGCCCTGCGGGCCGGCCGGGTCGGCACCGGGGACATCACCGCCTTCGACACCACCGGCTTCCCCAGCCGCCGCGGCCACCAGGTGCACGGCTTCGACGCCGCCACCGCCCTGCACCGGGTGCGGCCCGAACACACCGGGCGTGCCACGCAGTTCGCCGCCGCGGCCGCCCGGATGGCGCTCGACGACGCGGGCCTCGACGAGGCCTGGCTGCGCGAACGGCGCGGCACCGTCGTCCTCGGCACCACCGACGGCGAGGTCGGCGAGCTCGACCTGCTCACCGAGTCGGCGCTCGCCATCGGGCTCGCCGCGTTCACCGGCTCGGCCCTGAGCAGGACCGCCACGGGCAGTCTCGCTCTCGGTGTCGTACGCGAACTCGACCTGTCCGACGTGGAGTCGTCGACGATCGCCACCGCCTGCGCCGCCGGCAACTACGCGATCGGCACCGGTTTCGACGCGGTCCGCAGCGGCCGCGCCGAATGGGCACTGGTGGGCGGCGCGGACGCGCTGAACCGCAAGACCTTCGCGGGCTTCGCCCGGCTCGGGCTGATCGCACCCGACGAGTGCCGTCCGTTCGACGCCGACCGCGTGGGCCTGCTCACCGGCGAGGGCGCGGGCCTGCTGCTGCTCGAAACCGAGGAGTCGGCGCTCGCCCGCGGCGCGCACATCTACGCGGAGGTGCTCGGCTACGGCCTCAACTGCGACGCCGCGCACCCCACCGCGCCCGAGAAGGACAGCGTCGCCCGCTGCATCCGCCTCGCCCTGGAGGACGCGTCCGTCAAGCCGGAGGAGGTCGACCTGATCTCCGCGCACGGCACCGGCACCCCGACCAACGACACGACCGAGGTCGCGGCCATCCGCGAGGTGTACGGGGACAGGACGCCGCGCACCGTCGGCGTCAAGGCGATGATCGGCCACACCATGGGAGCGGCCAGCGCCCTGGGCGCCATCGCCTCGGCGCTCGCCATCCGGTACGGGTTCATACCGCCGACGGCCAACCACCGCAGCACCGACCCGGACTGCGCCGTCGACGTCGTACCGAACGTCTCCGTGGCCGCCGACGTGCGCATCGTGCAGAACAACGGGCTCGCTTTCGGCGGCAACAACGCCGTCGTCCTGCTCGGCCGCCATGAAAGCCCCCGAGGGGAGTACGTCCGATGAGTACCGCGGTCATCACCGCATGGTCGGCCGTGTCGCCGTACGGCACCGGCCGCGCCCCGCTCGCGGCGGGGCTGCGCACCCGCACCGCACCGCCCGAGTCCGCCGGGCCCGAGGAGTGGACGGCGCAGGCCGGCACGACCGCCCGCGTCGTCCCCGGGTTCGAGGTCCGCGAGGCGCTGGGGAAGGTCGGCACCCGGGGACTGGACCGACTGACCGGGCTCACCGCGGTGACCGTACGGGAGCTGCTGTCCGGGGCGTCCCCGGCCGGCGAGGACGGAGATCCGGGCACCGGTGTCGTGCTCGGCACGGCCTCCGGCAGCGTCCAGGGGTTCATGGAGTTCACCAAGTCCTCCCTCGAAGGGGACCGGCCCATCGACGTGATGCCGGTGCGGATCCCCAACATGGCGATGAACAGGGCGGCTTCGGCCAGCGCCATCCGTCATGCGCTCAAGGGCCCCAACACCACCGTCGCGGCCGGCCGGCTCTCCGGTCTCGTCGCCCTGGACCAGGCGTGCCGGCTGCTCGCCGACGGGCGCGCCGAGCGGATGCTGGCCGGCTCGGCCGAGGAGTTCTCGGCGACCCGCGCCCACCTCACGCGGGCGGCGCACGGCAGCGACGTGGTGCTGGGCGAGGGCTGCGTGATGGTCCTCCTGGAACACGGCGACACCGCGACCGGTGAACCGCTGGCCGAGGTGCTCGCGGTCCACCACCGGGTCGCGCCGCCCGGCGAGTTCACCGCGGCGCTCACGGCAGCCGTGCGCGCCGCGCTCGCGGAGGCGGGCGTCTCGTCCGGCGAGGTCTGGGCCGCCGTGCCCGGCGAGGCCCCCGGTGCGGCGGGCGAGCAGGAGCGCCGGGTGCACGAGGAGCTGTTCCCGGCGGAGGTGCGCGCCCGCGCGGCGTCCGTCGCGCTGCTCGGCGAGACGGCCGCGGCCACCGGCGCGTTCCAGCTCGCCGCGCTGCTGTCCGAGCCGGGTGAGCCGGGCCGCGTCGCGCTCCTCACCGCCACGGATCCGGACGGTCCCGTGGGGTGCGCCGTGCTGCGGCTGCTGACGGAAGGAGAGGCCGCATGAGCGAGGCCCGGAACGTGGACTCCAGGCCCGTCGCCCTCGTCAGCGGCGGCTCCCGCGGGATCGGCCGGGCCGTCGCCCTGCGACTCGCACGGGACGGACACGACGTCTCCTTCTGCTTCCGCGGCGACGAGCAGGCCGCCGCGAACCTGGAGAAGGAGCTGGCCGATCTCGGCGCCCGCGCACTGGGGCGGCGGGTCGACGTCGCCGACGCGCAGTCCGTACGGGACTGGGTGGAGGCCACCGAGCAGGACTTCGGCCCGGTCTCGGTCGCCGTCACGTCGGCCGGCATCACCAGGGACAAGCCCCTGCTGCTGATGTCCGACAGCGACTGGAACGAGGTCGTGGACACCAACCTGGACGGCGTGTACCACGTCTGCCGGTCCGTGATCTTCCCGATGATGAAGCGCCGGGGCGGCAGCATCGTGACCGTCGCCTCCGTGTCCGGGCTGTACGGCAACGCGGGCCAGACCAACTACGCCGCCTCCAAGGCCGGGATCATCGCCTTCTCGCGTTCCCTCGCGAAGGAGGTCGGCCGGCGCGGGATCCGCGTCAACGCGGTGGCTCCGGGCCTGATCGACACCGACATGTCGGCGGTGCTCGACGACCAGGTCAAGAAGCAGGTCACCGAGCGGACGGCCCTGGGCCGGACCGGGCTCGCGGCGGAGGTCGCCGAGGCCGTGGCCTTCCTGGCCTCGGCGCGGGCCTCGTACGTCACCGGCGCCGTGCTGCCCGTGGACGGCGGGCTGTGACGGACGGTGCGGCGCAGGCCGTACCGGCGCTGCGGCCCGGCGCGTGCCAGCTGTGGTGGGCGTCGGCCGGTGACGCCCACCCGCGGCTGCGCGGGCTCCTCGACGAGGGTGAGCGTGCCCGCTCCGACCGGCTGCGACGGCCGACCGAGCGGGCGCTCCACCTCACCGCGCGCGTGCTCGCCCGCACGGTGGCCGCCGCTCAACTCGGCGTCCCTGCCGCGGCGTTGCCGCTGACAGCCGTGTGCAAGCAGTGCGGCGGCCCGCACGGGAAGCCCCAGCCTCCGCCGCCTCTCAGGCTCTCCTGGTCGCACTCCGGCGAGCGGGTGGTGGTCGCCCTCTCGCTCGGCACCGAGATCGGTGTGGACGTGGAGCGGATCGCGCCGTTCGCGCCGGAGACCGCGGAAAGGGTTCTCTGCGCACCGGAGCGCACCGCCCTCGCGGCCCTGCCCGCGGCGCGGCGCCCCGAGGGCTTCGTGCGCTACTGGACGCGCAAGGAGGCCCTGCTCAAGGCGACCGGCGACGGGCTCGCCGTCCCCCCGGAGCTCCTGCACGTCACGGCTCCCGACGCCCCGCCCCGGCTGCTGTCCTGGTCGGGGCCCGAGCGCCCCCGGCTGCCCCTGCACCTGTACGACCTGGACGCGGGTACCGGCCACCTGGCCGCGCTCGCCGCCGTCGGCGCCCCGGTGCGCCCGACGCAGCACGACGGGTCCGCCCTGCTGGCCGCGATCGGCGCGTCGACGGGCGTACCCGAAACCTCATGCCACCCCACCCTTCCCGCCGCTGAAAGGCCACTCGCCTCATGAGTCAGTACGTCGCCCTCATCGCCGACGCGCTCAGCCCGCAGGCCACGGAGGTCCTCGCACGGGACGCCGCCATCGAGGTGCGACACGTCGACGGCACCGACCGGCCCGCGCTGCTCGCCGCCCTCGCCGAGGCCGATGCCGTCCTGGTCCGCTCCGCCACCCGCGTCGATGCCGAGGCCCTCGCCGCGGCGCCACGGCTCAAGGTCGTCGCCCGGGCCGGGGTCGGCCTCGACAACGTGGACGTGCCCGCGGCCACCGCCGCCGGTGTCCTCGTCGCCAACGCGCCCGCGTCCAATGTCGTCAGCGCCGCCGAGCACGCCGTCGCGCTGCTCCTGTCCCTCGCCCGCCATGTCCCGCAGGCGCACGCCGCCCTCAAGGACGGCCGCTGGGCGCGCGGCTCCTACACGGGTGTGGAGCTGGCGGGCAAGACGCTCGGCGTCCTCGGCCTCGGCCGGATCGGCTCGCTGGTGGCGCGCCGGCTCGCCGCGTTCGACATGGAGGTGATCGCGTACGACCCGTACGCGGACGAGGCGCACGCCCGCGGTCTCGGCGTACGCCTGACCAGCCTCGACGAGGTCCTGGCCCGGGCCCGGTTCCTCACGGTCCATCTGCCGCTGAACGAGGGGACCTCCGGGCTGATCGGCTTCGACGCCTTCCGGCGCGTCCGCCCCGATCTGCGCCTGGTGAACGCGGCGCGCGGCGGCATCGTCGACGAGCAGGAGCTGTACGCGGCGCTCAAGGAGGGCCGGATCGCGGGCGCCGCCCTGGACGTGTACGCGCAGGAGCCCTGCACGGACTCCCCGCTGTTCGAGCTGGAGAACGTGATCGCGACACCGCACCTGGGCGCGAGCACCCCCGAGGCGCAGGAGCGGGCAGGCACCCAGGCCGCCGAATCCGTCCTGCTCGCGCTCACGGGGATGCCCGTACCCGACGCGGTCAACGCGCCGCACGAGACCCGCGCGCACGCGCGGTGAGGTCGGGCAGGGGCGCGGCGCGCACGGCGGAGTCAGTCGCTCCCGAGGGCCTCGCCGGTCTCCGCGCCAGGCCCGAGCCACCCGCGCTCCATCGCCAGCGCCCCCGCCTGGTAGCGGCTGCGGGCGCCGAGACGGGCCATCAGGTCGGCGGTGATCCGCCGACCCGTACGCACCGACACTCCGAGCTTGCGGGCGACGACATCATCGGTGTGCCCCTCGAAGAGCAGATCGAGGACGGCCCGCTCCTGCCCGGTGAGCCCGTCCGGCTGCGCCGCGGCCGCCCTGCTCACGCCGAGCGGCTGCGCCTGCTCCCAGGTCTGCTGGAAGAGCGAGACCAGGGCGGTGACGACACCGGCACCCCGCAGGATCAGCACCCCTCGGGCGGCGGCCTCGGGGTCGATGGGCACGATGGCGGCACGGCGGTCAAAGATGATCATCCGCGGCGGCAGGTGGGGCAGCACGCGCACCTCGCCGCCGATGTCGTGCAGCCAGCGCGCGTAGCCCAGTGTCGCCGGGTCATTGCGCACCGAGTCCAGGTAGATGTACCGCAGCTGCACACCGCGCTCGACGGCGGCCTGGTCGAGGGGCCGGGCGGCCTCGAGGGACTCCTCCGTCTGGGCGCCACCCGGTGCGAACACCTCGACGCTGCTCTCCGCCCCGTGCGCCAGCCGCTCGATCTGGGAGTTGATGGCGTCGAGTCCGGTGTACCGGCGGACCTCGTCGGTCTGCGCCTCCTGGTCCTCGCCGTACTCGCTGAGCACCTGCGTGATGGCCAGCCGGGTGGCGGCGACGGCCTGCTGGCGCTGGGCCAGCTCCTCTTCCTGACGCTGCAGGAGGCCGGCGAGCCCGAACTCCGGGTTGACGAGGCGGACCTTGCCCAGCTCCTCGGAGGAGTTCCGTACGAGCGTGAGTTCGGCGAGTCGGTCCAGGGTGGCCCTGGCGCGCTCGACGGGCCAGGCGAGCCCTTCCGCGATCTCCACGACACCGGCCCTGGGCCGCTTCAGCAGGATCCGGTAGACCGCCTCTGCATCCGCATCAAGACCCAGCTGTCCCATTACCAACTCCCCCCAGAGTTCCCCCGTCGACCGCACAAAACCGCAGCCCAGTCCCCTGGACTATCTCAGACCCGTTCGATCACGAGCAACGTTACTCATTGGTACGCGAGACCGCTCACAGGACATTCACGGAGGCGCAATCCATGTTTCTCGTAACGGCGACCGTGCCCGCCGGAGCGCTTCCCGGCGAGCCCTCACTCGACGACCGCATTCGCCAACTCGCCCTTCCCGAAGATCATTTGGAACACGTCCACGTACTCCGCGCGCCCGACGGCGGCGCGCGCCTGACGCTCTTCCTCGGCCATCCCGACAGCAAGGGGACCGAAGCGGCGGCGGTCCGCCTCATGGCCCGCGCGCTGCCGGCGACGGCCGGCACGGAACTCGGCTGGGCCCCGGCCACCTCGCTCGTCAGCGCCCTGGAAGAGCTCGGGGCGGGCGCCCGGAGCGGCCCTCATGTCAGGGAGCTGCCATCACAGGACCCTGACAATCGGTAGTGCTGACGGGACACGCGGTGAATGTGAGACTCGAACCGACCAAGAACGAGCTCCACACCGAAGTCAGAAGTTCCAGGGGGAAACACCGAATGCGCGCCATCGTCCACCACCGCAGCCACGGCAACCACTCCACCGCCAAGCCCGCCGCCCTCAGGGTCGCCACCATCGCCCTCGCCCTCTTCGCGGCCACCCTTCCGGCGTCGACGGCCATGGCCTCGGAGTCCGCCCCGGGCAGCACCACCGCTGCGGCGGCCAAGACCATCGCCGACACGGCGAAGGACCTGCTGAAGCCCCTCGGCCACACCTGGGGCAACTGATCATGGCGCACGCCGAACCGACCGCACTCGCGGACGTGACCGCGCTCCGCGCCGAACTCGACGTCGTGGACGCCGAGATCCGCACCCTGCTGGAGCGCCGCCGCGCGCTCTCCCGCGAAGTCCAGCGCACCCGCCTGTCCTCCGGCGGCACCCGCACCGACTTCACCCGTGAGATGCGCGTCATCGCCCCGTACACGGCGGCGTACGGGCGGCAGGGAACGGCGATCGCGATGGCCGTGCTGGAGATCTGCCGCGGCGCGAGCGTCCCCGCCCCGTAGCCGTACGGGTTCCTCACGCAGCAGCACCGAGCAGGAGGGCCGGGTTTCCCGGCCCTCCTCCCACGAGAGGGCTCCGCCGTGCCCGCTTCACCCGTCGACTTCCCACCCAGGCTTCCCCTCACCGAGGGTCAGGCCGGAATCTGGTACGGCCAGCGGCTGGACGATTCCAAGCTCGCGTACTCCTACGCGGAATTCCTGGACATCCGTGGCCCGTTGGCCCCGGAGCTGCTTCAGGAAGCGGTCCGCCGGGTCATCACCGAGGCGGAAGCGCTGCGCGCGTCCTTCGGAGAGGACGCGCAAGGGCCGTGGCAACGGGTGGAACCCCGACCGGATCCCCACGTGCCGCTCCTCGACTTCACCGGCCGGGCGGAGCCGTGGGAAGCGGCGCACGACTGGATGCGCGCGCGCATCGGCTCCCCCCTCGACCCCGCCACGGGAGACGTCCAGCGCCAAGCGGTTCTTCGCCTCTCGCCGGAAAGACACCTGTGGTTCTGGCAGTTGCACCACATCGTCTGCGACGGCGTGGGCTCACAGCTCCTCGTCCACCGTGCCGCGGAGGTCTACGGCGCGCTGGCCGCCGGCCGGACACCGCCCGCCACACCCTTCGGACGTCTTGCCTCCCTCGTCGAGGAGGACCGCCGCTACCGCGCCTCGGCCGGCTTCCGGGACGACCGTCGGTACTGGCTCGACGAGTTCGCCGACATCGAGCACGTGCCGGGCTTCGCCGACGCGTCCATGGCTCCGACGGGCGTCGCGCTCAGGGAGACCTGGTACGCGGACACCCGACTCGTGGACCTTCTGCACGAGTTCACCCGCACCCATGGCGTGAAGTGGTCGCACGTGGTGATCGCCGCGTTCGCCGCGTACGTCAGCCGGATCACGGGTACCCCCGACGCCGTGCTGGGGCTTCCGGTGTCGAACCGCCACACGGACGCGGCGGCGACCACGCCGGGCATGGTCTCCAACATCATCCCGCTGCGAGTGCGCGGCGCCCACTCGGGCACCTTCCTCGCACTGCTGGAGCGCGTTTCCCGAAAGCTCGACGAGACGCGCGCCCACCGACGTTACCGGTTCGAGGACATCCGGCGCGGCCTGCGCACGCTGCGGGGAAGCGCCCGCGTCTTCGGCCCCACGGCGAACGTCCTGTCGCTCGACGCGGAGCCGTCGTTCGGCGGGTGCTCCGCGCAGCACCGCAATCTCGCGCCGGGCCCGATCGAGGACTTCATGCTCGGCGTGTACGCGACGCCCCGGCGCATGACGTTCACCCTCGACGCCAACGCGGGCCTCTACGGCGCCGAGGAACTCGGCGATCACCGGGCACGGTTCGAAGCGTTCCTGCGGCAGGTCATCGCGCGGGCCGACCGTCCGCTCGGCGAGATCGACGTGCTCGGCGCCGAGGAGCGGCGCGCGCTCCTGGAGGTGCGCCCGCGGCAGCGCGCGGACGACGGGTACCGCACCCTCGTGGACGCCTTCGAGGCACAGGCGAGCCGGACGCCGGACGCGGTCGCCGTGACGTGCGGGACCGCGTCCCTGTCGTACGGAGAGCTGAACGCGCGGGCCAATCGACTGGCGCGGCTGCTCGTGCGGCACGGCTGCGGGCCGGAGCGCCTGGTGGCGCTCTGCCTGCCGCCGTCCGTCGAACTCGTGGTGTCGCTCCTGGCGATCCTCAAATCAGGCGCCGCGTACCTTCCCGTCGACCCGGAGTACCCGCCGGACCGGATCGGTTCCCTGCTCGCGGACGCGGAGCCCTTCCTGCTGCTCGGCACGGACCGCGGGGCGCCCCGGCCTTCGGTCCCGGGCCTGGTCACCGTGGAGATCGACAGCGCGGTCACCCGGGCGCACCTGGCCGCTCTCCCCCAGGACGACCTGCGCCCCGGGGAACGCGACTGCCCCCTCACCCGGGACAACGCCGCCTACGTCATCCACACCTCGGGTTCCACGGGGCGCCCCAAGGGCGTGGTCGTCCCGCACAAGAACGTGCTCGGCCTCTTCTCGGCGGCCCGGGAACTGTTCGACTTCCGTGGGGACGACGTATGGACCATGGCCCACTCCTTCTCCTTCGACTTCTCCGTCTGGGAGCTGTGGGGACCCCTGCTCCACGGCGGACGCCTCGTCCTGGTCCCCCCGGCCACGCGCCGTGCGCCGGACCGCTTCCTCCGGCTCCTGGTGGAGGAAGGCGTCACCGTGCTGAACCAGACGCCTTCGGCGTTCCAGCAGCTGCTTCAGGCGTACGGGGACGATCCACGGCTCGGCCGGAACCTGGCCCTGCGCTACATCGTCTTCGGTGGTGAGGCGCTCGACGTCCGGCGGCTCGAAGAGTGGTACGGCCTGCACCCCGGCGACGCCCCGGTGCTGGTCAACATGTACGGGATCACGGAGACCACGGTCCACGCGAGCCATCTCGCGCTCGACCGGTCCGCTCTCTCCGCCCGGGGCGGGAGTCCGATCGGACAGAGCCTGCCGGGCCTCGCGCTCTACGTCCTCGACGGGGAACTGCGGCCCGTCCCGCCCGGTGTCACGGGTGAGATCTACGTGGCCGGCGATCAGACGGCCCGCGGGTACCTGAACCGGCCGGCCCTCACCGCCGTGCGTTTCCTCCCCGACCCGTTCGGCCCGCCCGGCTCCGTCATGTACCGCTCCGGAGACCTTGCCCGCCGGACCGCCGGAGGTCTCCTCCGGTACGAAGGCCGCGCGGACGACCAGGTGAAGATCCGCGGGCACAGGATCGAACTCGGGGAGATCGAGGCCGAGCTGCGGGCCGCCCCGGGCGTCGAGAGCTGCTGTGCCCTCGTGCGCGAGGACGCGGTCGGCGACAGCGTCCTGGCCGCGTACGTCGTGCCCGCGGATCCGTCGGGCCTCGACACGGCCGACCTGCGCCGTCTCCTCGCGCGCCGGCTGCCCTCCCACATGGTGCCGGCCACCGTGACGGCGATCGACCGGATCCCCCTCACTCCCCACGGAAAGCTCGACCGGCGCGCCCTGCCGGATCCGGTGACGACCGCCGGTCCGGACGCCACGGCGGCGTCGACCCCCGCCGAGCAGGAGGTCGTCGACGCCTTCCGGCACGCCCTCGGGGTTCACGGGATCTCCCCCGGGGACGACTTCTTCGACCTGGGCGGAGACTCCTTCAAAGCGGTGCGTCTGGCGCGCCGCCTCGGCCGGGGCACCGAGGTCCTCGACGTGCTCCAGCACCCCACGCCGGCGAGCCTGGCCCTCCGCATCCGGGAGATCCAGGAGACGCACGGGACGCACGGGACGCACGGGACCCGCGACGTCCCCGGCGCGGAGGCCACCGCGGGAAGGCAGCGCATCCTGCGGCGCCTGGCCGCCGGCGCGGAAGGCGCGGACCTCACGCTCGTCTGCATCCCCTACGGAGGCGGCACCGCGGCGGCCTACCACCGTCTTGCCACCGAGCTGGCACCCGGGATCGAGATCCGAAGCGCCGCACTGCCCGGACACGACCCGACCCGGTCCGGGGAACCCCTGCTGTCCCTGGACGAGACCGCCGATCTGATCGCCGCGGAGATCAGCGGCTCCCTCGGCGGACCCTTCGCCCTGTACGGCCACTGCGCCGGTTCGGCTCTCGCGCTCGCGGTCGCGCGACGACTGGAGCGGCAGGGGCGGGAGCCGGCGGCCGTGTACATCGGTGCCGCACTGCCCGCCGCCGCGCCCGCGCGGGAACTGGAGCACGCCCGGCTCTGGTCCGCGGACGCCCTGTACGCGTACATGAAGTCGCTCGGCGGATTCGACGGGGCGCTGGAGGACTCCGATCTGCAGACCGTCCTGAAGGTGATCCGGCACGACATGACGCAGGGCCTGCGTTTCCAGATCGAAGCGGAGGAGGACCGTCACCCACCGCTGGCCACTCCGCTCGTCCTGGTCATCGGTGACGCCGACAGCGCCACCGAGGGCTACGAGCACGCGTACCTGAACTGGAAGCGCTACGCGACCCACGTCGAGCTGGCCGAAATACCCGGGGCCGGCCACTACTTCGTCACCCATCAGCCACGCGCGCTCGCCGCGATCATCGCCGGACGTCTCGGCGTGTCCGGACGTCCCGGCACCCCCGATGAGGAGAACCGATGCCACCCGCCACGGTAGCCCTGATCACCGGCGGCACCTCCGGGCTCGGGCTCGCCGTCGCCGAGCGGCTCATGGCCTGCGGCGTCCTTCCGGTCGTCTTCGGCCGGAGCGAGGAACGCGGCCGGTCCGCGCTGAAGACGTTGGGCGGCTCTGCGGTGTTCGTACGCGGCGACGTGGCCGGCGAGTCGGAGGTGGCCGCTGCCGTGGACGCCGCGACGCGGCACGGCTCCCTGCGCATCGTCGTGAACTGTGCCGGAGTGCCCCACGCGGCAAAGGTGATCGGCCGGGCGGGCCCGCATTCCCTGCGGCAGTTCACCGACGTCGTCACGGCGAACCTCGTGGGCACCTTCAACGTCGTACGCCTGGCCGCCGAACGGATGGCCGCGAACCCGCCGGTGGAGCAGGAGCGCGGCGTCATCGTCAACACGGCCTCGCTGGCGGCCTTCGACGGGCAGGTCGGACAGGCGGCCTACGCGGCGTCCAAGGGCGGGATCGTCTCCATGACGCTGCCCCTGGCCCGCGAACTGGCCGGTTCGCTCATCCGGGTCGTCACCGTCGCACCGGGATTCTTCACGACACCCGCGGTCGCCGCGGTCCCCGCGGCGGCCCGGGGCGCATTGGACCGTGACCTCGTACATCCACAACGGTGGGGAAATCCCGCCGAATTCGCCGGGCTTGTCGCCCACATCGTCGAAAACCAGATGATCAACGGCGAGACGATCCGCCTCGACGGCGCGGTGCGCATGTCTCCCGGCCTACGGCGTCATGGCCCGTGAAACCGCAGAATCCGAAACCGGGGGAAGTGAAGGAATCATGAACGGCTCTGTCGGCATACGCTCCATAGGCGTGTGCGTTCCCGAGAACGAGGTCACCAACGCACAGCTCGTCGAACGCTTCGACACCAGCGACGCCTGGATGCGCGAGCGGCTCGGTATCGTCAGCCGCCGCGTCGCCGGGCCCGACGAGCTCACCTCGGACCTCGCGCTCGGCGCGTTCGAGGACGCGTGCAAGCGGGTCGGTGTGGATCCGGGAAGCATCGATCTCCTGATCTGCTGCACCTCCACGCCCGATCACATGATCCCGGCCGTGGCCACGATGATCCTGCGCAAGGCGCAGATCCACGGCGTTCCCGGATTCGATGTGAACGCGGGCGGCTGCGCCGGCGGCCTCTTCGCCCTGGACGTCGGACACAAGTACGTGCAGTCGGGACAGTACGACCGCGTGGCCGTCGTCGTCGCCGACACCGTCGCCCAGCTGAACGACCCGGACGACCGGACGCAGCACGCGATCTTCGGGGACGGCGCCGCGTGCTACCTCCTGGAGCGCTGCTCGGACAGCCCGGGGATCGGCCGGACGCTCCTGGGGACGGACCCGGACCGCTACTACACGGCTCTCATCGAACGCCTCCCCGGCGAAGGGCAGTTGAACCGCTTCAGCGGAACGAACGTGACGCGGATGGACGGCAGGGGGGTCAAGGACTTCGCCCTCTCCGTCGTTCCCGGCCTCGTGGACAGGGTGATCGAATCGGCGGGCGTCACGCTCGACGACGTGAAACTGATCGTCACGCATCAGGCGAACCCCACCCTCGTACGGCAGCTGATCGACCTCCTCGGCCAGCCGGGCGACAAGGCCGTCATCGTGGCCGACAGGCTGGGCAACACCAGCGGCTCCAGCGTGGTGATCGCGCTCGCCGAAGCCGAGCGAACGGGCCGGCTCAGCCCCGGCGACGCCGTTCTCCTGCTCGGCTTCGGCGCCGGGATGAGCTACGGGGGAACCGTCGTCCACTGGTGCGGCAGCGAGAACTTCCCGCAGCGAGAGTGGTGAGCGCCCCCTCGTGTTCGCCGCCTACGCCGCCGAGATCGGACTGCGCCGACCCCTCCAGGGACTGCGGCTGGGGGAACGCCCCGCTCCGCGGGCCCGTACGGGATGGAGCCGCGTCAACGTCAGGGCCGCCTCCCTGAACCACCACGACCTGTGGTCGCTGCGCGGGGTCGGCCTCTCCGCGGACCGACTCCCCATGATCCTCGGCACGGACGCCGCAGGCGTCGACGAGGACGGCAACGAGGTCGTCCTGCACCCGGTGGTCGGACTGACCGGCCACGGGCTCGCTCCCGGGGAACCCCGCTCGATCCTCACAGAGAAGTACCAGGGCACCTTCGCCGAGCAGGTGCTCGTACCCACGGCGAACCTCGTGCCGAAGCCGCCGGCCCTCTCCTTCGCGGAGGCCGCCTGTCTGCCGACGGCCTGGCTGACCGCGTACCGCATGCTCTTCACCAAGGCCGGCGTACGCCCCGGCGGCTCGGTCCTCGTCCAGGGCGCCGGCGGCGGAGTGGCCACCGCCGCGATCGTGCTCGGCACGGCGGCCGGCCTGCGCGTCTTCGCCACCAGCCGGGACGAACGCAAGCGCGAGCGGGCGGTGCGGCTCGGCGCCGTCGCGGCACTGGCCCCGGGCGAACGACTGCCGCATCGCGTGGACGCGGTCATCGAGACCGTCGGCGCCGCCACCTGGTCCCACTCGGTGCGGTCCCTGCGACGGGGCGGCACGCTGGTCATCTCGGGCGCCACGAGCGGGGACCGGCCCACGCATGCGGAGCTCACCCGCATCTTCTACCGGGAACTCACCGTCGTCGGTTCGACCGTGGCGACCAAGGAGGAACTCACGGCCCTGCTGTCCTTCTGCGCCACCACCGGCGTACGCCCGACCATCGACGAGACCCTGCCCCTGGACCGCGCCCCCGAGGGCTTCGCCCGCATGGAATCCGGCGAGCACTTCGGCAAAATCGTCTTCACGCTCTGAGCCACCGCGGGAAACGGAAGGGGGAGATGACCACCGTGGAGACCTGGACCGATGAGTCGCTCATGGCCGAATGCCAGGCGCGCGGCCGGTTGCCGAAAACCACCGGACCGGGTTCGTCGACTCTCCTGCTTGAGCTGCGGCCCGCTACCGTGAAGCCATGACCGCACTGCCCGACTGGATGCGCCCTCCGCGCGCGGAAGGCTGGTTCGCGGAGGACCTCGACCGCCTCCCCGAGGCACCCCGCCACACCGAGCTGATCGACGGAGCCCTCGTCTTCATGCTGTCGCCCCAGCGGTCCTGGCACGGCCGCCTCGTCACCGCCCTGACCACCACCCTCATGGCGCAGGCGCCGGACGGCTTCGAGGTCGAGCGTGAGATGACGATCCGCCTCGATGCCCGCAACCGGCCTGAGCCGGACCTCCTGTTGACGAACCTGTCCTATGACCCCGACCGCACCTGGTATGCCCCTGAGGACGTGAAACTCGTCGTGGAGGCGGTCTCGCCCGAGTCCGCCCATCGCGATCGCACAGTAAAGCTCCGCAAGTACGCGGAGGCCGGCATCCCTCACTACTGGTGCATCGAGGACGAGGACGGGGCACCGGTCGTCCACGTCTACGAGCTCGACGGACCCACCGGCGCCTACGCGCCCGCCGGGATCTTCCGGGGCGCCCTCCAGCGCCCGGTGCCCTTCGAGATCAGCCTGGACCTCGACAAGCTCACGCCGCCCCGGAGCAGCTGAGAAGTACGGCCTGACCCACGTTCTCGCAGGTCAGGCCGCCTCTGGGGCTGCGATCAGACGTTGAAGCGGAATGTCTGCGGCCCGATCCTGACCTGCGACGGAGTCCCGCACAGGGCCCTGACCTGGATTTTCCCGTCGGTATGCGTTGGCACCCGACAGCCATTTACGGGTGTTCTGCGGACTGGCCTACAGGCCCTCGATGGAGTCGAGGTGCCTGCGGAGCTCCGCAGTGATGTCTTCGTCTCCGCCCTCGGCCGGCAGCGGCCATGGGTCCTGCTCGCCGTTCGCCACGGCGAGGCTGCTCGCGAACCAGACGAGGTGCGGTGCGGGAGCGAAGGAGTCCCGGAGCCACCGGGCGAAGACAGCGGCCTCACCGGCGGTCACGTCGGTCAGGGTGATGTAGGCATAGTCGGGCTTCGGCATCGACGCCGTCCCATCGATCCACACGTCCGGCGCCAGCTCGATCTCAAAGTCAAGTACGGGGACGCTGTGGATCCCCGAGATCCGATACTCCACGGTGGGCTCGGGGAATGCCTCCCTCAGAGCCCTCTCCAGGGACTCGGCAGTGGCACGCCATGCTCCGCCGTCACCCTGGGGCGGGTAGAAAGCGAAATTGGTGCGGATGTTCCGTTCAGTGGGCACGGTCTTCCTCTGTCTCACGGCACGTATCGCGTCGAGCCCGGCGTACCCGACATCGCCATCATGGACTGCCAGTAGGCAGCGTTGTCCTTGCCGTTCGTGACGATCTCCAGTCCCCGTATCTCGCTGTTCGCGGGGTTCTCCATGGCTTGCTTGTACCGAACGAGCTCCTTCTCGTCACCGGCGTACATGGAGTCGATGACGGGATCCCAAGCGATCTTTCCCTGCGAGTCCACCTTGACCGGTTTGGTCAAAGTCTCTTCCAAGCGGTCAAGCGATCGGAAGCTCTTCTTCTTGCAGTCGGGATCGCGAACGTGCTTCGCCTCGACGAGGTACCCGTCAACGGGCCGAATGCCGTCCACCATCAGTCCACGGTTCTTGCCGGCCAGTGGCACCTCCCGCTCCGGGTACCCGGAAGTGCGCAACTGGTAGGCGTTGTCCGGATCGCTCGGGCCTCCGCCGCCTGCGAAGCCGCCAGGCGTGAGCGAGTTCATCCACGTGCGAAATTGCTGCTGCTCAGAGGCCGTGAGCAGCTTCGTGGTACCGGGGACCGGGGCGATGGGATCGGCGAACGGGATGCCGGGGTCGACAGAGTTGACCATCGGGAGGAGGGCAGGAGCCCCCGCATACGACGCGAGCCTGATCGGCAAGGGGACGGGCACGCGGATGAGCGGAGGCAGGAACGGCACCCCGGGGAGTCCGGGGGCTCCAGGACCTTCTGCGTTGGGGAGAGCGACTCGCGCGGCAGAGGAGTCGAGCGCGTGGGCGACGTCGCCCAGATCGCGTATCCAGGAGTCGCCGAGAACGGCATCGTGCAGCCCACCGTCGTAGCCGTTGGCTCCGAACATGGGAGTGTCCCAGGGCATGTCCACTTCGAACAGGTCGCTCTTGTGTTCCTGGATCTTCGCCTTGGCGGCTTCCACGTGATCGGCGTACCGATGGCATGCCTTTGCCAGCTGGGAGCAGGCGGCGACCAGGTTCGTCACCAGGGGTTCGTCTTGCTGCGCCTTTGCCGGCGGGCAGGTAAGACCGACGGAGTGCTTGAAGTACGACTGGAAGGCATCTGCCGCCTCCCCGGAGTGCGCTTTGCCGGCAGTCGATGCATAGGTCTGGGCGTCTTCCAGGAAGCGCTGCAGGAGGGAGCCCGCGTGCTGCCAGGACTTGGCAACGTCGCGGATCTTCTCCGGTGAGCCGCGGAACCGGTCACTACGCCCCGCCGGCGCGTACTGGTCGTACCAAGCGGTTTCGCCCACCACTTCGGGGAGCCCCTGCCCGAGGCCGAGATAGGTCTCCGTGCAGTCGGCACCCGGGTCACCCATGCCCACGGTGAGATCGACCTGCTTGCCCAGGAACGCCGACACCTGCCGGCTCTCCACGGCCATGAATTCACGGGCATTGCGCATCAGACCACGGCTCGTGGCCCCGAAGATGTAAGAGCTGAACCCCATCTTGTCCAGCGCCGTGGACGCCGCGGACACGTAGACCTTCGCGAACGAGCGGCCCGCATCGTCATCACCGGCCATCCCGTGCTGCCGCGCCAGCTCGTGGCCGAGCGCGATGGCGGTGTCCCGAGCCCCACGCATCGACTCGATCAGCCCCATGGATCCGCGGATCATGCCCTCCGCGATGAACTCCACTTCAGGCGCAAGCCCGCTCATGGCGCCCCTCCCCACTGCAGAGGTGAACGATCAAGCTAACGCACGAATACAGCAACGTCTGCGCGAGATTGCGCCTAGAGTTCGAATGATCGTCGAGGAGGTCTCCCCGGGGTCAAACCGTTCTGCGGACCGTTGCGGACAGCACAACGGCCTGACCCGCGTTCTTGCAGGTCAGGCCGCCTTTAGGTATGCGACTACACGTTGAAGCGGAACTCGACCACGTCGCCGTCCTGCATGACGTAGTCCTTGCCTTCCATGCGGGCCTTGCCCTTCGAGCGGGCCTCGGCCACCGAGCCGCATTCGACCAGGTCGGCGAAGGAGATGACCTCGGCCTTGATGAAGCCGCGCTGGAAGTCCGTGTGGATGACGCCGGCCGCCTCGGGGGCGGTGGCGCCCTGCTTGATGGTCCAGGCGCGGGTTTCCTTCGGGCCGGCCGTCAGGTAGGTCTGGAGGCCCAGGGTGGCGAAGCCGACGCGGCCCAGGGTGGCCATGCCCGGCTCGTCCTGGCCGACCGACTGGAGGAGTTCGAGGGCCTCGTCGTCCTCCAGCTCGATGAGCTCCTGCTCCAGCTTCGCGTTCAGGAAGATGGCCTCGGCCGGGGCGACCAGGGCGCGCTGCTCGTCCTTGAAGGCCTCGTCCGTCAGCTCGTCCTCGTCCACGTTGAAGACGTAGAGGAAGGGCTTCGTGGTGAGGAGGTGGAGCTCGTGGAGGAGGTCGCCCTGCTCCGTGCCCTTGGTGATGCCCTTCGAGAAGAGCGTGTCGCCCGCTTCGAGGATCTTCTTGGCCTCGACGACGGCCGCGAGGACCGCGACCTTCTCCTTCTGGAGGCGGGACTCCTTCGTCAGGCGCGGCTCGGCCTTCTCGATGGACTGGAGGTCGGCGAGGATCAGCTCGGTGTTGATCGTCTCGATGTCGTCCTTGGGCGAGACCTTGCCGTCGACGTGGACGACGTTCTCGTCCTTGAAGGCACGGATGACCTGGCAGATCGCGTCCGACTCGCGGATGTTCGCGAGGAACTTGTTGCCCAGGCCCTCGCCCTCCGAGGCGCCGCGCACGATGCCGGCGATGTCGACGAAGTCGACCGTGGCCGGCAGGACGCGCTGGGAGCCGAAGATGCCGGCGAGGGTCGCCAGGCGGGAGTCGGGGACGCCGACGACGCCCACGTTCGGCTCGATGGTGGCGAACGGGTAGTTGGCCGCCAGCACGTCGTTCTTGGTCAGGGCGTTGAACAGGGTCGACTTGCCGACATTCGGCAGACCGACGATTCCGATCGTGAGCGACACGTTGGCGACTTCCCGTAGCTGGAGGGGGCGGCGGCCCGGGTGCGGGCCACCGGACAGTTTACTTTCCGATGAGTGGCGGTGGATGTACGCGTGTCCGGGACCGGATCCGGCGGCTCCCCCGCCTAGTTTTGTGGGGTGGAGCGATACAGGACGCGACCGGTCCCTCACCCCCAGCGAGTACCGAGGCCCCAGCGGCCCCAGCGGCCCGTGCGGCCCCCGGCGCAGCGCACGCGCCCGACGGCGGCGGCCGCGAGCGTCGCGCGGCGGCTGCCGCGGCCTCGGCTGACGGGGCTCGGCGGCGGGTTGTTCGCGTGTGCCGCCATGGTGCTGGTCGCCGGGTTCGCCTGGCTGCTCTTCGACTCGTCGCTGTTCGTCTACGGGCTGCTGTTCCCGCCCGTGGCCGCGGCCACCGCCCTGTGGGTGCGGCCCGCCGATCTGATCACCGCGCCGATCGCCGCGCCCATCGCCTTCGCCGCCGGAGTCTGGCCCGTGTCGGGCGGCTCCGGCGGCTTCGGCGGGCAGCTGATGGGGCTGGTGTCCGCGCTGTCCCTGCACGCCGGGTGGCTGTACGCGGGGACGCTGGTCGCCGCCCTGATCGCCGTCGTGCGCAAGGCCGTGCTGATCGGGCGGCGGAGGGTTCCCCGGCGTACGGCCTAGGAGACGTGGGCGGCCTTCGCCGCCATCGCCGCTCCCACGATGCCCGCGTTGTTCTGGAGCTTCGCCGGGACGATCTCCGCGCGGATGCCGTCGAGCAGCGGCAGGAACCTCTCCGGCTTGCGGCTGACCCCGCCGCCGATGATGAAGAGGTCCGGGGAGAACAGCATCTCCACGTGGGCCAGGTACTTCCGCAGGCGGTGCGCCCAGCGCTCCCAGGTCAGGTCGCCGTCCTCCTTGGCCTTCACCGACGCCCGCGTCTCCGCGTCGTGGCCCTTGAGCTCCAGGTGGCCGAGCTCCGAGTTCGGGACCAGGCGCCCATCCGTGAACAGGGCGCTGCCGATGCCCGTTCCCAGGGTGAGCAGGATGACCGTGCCCGAGCGTCCCGCGCCCGCCCCGTACGTCATCTCCGCGACGCCCGCCGCGTCCGCGTCGTTGAGGACCGTCACCGGCAGGCCGCCCAGCTCGCGCGAGAAGAGATCCGCGGCGTCGGCACCCACCCATCCCTTGTCGACGTTGGCCGCCGAGCGGGTGATCCCGTTCGCGACCACGCCAGGGAAGGTGACCCCGACCGGCCCCGACCAGGAGAAGGCGCCGACCACCTCCGCAACGCATCCGGCCACCCCCTCGGGGGTGGCCGGATGTGGTGTCAGTACCTTGTGGCGCTCCTGGGCCAGGTCGCCCTTCTCCAGGTCCACGGGAGCGCCCTTGATCCCGGATCCGCCGATGTCCACACCCATGATCTGCATGGACATACGGTACGAAACCAGTTACTTGTCCGCGACCAGTTCGGCCGCTTCGGCGCGCAGGTCGCGGCGCAGTTCCTTCGGGAGGGAGAAGACGATCGACTCCTCGGCCGTCTTGACGATCTCCACGTCGGCGTAGCCGCGCGCGGCCAGCCACTCCAGGACCTCCTCGACCAGCACCTCCGGCACCGAGGCGCCCGAGGTCAGGCCGACCGTGGTGACGCCCTCCAGCCAGGCCTCGTCGATCTCGCTCGCGAAGTCGACCAGGTACGCGGCCTTGGCGCCGGCGTCCTTGGCGACCTCGACCAGCCGGATGGAGTTCGAGGAGTTCTTCGAGCCGACCACGATGACCAGGTCGGAGTCGGCGCCCATCACCTTCACGGCGGCCTGCCGGTTCGAGGTGGCGTAGCAGATGTCGTCGCTGGGCGGGGAGACCAGGAGCGGGAACTTCGTCTTCAGCGCGTCGACCGTCTCCATCGTCTCGTCGACGGAGAGGGTGGTCTGGGAGAGCCAGACGACCTTGGACTCGTCACGGACCTCGACCTTCGCCACGTCCTCCGGGCCGTCGACGATCGTGATGTGGTCCGGGGCCTCGCCGGAGGTGCCGATGACCTCCTCGTGGCCCTCGTGGCCGATGAGGAGGATGTCGAAGTCCTCGTTCGCGTACCGGATGGCTTCCTTGTGCACCTTGGTGACCAGCGGGCACGTGGCGTCGATCGTCGCGAGCCTGCCGCGCGCCGCCTCCTCGTGCACCACCGGCGCCACGCCGTGCGCGGAGAACATCACGATGTTGCCCTCGGGCACCTCTTCGGTCCGCTCGACGAAGATGGCGCCCTTCTTCTCCAGGGTCTGCACGACGTACTTGTTGTGCACGATCTCGTGCCGGACGTAGACCGGCGCCCCGTACTGCTCGAGGGCTTTCTCGACGGCGATCACGGCTCGGTCCACGCCCGCGCAGTAGCCGCGGGGCGCGGCGAGCAGGACACGGCGGGAGGCGGGAGCAGGGGCGGGAGCAGTCATGTGCTCCATCGTACGGGGGTCTTCAGCAGGCCGTACGTCCCCCGTACGGCACACACTTGCCGGGAAGATCAGAAGAAACGTCCCGACAGTCACCCGGAGGACTGATGGCGTCCGCGACGGATTCCGGCAACGCCGTGCCCGGAGGTACGGGCGGCGCCGCACCCACCGCCCTGCGGCGGAGCCTCGGCTTCCGGGACCTGGTCGTCTACGGGCTGCTCTTCATCGCCCCGATGGCCCCGGTCGGGGTCTTCGGCACCCTGGACGCGAAGTCGCACGGCGCCGTCGCCCTGGTCTACCTGGCCGCGACCGTCGCGATGGCGTTGACGGCCTTCTCGTACGCGCAGATGGTGCGGGTCGCCCCGCAGGCCGGCTCGGTCTTCACGTACGCCCGCAAGGGGCTGGGTGAGGGGGCGGGGCTGATCGCCGGGTGGATGGCGATGCTCGACTACCTGCTGATCCCGGCGGTCGCGTACCTGTTCTCGGGGATCGCGATGAACGCGCTGGTGCCGGAGGTCTCCCGGTGGGTGTGGACGGCGCTGGCGGTGGTCGTGACCACCGGCCTGAACCTGTGGGGCGTACGGACGGCCGCGCGGGTCGGGTTCGCGGTGCTGGCCATGGAGGTGCTGGTCCTGCTGGTCTTCGTGGTCGCGGCGGTGACGGTGCTGGTCCGGGACGGGGCGCGGCGCGGCCTGCTCTCCCCGCTGACGGGCGACGGTTCGCTCGGCTTCAGTTCGGGGGCGGTGCTGACGGCGGTGTCGGTGGCGGTCCTGTCGTACCTGGGCTTCGACGCGATCGTCTCCTTCGCGGAGGAGGTGACGGGGGGCTCGCGGCGGGTGGCGCGGGCCGTGCTGTTCTGCCTGGGGATGGCGGGTGCGCTGTTCGTCGCGCAGACGTATCTGGTGGCCCTGCTGAACCCGGTCTCCTCGGCGGAGCTGGCGGCCGATCCGGGACTGCAGGGCCCGGCCTTCTACAACGCGGTGCAGTCGTCGGTCGGCACCTGGCTGCACGACCTGGTGGCGGTCAGCAAGGCCGTCGGGGCGGCGTTCGCGGCGCTGGCCGGGCAGGCGGCGGCGGGCCGGCTGGTGTTCGCGATGGCCCGCGAGGGGCGGCTGCCGCGGGCGCTGGCACGGACCTCGGACGGCACTCCGCGGGTGGCTCTGGTGATGGCGGCGACGGTGACGCTGGTCGCGGCGCTGTGGGCGGCGGGGCGGGACGACGGGCTGGACCACCTGGTCTCGGTGGTGGACGTGGGGGCGCTGGTGGCGTTCACGCTGCTGCACGCGTCGGTGATGGGGTGGTTCGTGGTCCAGCGGCGCGAGGGGCCGCCGAACTGGTGGAAGCACCTGGTGATGCCGGTGCTGGGTGCAGCGGTGACGGTGGCGGTGATCGTGGAGGCGTCGTGGGCGGCGCGGGTGGTGGGGGCGGTGTGGCTGGGGGTGGGCCTGTGCGTGTTGCTCGCGCAGCGGGGGCGGCGGCGGGTGTCCGCCTGACGGGACGCCGCCGCGGGGCTCCGCCGCCGGGCTCCACGGCCGGGCGCGGCGCCGTTCCGGGGGCTCCGCCCCCGCGCCCCCGCGCCTCAAACGCCGGCGGGGCTGGGATGGTGCGCCACTGCCGGGGCTCCGCCCGGACCCGCAGGGTGGGGGCCCCGACCGGCAAATCCAGCCCCGCCGGCGTTTGAGGCGCGGGGTCCGGGGCGGCGCCCCGGCAGCTGGCCCGCACCCGATGGCCGACACGGCCCCGCGGGGTAGCGGCCCTGAGGCCGTGTCAGCCCGGGCGGATAGCCTGCGTACATGGGTCTGAATACGTCGGCCGAGGCGCCGCTGCCGGTGGGGCAGGTGTCCCGGCTCATCGGGGGCTGGATCGAGCGGCTCGGGCAGGTGTGGGTGGAGGGGCAGATCACGCAGCTCTCGCGGAGACCGGGGGCGGGGGTGGTCTTCCTGACGCTGCGCGACCCCTCGCACGACATCTCGGTCAGCGTGACCTGCTTCCGCCAGGTCTTCGACGAGGTCGCGGACGTGGTCTCGGAGGGCGCGAGGGTCGTACTGCTGGCCAAGCCGGAGTGGTACGCGCCGCGCGGGCAGCTGTCCCTGCGGGCCACCGAGATAAGGCCGGTCGGCATCGGGGAGCTACTGGCCCGGCTGGAGCGGCTCAAGCGGTCCCTGGCCTCCGAGGGGCTGTTCGCCCTGGAGCGGAAGAAGCCGCTGCCGTTCCTGCCGCAGCTGATCGGGCTGGTGGTCGGGCGGGCGTCGGCGGCCGAGCGCGACGTACTGGAGAACGCACGGCGCCGCTGGCCCGCGGTCCGTTTCGAGGTGCGGAACGTGGCCGTGCAGGGCGTGCACGCCGTGCCCCAGGTGATCCAGGCCGTCAAGGAGCTGGACGCGCTCGACGAGGTCGACGTGATCATCGTGGCCCGCGGCGGCGGCAGCGTGGAGGACCTGCTGCCGTTCTCCGACGAGGAGGTCGTGCGGACGGTCGCCGCGGCCCGTACGCCGGTGGTCTCGGCGATCGGCCACGAGCCGGACTCCCCGCTGCTGGACCTCGTGGCGGATCTGCGGGCCTCCACGCCCACGGACGCCGCGAAGAAGGTCGTCCCGGACGTGGGCGAGGAGCTGGAGCGGGTGCGGCAGTTGCAGGGCCGCGGGCTGCGCGCGGTGCGCGGGCTGCTCGACCGGGAGGAGCGGGGGCTGGCGCACGCGCTGGCGCGGCCGGTCTTCGTACATCCCCAGCGGATGGTGGAGGTACGGGAGGACGAGCTGGACGCGCTGCTCGCGCGCAGTCGGCGCACGCTCGGGCACCTGCTGGACCGGGCCGACTCGGAGCTGGAGCACACCCTGGCCCGGGTGGTGGCGCTGTCGCCCGCCGCGACGATGGAGCGGGGGTACGCGGTGCTCCAGCGGGCCGACGGGCACGTGGTGCGTTCGCCGCGGGAGGTGACGGGGGACGAGGTGCTGCGGGCCCGGGTGGCGGAGGGCGAGTTCGGCGTGCGGGTCGTGCCGGAATCCGACTAGCCACATGTGATCAACCAATTCACACACTGAAGCAACGGTTCCGTTGCATCGCACACATAGGGTGGAAAAGGAATGGCAGAGGCCGAAACCGCGCTGGGTTACGAGCAGGCGCGCGACGAGCTGGTCGAGGTCGTCCGCAAGCTGGAGGCCGGTGGGACCTCCCTGGAGGACTCCCTGGCCCTCTGGGAGCGCGGCGAGGAGCTGGCGACGGTCTGCCGGCACTGGCTGGAGGGGGCCAGGGCCCGGCTGGACTCGGCGCTCGCGGCGCGCGAGCAGGCGGAGGCGGGCGGGGCGGGCGGGGCGGGCGAGGCCGGCTAGGGGCGGGGGCGGAAAAGGTCCCGTAGCGCGAGTGACGCCGATCACGATCGGCCAGATTTAGTTGAAATTTCATCTACCTGCGCCGTAGTGTCTGGGACATCGCTTCACCTCCGTATGGAAGAAGGCTTTCCGCATGTCTCTCGTTCTTGACTCCGCCGCCCAGGACCTGCTGTTCCGCGAGGCCCGCACCGCCAACACGTTCTCGGACGAGCCGGTGACCGAGGAGCAGGTTCAGGCGATCTACGACCTGGTGAAGTACGGCCCCACCGCCTTCAACCAGACCCCGCTGCGCATCACCCTGGTCCGCTCCCCCGAGGCCCGCGAGCGCCTCGTGAAGCACATGGCCGAGGGCAACCAGGCCAAGACCGCCGCCGCCCCGCTGGTCGCGATCCTCTCCGCGGACAACGAGTTCCACGAGGAGCTCCCGCAGCTGCTGCCGCACTTCCCGCAGGCCAAGGACGCGTTCTTCTCCGAGCGCCCGGTCCGCGAGCAGTCCGCGCTGCTGAACGGCGCCCTGCAGGCCGCTTACTTCATCCTCGGCGTCCGCGCCGCCGGCCTGGCCGCGGGCCCGATGACCGGCCTGGACTTCCAGGGCCTCCAGAAGGAGTTCCTGGACGCCGACCACACCCCGCTGATGGTGATCAACATCGGCAAGCCGGGCGAGGACGCATGGTTCCCGCGCTCCCCGCGCCTGGAGTTCGACCAGGTCATCACCACGGTCTGAGTCCGAACGCGCGAAAGGCGGCCCGCCCCGGGATTCCGGGGCGGGCCGCCTTCGTGCGTGTGCGCGCTCGGCGGGAGGCCGGCGCTACTTGCCCTGCTTGAACTCCAGCGCCGCCGCCATCGCGCCCAGCTGCTCGAAGGAGGCGGTGCCGGTGACCACCGTGACGTGGCCCTGGTCCTGGCGCACGAGGGCGTCGTACTTCTCGCCGTCCCAGCGCTCCCAGGTCGCGTCGCCGACCTGCTGCGTCTGCCCGGTGGCCTTCGCCTTCTGGGTGATCCGGCCGAGGTTCTTGGCGGAGGTGTCCGTGGACTGCTCCACCGCCACGTACTGCTGTTCCGGATCGAGGAAGCCCAGGTGCCAGGCGTTGGCGTTCTTGCGCTCGTACGAGACCGACGTCGCCCGCCACTGCTCCGGGAGCCCCACGGGGGCGGCCACCGGGTAGGGGGCCGCGCGCCGGGCCGTGAGCGTCTCCACCCGGTAGTCGACCGTGAGCGTCGGATCGGCCTTGTCGTCATGGGGGACGAACATGTAGATCCCCGCCACGACGACGCCGATCACCGCCAGCGACCGGACCATGTCCCAGACCGTCTGCTTGCCTTTCATACCTGCCACGGCACCATCGTCCCGCATCGCCGCCGGCGATCACCGCCGGGGGCCGCCCTTGCGGGTCGCGAGTGTCCGCTCAGGCCAATCGGCTGACCGATATACCGCTCATAAGTGACCCGGTCTGCTCAATTTGTCGACCTGACGATAGAGTTCCAGCACCCTCACTTCACCGGCCGTCGCCGACCAGAAAGGTGCCCTCGGATGACCGAGCACAACCTGCCGCCTCAGCTCGTAGTCTCACCGGAGGCCCCCGACCGCAACCTCGCCCTGGAACTCGTCCGGGTCACCGAGGCCGCCGCCCTGGCCGCGGGTCGTTGGGTCGGCCGCGGTGACAAGCTCGGCGCGGACGGCGCGGCCGTCAACGCCATGCGCACCCTGATCTCCACCGTCTCGATGAACGGCGTCGTCGTCATCGGCGAGGGCGAGAAGGACGAAGCCCCGATGCTCTTCAACGGCGAGGCGGTCGGCGACGGCACCGGTGCCGAGGTCGACATCGCCGTGGACCCGATCGACGGCACCACCCTGAACGCCAAGGGCATGCCGAACGCCATCGCCGTCCTGGCCGCCGCGGACCGCGGCACCATGTTCGACCCGTCCGCGGTCTTCTACATGGAGAAGCTCGTCACCGGCCCCGAGGCCGCCGACTTCGTCGACATCAACGCCCCCGTCTCGGTGAACATCCGCCGCGTCGCCAAGGCGAAGGGCATGGCCGTCGAGGACGTCACGGTCGTCATCCTGGACCGCCCGCGCCACGAGGGCATCGTCAAGGAGATCCGCGAGACGGGCGCCCGGATCAAGTTCATCTCCGACGGCGACGTCGCCGGCTCGGTCATGGCGGTCCGTGAGGGTACCGGCGTGGACCTGCTCCTCGGCATCGGCGGCACCCCCGAGGGCATCATCTCCGCCTGCGCCATAAAGTGCCTCGGCGGCACGATCCAGGGCAAGCTGTGGCCCAAGGACGAAGCCGAGCGCCAGCGCGCCCTGGACGCCGGCCACGACCTGGACCGCGTCCTGACCACGAACGACCTGGTGTCCGGCGAGAACGTCTTCTTCGTCGCCACCGGCATCACCGACGGCGAGCTGCTGCGCGGCGTGCACTACCGCTCGGAGACGGCGACGACGTCCTCGCTGGTCATGCGCTCGAAGTCGGGCACGATCCGGCAGATCGACTCGACGCACCGCCTGTCGAAGCTGCGCGCGTACAGCGCGATCGACTTCGACCGCGCGAAGTAGCCCGCGGCCGGTAGCCACAGGCTCGCACGGCACGACGAGAGGGGCGGTTCCCGCGTACGGCGGGAACCGCCCCTCTCGTCGCTCCCGCGCCGGGCGGGCGCCTCAGCCCGCGGCGGCGATCGGGCCGGTGGTCGGGGTCTGGCGGAGCTCGGCGGCCCTGCGGCGCATCCGGGCCAGGATCACCCGGCGCTCGGCCGCGGTGAGACCGCCCCACACTCCGTACGGCTCGGGCTGGAGCAGTGCGTGCTCGCGGCAGGCGACCATCACCGGGCAGCGCGCGCAGACGCGCTTGGCGGCCTCCTCCCGGGAGAGCCTGGCCGCGGTCGGCTCCTTCGACGGCGCGAAGAAGAGCCCCGCCTCGTCCCGGCGGCACACCGCCTCCGCGTGCCAGGGGCCGTCCTCTTCCCGTGATGGGGTCCGCGGCTTCGGCACGGCCGGCGCCGCACGCCCCTGAAGAGTCTGGACGGCGGCTGCCTGCAGGGACTGATGCGGCGGATGCGGCACGGTCTACTCCTGACGACGTATACGCGAGCGAGACGCGAGCGGGAGACGATGCACCTGTCCCTACCCGCTGTACGCGCCCCTATGCACCGTGCACCACCGGCCGCGCGGCCTTCGTCCGAAACGTGCCCCTGCCGCCGGGGCGCTCACGCGCCCTTCGGCGCCCAGCCCGGATCGCGCCCGAGGAAGGCCAGCAGCGACCCGACCGGGTCGGCTTCGGGCGAGGGCGCGTCGGGCAGCGCCGGGCCGTAGGCGAAGCCCCGCAGGGGCTCGGCGAGGGCCTCCGCGGCGGGCCGCAGGGCGCGGGCCAGCTCCGCGGGGAGCGGGGAGGGCCGTCCGGTGGCCACCGCGATGTCCCAGGCGTGCACGGCGGCGTCCAGGGCGGCCGCGCCGACGGCCGTCTCGGCGGGCACCGTGAACGGGGGCAGCGGCACCGCGACCTCGGCGGTACCGGGCGCGACCCCGGCGAAGGCCTCGGCGGCCGCGTCGAGCGCGGGCTCCAGCAACCGCGCCGGGGCGTCGACCGGGGCGCCGGACGGCGCGAACGGGTCCTCGGCCGGGCCGGGTCCGCCGGTGAGGCGGGAGGCGTAGGCGAGCTGGTCGCCGACGGCGTGCCGGAGGACCTGGGTGACGTTCCACTGCTCGCAGGGCGTCGGCCGGTCCCAGCCGTCGGCCGGCACCGCGGCGACGGTGGCGCGAAGTGCTTGGTGTGCCTGGTCGAGGAGGTCCCACTTGGATACGGTCATGCGCCGGATCCTACGAGAGCGCCTACGGCCGAATCCCGTTGTTTCCAGGGCGTGTTGGGGAGCGGAAAAACGGAATCGGATCAGCCGTCGAGCCGCTTGCGCAGCTTGTTCGCCAGGTCGACGAGGCGGGCGCCGAGCTTGGGGCGGGCCTCGATGTTGCCGAGCAGGGCGAAGCCCCGGACGATCACCACGGGTGCCTGCGGGTCGATCTCCCCGCGGCTCTCGCCGCGCACCTCGAAGTTGCCGAGGACCCCGCTTCCGTAGCCGCGCAGGGTGACGTTCTCCGGGACCCGGATCTCCACGTTGCCGAGTACGCAGGTCACGTTGATCTCGGTGACCTGCTGCTCGAAGACCGCCTCGGTGAGGTCGATCTCGATGTCGCCCATGAGCGAGACCGCGCGGGTGTGCGCGCCCGGCCGCCAGCGGCCCTTGCGGGAGGCACTGCTGCACACGGCGACGACGTTCTCCATCTGGCCGGCGGGAACGGCCGTGGCGGCTCCCGCCGCGTACGCGGGCCGGTCCTGGCCGACGCCGGGCGCGGGCAGGTCCCGTACGAGGACCTCCAGCTCGCCGACCGTCTTGAGCTCGTAGAGCGAGTCGAGGCGCTCCGAGTGCTCCTCGGCGTTCAGTCGACCCTCGGCGAGGGCGTCGGCGAGCCGCTGCGCGATCCGGTCCCGGTCGGCGTCGGAGGCGCGCAGCTCGGATGCGGCGGGGGCAGGGGCGGCGGGGTGCTTTTCCAGGTCCACGTCAATCAGCATAGCGAGACACGATAGATCGCGATACTCCTGAGTGGCGCAGAGCGCGCCCCGAGTGAGCCTTACCTCACAACCACGGCCGCGTCGAGAGGTCCTACGCTGGATGACCGCGCTGCCAATTGGTCGCCAGTGCTGTCTGCCGAGTGAGGAATGGCCACAATGCCGGAGTTCGCGTACACCGATCTGCTGCCCCTGGGTGAGGACACCACCCCCTACCGGCTGGTGACCGCCGAGGGCGTGTCCACCTTCGAGGCGGACGGCCGTACGTTCCTCAAGGTCGAGCCCGAGGCCCTGCGCAAGCTCGCCGAAGAGGCGATCCACGACATCCAGCACTTCCTGCGCCCCGCGCACCTCGCGCAGCTGCGCCGCATCATCGACGACCCCGAGGCCTCCTCGAACGACAAGTTCGTCGCCCTCGACCTGCTCAAGAACGCGAACATCGCGGCGGCCGGCGTCCTGCCGATGTGCCAGGACACGGGCACGGCGATCGTGATGGGCAAGCGCGGCCAGAACGTCCTGACCGAGGGCGGTGACGAGGCGGCCCTGTCGCGCGGCATCTACGACGCGTACACCCGCCTGAACCTGCGCTACTCGCAGATGGCCCCGATCACCATGTGGGAGGAGAAGAACACCGGCTCGAACCTGCCCGCGCAGATCGAGCTCTACGCGACGGACGGCGGCGCGTACAAGTTCCTCTTCATGGCCAAGGGCGGCGGCTCGGCCAACAAGTCCTTCCTGTACCAGGAGACCAAGGCGGTCCTCAACGAGGCCTCCATGATGAAGTTCCTGGAGGAGAAGATCCGTTCGCTCGGCACGGCGGCCTGCCCGCCGTACCACCTGGCGATCGTGGTCGGCGGCACCTCGGCCGAGCACGCGCTCAAGACCGCGAAGTACGCCTCGGCGCACTACCTGGACGAGCTGCCCCGCGAGGGCTCCGCGCTCGGCCACGGCTTCCGCGACGAGGCCCTGGAGCAGCAGGTCTTCGAGCTGACCCAGAAGATCGGCATCGGCGCGCAGTTCGGCGGCAAGTACTTCTGCCACGACGTCCGCGTCGTCCGCCTCCCCCGCCACGGCGCCTCCCTCCCGGTCGCCATCGCGGTCTCCTGTTCCGCGGACCGCCAGGCGGTCGCGAAGATCACCGCCGAGGGCGTCTTCCTGGAGCAGCTGGAGACGGACCCGGCGCGCTTCCTCCCGGACACCACGGACTCCCACCTGGACGAGTCCGCGGACGTGGTCTCCATCGACCTGAACCAGCCGATGGACGAGATCCTGGCGACCCTGACCAAGCACCCGGTCAAGACCCGCCTGTCGCTGACCGGCCCGCTGGTCGTGGCGCGCGACATCGCGCACGCCAAGATCAAGGAGCGGCTGGACGCGGGCGAGGGCATGCCGCAGTACCTGAAGGACCACCCGGTCTACTACGCGGGCCCCGCGAAGACCCCCGAGGGCTACGCCTCCGGCTCCTTCGGCCCGACCACGGCCGGCCGCATGGACAGCTACGTCGAGCAGTTCCAGGCGGCGGGCGGCTCGAAGGTCATGCTGGCCAAGGGCAACCGCTCGCAGCAGGTCACGGACGCGTGCGGTGCGCACGGCGGCTTCTACCTGGGCTCGATCGGCGGCCCCGCGGCGCGCCTGGCGCAGGACTGCATCAAGAAGGTCGAGGTCCTGGAGTACGAGGAGCTCGGCATGGAGGCGGTCTGGAAGATCGAGGTGGAGGACTTCCCGGCGTTCATCGTCGTCGACGACAAGGGCAACGACTTCTTCCAGAACCCGGCTCCGGAGCCGACGTTCACGCACATCCCGGTGCGCGGCCCGGGCCTGTAGCCCTGTGACCGAGGGCCCCTCCCCCGAACGGGGGAGGGGCCCTCGCGCATGTCCGCCCTTCGGCAGATGTCGGGCGGGCACGCTCCCGACGAGGCTGTTGCCGTACCCAAACAGCCCGTGCAGCAAGGGAGTTCACGATGAAGAACCGCACCCGGACCCTGATCCTCGCCGGAACCGCCGCCGCCCTGGTGGCCTCCCTGGTCGCGGCGGGCCCGGCCCCGGCCGCGCCGGCCGCGGACCGGGCGAAGACGGCCTCCGTCCACGGGGGCGGCACGATCTTCTTCCCCTACTCCCCCGAGGACGACATCCGCTTCACGGTCGAGGCCGAGTCGGTCCCGTGGAGCAGGCCGTACCCGGCGCCGGGCCCCGAGAAGGGCCTGCCGACGGACGCGCGGGGCCGGGTGACCGTCTCCCACCACTTCAAGGCGACCGGGTTCACCGGCACCGCCGAGGCGGAGGTGGACTGCCTGGTCACGGGAGGCAAGACCGCCACCCTGACCGCGGTGGTCAAGAGCTCGAACGTCGGCTGGGAGGGCAAGCGGATCGGCATCAGCGTCCAGGACGGCGAGCGCGGCGCCCCGGACCGCCTCGGCTTCTCCTGGGCCGTCGCCAACCTCGACAGGAAGCCGGACGGCACGGTGTACGAGCCGCCGGTGGGCACCTGCATGGCCCCGGCCCCGTTCACGGAGGTCACGAAGGGCGCCTTCAAGGTCACCCCGGCCCCGCTGTCCCCGCTGCCGGCGCCGTAGCGGCCGTACCCGCCGAGCGCGTGGCCGCTGCGCGGGGCTCCGCCCCCGGCCCCTCGGTCCTCAAGCGCCGGACGGGCCGGAATCGCCCTGCGTGCGATCCGGCCCCGCCGGCGTCGAGGCGCCGGTCGCGCAGCGGCCCCTGTCGGGCTGCGCGTACCCGTCCATCCGCTGTTCAGCCATCCGGGCAGCATGCGCTGCCGGGGCGTCGGCCGCATCCGGATAACGTCTGCGGCATGACGCAGCTACCCCTCCCCGCCACCCCCGCCATCCGCGTGGTCGCCCATCGCGGGGCCTCCCACGAGCACCCCGAGCACACCATGGCCGCCTACCGGCAGGCCATCGCCGACGGGGCCGACTCGCTCGAGTGCGACGTGCGGCTCACCGCCGACCGGAAGCTGGTGTGCGTGCACGACCGGCGGGTGGAGCGGACGTCCGACGGGCAGGGGGTGGTCTCCGCCATGACGTACGAGGAGCTCGCCGCGCTCGACTTCGGGCGCTGGAAGGGCGAGGAGCACGCCGGGGCGCGGGTGCTGCTCTTCGAGGACCTGCTGCGCGAGGCGCTGGCGGCGGAGCGGCCGGTCGGGCTCGCCGTGGAGACCAAGCACCCGTCGCGGGCCGGGGGCCGGCTGGAGGTGGAGCTGGCGCGGATGCTCCGGGAGTACGGGCTCGCGGACGGGGCCTCGGGCCGCGTCGAGGTGATGAGCTTCTCCCGCAACGCGCTGACGCGGATGCACCGGCTCGCGCCCGGGCTGCCGACCGTCTACCTGATCGAGCGGGCGGTGCGGCCCGTACGGCCTCCGTTCGCGACGCACGCGGGTCCGGGCATCGACCTCGTACGGCAGGATCCGGGGCTGGTGGGGCGGCTGAAAGCCAAGGGGCTGCGGGTGCGCGTGTGGACCGTGGACGAACCCGAGGACGTGGAGCTGTGCGTACGGCTCGGGGTGGACACGATCATCACCAACCGGCCGCGGGAGGTCCGAAAGCTCCTGGAGTCGCGCTGACCTGCCGGCGGGACCGTACGCCCCTCACGGTGCAGAACGCGACGCCCGCCGGAGAGCCCACGAGCAGGGGGTTGACCCAGATCTGGACGACTTCCACGACGACGCCCATGGGGAAGGTGCACTCCGTGGACACCGGGAAGTACGACCGGTCGATCTTGATGTCGTCGTCCGGGGTGCGGTGGCTCTGCGGGCCGTGCTGCGCGGTGAGCGCGTCGAGGCAGGGGCGGGCGGGGCGCGTGTTGAAGCCGCTCACGTTGCCCCAGGCGAAGGCGATGACCGCGAGGCACAGGCCCACCCAGGCGGCCTCGCTCCACTGGCCGGAGGCCTTACGGCTCATTCCCGGTCTTCGGGTCACCGCCAGTGGACGGCCTTGACGAGGACGAACCCCACGGCGGGCAGGGCCGGCAGCACGGATATCGCGGTAATGATCATCGGGCAAGCGTGCCACGGAGGTTGGAGCCACCCGGCCGGGGCGCGCCGGCCGGGTGTGGGGGTGCGTGTGGGGATGTTCGGCGGGGGTGCCGCGTGGGGCTACGCGAAGCGCTGGTTGGCCGAGCCGTTGCACGGCTGCAGGCGCAGCGGGTCGTGGGCGGCGGCGACCGTCAGGCACATGCCCTGGGCGGCCGCGGGGCGGATGGTGGCGCCGTCGCGGACGAACTGCTGGTTCGCTCCGCCGTGGCAGTTCCAGATGATCAGGCCGGTTCCGGCCCCGTAGTTGGCGCCGGGGGCGTCGAGGCAGCGGTCGTGGCTGAGCTCGATGTGGACGGACTTGCGTGCCGTGTCGTACCACCAGCCCTGGTTGCGCCCGCCGTGGCAGTCCCATCCGAGGACGGCCGTCTCATTGGCGCTGGAGCCGCCCTTGGCGTCGACGCAGTTGCCGGTCGCCTCGTTCTTCAGGGGTGCGTAGAGGGAGTCCCACGCGCCGGCCTGGAGGACGGGGGTACCGGTGCTCGCGGGGTCGGCGCAGGAGGCCTCGCGCAGGCCGGAGTTGTAGAGCTGGGTCAGGCAGGACGCGAACGCGCCGTGGCCCCGGTAGTTGGGGTGGAAGGACTGGCGGGCGGTGTTCTCGTCCCACGGGAAGTGGTCGCCGAGGTCCAGGTAGAGGCCGCGGGCCCAGGTGTCCTCCATGCACACCTCGTGGCCGTGGAAGAGCCGGGAGTTGTCGAGGAAGATCGCGCCGGAGTTGCGGGCGGCCTCGCGCATGCCCTTCTCGAAGGTGGGCACCGCGTAGTTGCGGCCCCAGGCGGCGTCGGAGTCGTAGCCCGCGCAGCCTCCGGGGAGCTTGCCGGGGAAGTTCGGGTTGTCGTAGAAGTCGGGGCCGATGGGGCTGGGGTAGCCCATGACGACGAGCTTGTAGTCGGAGTCGGCGTAGCCCGCGTCGCGCATGACCGTCTTGAGGTCCGCGACCGTGGCCTCGACCTTCGGCTTCAGGCCGTCGACGCGCGCCTGCCAGCCGGGGCCGTACTTGGGCTCGCAGGTGCCCTGGCTGAGCACCCAGCGGGTGACGCAGTCGGTCATGACGGGGCCGAACTGGAGGTCGTCGTTGGCTCCGGCGACCAGCAGCACCATCTTGATCTTCGTGTTGCGGGCCTTGATGGCGAGGTTGTCGCTCTGGACCAGCTCGTCGGCGTACTGCTTGCTGCCGCCGATGCGGATGTTGCCGGTGTACCCGCCGGAGCAGGCGACGTTGAAGGTCAGGTCGGCGGGGATCCCGGTGCGGTGGATCGCCGAATCGGGCGAGCGGTGGCACTGGTTGGACGAGGTGTTGGTCGCGGGGTCGTAGTTGCCGACGCCCTCGCCCGAAATCTCGCTGTCGCCCAGCGAGATCAGGCCGGTTTTGCGCTCGGCGAGCGGGCGGACGGCCGGGTCGCCGTAGATCTTGGTGGCCTCCGCCGCGCGGATGGCCTCCAGCTCGGGCGAGAGGGGGGTGACCGCCCCGGCCGTGGTCCCTGCCGTGGTCCCCGCCGTGGTCGCGGCCTGGGCCATCGGGGTGATGGCGGTGACGCCCCCGAGGGCGGCCGCGATCGCCGCGACCGCTGCGAAGGTAGATCTGAGCATGGGTTTCGTACGTGCACGTGCCATGGACGCCTCCCCGGCTGTCGGTGTTACCCCCGGTATTTACTGGCCGGTAGGGGAGTTGGGAACACTTCGAACAAGACAATTGCTCAACTTTTTGAGGAGGCTACAAAAATGACCGACGATCAGCAGGCCGAAGCGTTCCGGATCGAGCACGACTCCATGGGTGACGTACGGGTCCCCGCGCACGCCAAGTGGCGTGCGCAGACCCAGCGCGCGGTGGAGAACTTCCCGATCTCGGGGCAGCGCCTGGAGAGCGCCCACATCGAGGCGCTCGCCCGCATCAAGGCCGCGGCCGCCGTGGTGAACGCGCGGCTCGGCGTCGTGGACGAGGACATCGCCGCGGCGATCCGGTCCGCCGCCGCCGAGGTCGCGGACGGCCGCTGGGACGACCACTTCCCCGTGGACGTCTTCCAGACCGGCTCCGGGACCTCGTCCAACATGAACGCCAACGAGGTGATCGCCACCCTGGCCACCGAGCGCATGGACGGCGTCCAGGTCCACCCCAACGACCACGTCAACGCCTCGCAGAGCTCCAACGACGTCTTCCCGTCGTCCATCCACATCGCCGCGACCGCCGCCGTCACCCACGAGCTGATCCCGGCGCTGCGGCACCTGGAGATCGTGCTGGAGCGCAAGGCCGCCGAGTTCGAGCACGTGGTCAAGGCCGGGCGGACGCACCTCATGGACGCGACCCCGGTCACCCTGGGCCAGGAGTTCGGCGGGTACGCGGCCCAGATCCGCTACGGCATCGAGCGGCTGCACGCGGCCCTGCCGCGGCTCGCGGAGCTGCCGCTGGGCGGCACGGCGGTGGGCACCGGGATCAACACCCCGCCCGGGTTCTCCGCGGCGGTGATCGCCGAGGTGGCCGCCGCGACCGGGCTGCCGCTGACCGAGGCGCGCGACCACTTCGAGGCCCAGGGGGCTCGGGACGCGCTGGTGGAGACCTCGGGCATGCTCCGTACGGTCGCCGTCTCGCTCACCAAGATCTGCAACGACCTGCGCTGGATGGCTTCCGGGCCGCGCACGGGATTGGCCGAAATCAACCTCCCGGATCTCCAGCCCGGCTCCTCGATCATGCCCGGCAAGGTCAACCCGGTGGTTCCGGAGGCGGTGCTGATGGTCGCCGCGCAGGTGATGGGGAACGACGCGACCGTCGCCGTGGCGGGCGCGGCCGGCAACTTCGAGCTCAACGTGATGCTGCCGGTGATGGCGAAGAACCTGCTCGAATCGATCCGGCTGCTGGCGAACGCGAGCCGGCTGCTCGCGGACCGCACGGTCGACGGGATCACCGCCAACATCGCCCGGGCCAGGGAGTACGCGGAGTCCTCGCCCTCCGTGGTGACCCCGCTGAACCGCTACATCGGCTACGAGGAGGCCGCCAAGGTCGCCAAGAAGTCCCTCGCGGAACGCAAGACGATCAGGGAGGTCGTCCTGGAATCCGGCTTCGTGGACCGCGGCGACCTCACCCTGGAGCAGCTGGACGAGGCCCTGGACGTGCTGCGGATGACGCACCCCTGAGCCGGGCGCGGTCGGGGGCGGACGAGGGCGGAGGGCTTCGGGGAGGGGCCGGATTCGGTCGTTTACCGTCCCCGGCCCCCTCCGTGACCTGCACCGCAGCGGGCGCGGGGGCCCCGGACCTAAGATCTGCGCATGACAGGTACCTTCCGGCCCACGAGCGGTGACGCGGCGCACGGCACGCACTGGGCGCCCGGGGAGCAGATCCTCTGGCGCTACCGCGACCACGCGCCGGGGCCGACGGGCGGGGTGCACATCTGCCGCCCGGTGACCGTGGTGCGGGACACCGAAGACCTGCTGGCCGTCTGGATGGCCCCGGGCACCGAGTGCGTCAAGCCGGTGCTGGCCGACGGCACGCCGGTCCACGAGGAGCCGCTCGCCACCCGCTACACCGCGCCGCGGACCACCGTGCGCTCGCGCTGGTTCGGCGCGGGCGTGCTGAAGCTGGCCCGTCCCGGGGACCCGTGGTCGGTGTGGCTGTTCTGGGAGCGCGGCTGGCGGTTCAAGAACTGGTACGTGAACCTGGAGTCGCCGCGGACCCGGTGGTCCGGCGGGGTGGATTCCGAGGACCACTTCCTCGACATCTCCGTCTACCCCGACCGCACGTGGAAGTGGCGGGACGAGGACGAGTTCGCGCAGGCGCAGCACTCCGGCCTGATGGACGCGGAGCAGGCGGAGCGGGTGCTGGCGGCGGGACGCGACGCGGTCGACGTGATCAAGGCGTGGGGGCCGCCGTTCGCCGACGGCTGGGAGGACTGGCGGCCCGATCCGGCATGGACGGTTCCGGTCCTGCCCGAGGACTGGGACCGCACCCCGGCGCATATGACCTCATGAGACCCTTGATGCGCCCCCGGGGTTCAAACGTAGGATCGTTCTCCACGAGGTCGCGACGCCGGCGGTGCGGGCGGTCTGTGGTTCCGTAAGTGTCGTGTTACGCGCGGTACTTGACCGGAGGTCGAGGCAGGGCGAGAAGTAACGAGGGGGACCCGGAAGCGCGGGGCGATGGTGCCGCGGCCGCTGAGCGGGTATACCGCGACTGACCGAGTTGAGTGCAGCGCACATCGAGCGCAAACGGACGGAATTCCACGCGTGACGGAGTACCCCACCTCCCAGGAGGGCCCGCAGCCCGTCGCCTCCGGCGGAGGTACGGACGAGCCCGGCCACGGCAAGGCGCCGATCGCCGCCGAGGCCGTGCGCACGCATGCCCCGGACTCCGGCGCCGGCCTCGCCGATTCGGCCGCTGTCGCGGCGGCCACCGACGCCCGTGCGGCCCGCTCCGCGGCGGGTGGCGGCGGACTCCCCCACCCCCGGGGCGAGGCCGGCGCGGCCGCGCGGAACGCCGCGGGCGACGCGGCCGACGAGCAGCCCCGCACCCGCGGGGAGGGCGACGCGCCGGCCGGGGACGGCCCGGCCCGGGCACGGGACGGCGATGCCGCGCGCAACGCGGGCCGGGCTCCCGGCCCGCGCGGTGAGGACGGCGACGACACGGCCGGGGGCGGCAAGGGCGGGATGCCCGGCGGGGAGGTCACGGCCGCGCGCCGTGAGGGTGACCGGCTGCGGTTCGTCGGGGCCGCCACGCGGCGCATCGCCCGCGGCATCGACCTCGACGAGATCGTGCTCGGACTGTGCCGGGCCACCGTCCCGACGTTCTCCGACGCGATCCTCGTGTACCTGCGCGACCCGCTGCCCGTCGGCGACGAGCGCCCCGTCGGCCAGGTCGTTTTAAGGCTGCGTCGCACCGACCGGCTCCGGCCGATCGACGATCTGACCACGGTCGAGGGCGCCGGGGCCGCGGGGGCCGCCGGCGAGCTCGACTTCAGTCAGCTCCCGCTGCTCGGCCCGCAGGGCGACCTGCCCGCGGCCGAGCTCTGCGAGATCCGCTCCGGCGGCCCGCTCGCCGAGGTGCTGCGCGGCGTACGGCCCGTCTTCGGGTCCGCCGCCGGGGCCAAGGAGGCCCTCGCGGAGCTGCTCGGATCGGAGCACCCGGTGCCGCGCGGCAACCGGGCCGTCCTCGCGCCCCTGCGCGGCCGCCGCCGGGTGATCGGCGCGGCCGTGTTCCTGCGCAGCCCCGAGCGGCCCGCCTTCGAGCAGAACGACCTGCTGGTCGCCGCGCAGCTGGCCACGCACACCGCGCTCGGCATCGACAAGGCCGTGCTGTACGGCCGCGAGGCGTACATCGCGGACGAGCTCCAGCGCACCATGCTGCCCGACGGCCTGCCCCAGCCCACCGGGGTGCGGCTCGCCTCGCGCTACCTGCCGGCCGCCGAGACGGCCCGGGTCGGCGGGGACTGGTACGACGCCATACCGCTGCCCGGCAGCCGGGTCGCGCTGGTCGTCGGCGACGTCATGGGCCACTCCATGACGTCCGCGGCGATCATGGGTCAGCTCCGCACCACGGCCCAGACCCTGGCGCAGCTGGACCTGCCGCCGGCCGAGGTGCTGCACCACCTCGACGAGCAGGCGCAGCGGCTCGGCTCGGACCGCATGGCGACCTGCCTGTACGCGGTCTACGACCCGGTCTCGCACCGGATCACCATCGCCAACGCCGGTCATCCGCCGCCGGTGCTGCTGCACCTGGGCGGTCGCGCGGAGGTGCTGCGCGTGCCTCCGGGCGCCCCCATCGGCGTCGGCGGCGTGGACTTCGAGGCCGTGGAGCTGGACGCGCCCGCCGGGGCCACCCTGCTGCTCTACACCGACGGCCTGGTGGAGTCGCGGCTGCGGGACGTGTGGACGGGCATCGAGCTGCTCCGGGAGCGCCTGGCCACCACCGCCCAGCTGACGGGCCTGGACCACCCGCCGCCGCTGGAGGCCCTGTGCGACGACGTGCTGGACATGCTGGGCCCGGGAGACCGGGACGACGACATCGCGCTGCTCGCGGCCCGGTTCGACGGGATCGCGCCCAGTGACGTCGCGTACTGGTTCCTGGACCCGGAGGAGACGGCGCCGGGCCGGGCCCGCCGGTTCGCGCGCCGCGCGCTGACCCGCTGGGGTCTGGAGGAGCTGACCGACTCCCTCGAACTGCTGGTCAGCGAGGTGGTCACCAATGCGGTCCGGTACGCGGAGCGGCCCGTGACGCTGCGGCTGCTGCGGACGGACGTACTGCGCTGCGAGGTCGGCGACGACTCCCCGCAGTTGCCCCGCCAGCGACGCGCGCGGGACACCGACGAGGGCGGCCGCGGCCTGTTCCTGGTCAACCGGATGGCTCGGCGCTGGGGTGCGACCCGGCTGAGCAGCGGCAAGGTCGTCTGGTTCGAGCTGCCGCTGCCGGGACCGCACGAGCGCCGCTGAGAAGGCGCCGACCCGCAAGGAGCCCCGAGAAGCCCCGAAAAGGCCCTGAGAGGGCCCGAGAAGGCCAGTGGATGCCTGCGAGGGCCCCGAGAACGGCAGAACCGCCGCCCGCGTCCTGCGGGCGGCGGTTCTGCCGTTACGGGCCTACTGTTCCTGCTGCGGCGGGAAGAGCGGCGGGTCCGGCGGCTTGGGACCGTTCGTCTTGGTCGGGTCCGGGCTCGTGGTCGGCGAGGTGGTCGGGGTCGGCGACTTCGAACCGCTCTTGGTCGGCGTCGGCGACGGCGACTGGCTGCCCGCCGGGGTGCTGCTGGTCGACGGGGAGGTCGAGGCGCTCGTCGAGGCCGACGGGGAGGCGCTGCGGGTGGGGGCCTGCGAGGCTCCCATGTCCGCTTCCTTCAGCTCGAACTCGGCCGTCTCCTGGCCCTTGAGCGCGGCGAGGGTGTACGTCTTCCAGATCGCCGCGGGGAACGTGGAGCCACCCGCACGACCACCGCCGGCGGTACCGGTCAGCGTGACCTGCGTGTGCGTCGTGGGGTCTTCACCGAACATCGCGACGACGGTGACCAGTTCGGGGGTGAACCCGGTGAACCAGCCAGCCACGTTCTTCTCGGTGGTACCGGTCTTGCCGGCGGCCTCGTAGGCGCTGCTGCGGACCTTGTTGCCGGAGCCGCCCTCGTCGTTGACGACGCCGGTGAGCACCTTGGTGACCGTGTCCGCGGTCTTGCGGCTGATGGCCTGGGCGCCGATGGCCTGACGGGGGGTGAACTTGCCCTCCTTGTGCTCGGCCTTCTTGATGATGGTCGGCGTGACCTTCTTGCCGTGGTTGTCGAAGGTGGCGTAGACGGCCGCCATCTCCACGGTGTTGGCGCTCATGGTGCCGAGCGCCATGGCGGGCTGGTCGTCCGGCCAGCCGGGACGCTTCTTCATGCCGAGCGACAGGGCCGTCTTCTGCACCTTCTCCGGGCCGACGTCCACGATCATCTGTGCGTAGACGGAGTTCACGGAGAAGTCGGTGGCGCCCTGGACGGTGATCATCGGATCGCCGAAGTTCCGGTCGTCCTGGTTCTGCGGTGCGAAGGGGACCTTGCTGCCCTTGACCGGCCGCCTGCTGGTGCCGTCGTAGAGGGTGTTCGGCGTGATCGGCTTGCTGTCCTGCGTGGTGGCGTTCTCCTGCAGGGCGGCGGCGAGCACGACCGGCTTGAAGGTGGAGCCGGGCTGGTAGTCGGTGCGCAGGGCGTTGCTCTCGGACTTCTCCGTCAGGCCCTGGCCGCCGTACATCGCGACGATGGCGCCGGTCTTCGGGTCGACCGAGGTCGCGCCGGCCTGGACGCTCTGGTCCTGGGGGCGGTTCTTGGTGTCCTTGCGGTCGAGCTTGGACTCCAGCTCCTCGTCGACGGCGTCCTCCAGCGCCTTCTGCTTCTTCGGATCGATGTTGAGCGTGATGTTCCAACCACCGGCCGCGATCTCCGCGTCCTTGATCCCCTGCTCGATCATCTCGTCGTTGGCCGCCTGGATCAGGTAGCCCTTCTGGCCGTCCGTGCCCGGGCGGGGCTTGGGCTTGATCGGCGGCGGGAGCGTCATGGTCTTGCGCTTGGCCGGGTCGAGCTTGCCCATCTCGACCATGTTGTCGAGGACCGCGTTGAAGCGGATGTTGACGAGCCTCGTGCCGTTCGGGCCGGCGGTCGCCAGGTCGTACTGGCTGGGGGCCTGGATGACGGAGGCGAGGTAGGCGCCCTGCTCCAGGGTGAGCTTGTCGGAGTCGACCCCGTAGAAGGCCTGGGCCGCGGCCTGGATCCCGTAGGCGTTGCGGCCGTAGAAGTTGGTGTTCAGGTAGCCGACGAGGATGTCGTCCTTCTCCATGCGCTGGTCGACCTTGAGGGAGATCACCAGCTCCCGGAGCTTTCGGGTCGGCGACTGGTCCTGCGTCAGGTAGTAGTTCTTGACGTACTGCTGGGTGATCGTCGAACCACCGGCCGTGCCCTTGCCGCGCACCGTGTTGAACAGGCCCCGGGCCACGCCCATCACGTCGATGCCGCGGTCCTTGTAGAAGGACTTGTTCTCGATCGCGATGAAGGCGGTGCGGACGTCCTCGGGGATCTTGTCGATCGTGACGTTCTCGCGGTTCATCTTGCCGGTGCGGGCCATGACCGAGCCGTCGGCGTACTGGTAGGTGTTGCTCTGGAGCGTGGCGCTCTTGTTCGGGTCGGTGGGTTCGTCCACCGAGAAGTAGAGGATGATCGCCGCGGCCATGAGGAGCAGGATCAGACCGAAGAAGGTCCCGAGGACCTTCTTCCAGGTGAAGAAGCGACGTATGCCGGTGCGCTTGCCGCCGCCCGCCCCTCCCTTGGCGGGCTTCCCGCGCCCGCTCGGCGCACGCCGCGCACTGCGCTGCGTCTGCGCCCTACGCGTTTCTGCTCGGCTCATCGCTCCCGCTCCGCTCGATTTCCCCCGACACGTCAGCTCAGAAAGCTAACACCGCAGGCTGTGACAAAGGTTGGTCAACCATCATCAATACCGGTCAAATCGGACGTGAGAATCAGCACCCACGCCATGGGAACCGACGCTTGTGAGGGCCGAAGGGTTGCCGTACCGCCAAAAAGTGATATCACTTTGCTAAGCGGCTCGACCGGCCGCGACCAAGAGAAACGGGGCAGACCATGACGAACGCAGCGACCTCACCGGCCGGGGCGTCGGACGGCGTACGGGAATTCAGCGCGCGCAGCGTGGGTGGCGGCCTGGCGCTGCTGCTCGGACTGGCGGGCGTCGTGGCCGGGGCGGGCCTGATCGCGGCCGGCGCGGTCCAGACGGCGGCCGCGGCCAAGGTCCTGCTGATCGCGGGCGGCATCCTGCTGAGCGTGGCCTCGATCTTCGCGATGAGCGGGCTCAACACCGTCGCGCCGGGCGAGGCCCGGGTGGTCCAGCTGTTCGGCCGCTACCGGGGGACGATCCGCACGGACGGCCTGCGCTGGGTCAACCCGCTGACCTCCCGGGAGAAGATCTCCACCCGCGTGCGCAACCACGAGACGGCCGTCCTGAAGGTCAACGACGCCTACGGCAACCCGATCGAGCTGGCGGCGGTCGTGGTGTGGCGGGTCGAGGACACGGCCCGGGCCGTCTTCGAGGTCGAGGACTTCACGGAGTTCGTCGAGACCCAGACCGAGGCGGCGGTGCGGCACATCGCGATCGAGTACCCCTACGACGCCCACGAGGAGGGCGGGCTGTCCCTGAGGGAGAACGCCGAGGAGATCACCGAGAAGCTCGCCGCCGAACTCCACGCCCGGGTGGAGGCGGCCGGCGTGAGCATCATCGAGTCCCGCTTCACGCATCTCGCGTACGCTCCGGAGATCGCCTCCGCGATGCTCCAGCGCCAGCAGGCGGGCGCGGTCGTGGCGGCCCGCAAGCAGATCGTGGAAGGCGCGGTGGGCATGGTCGAGCTGGCCCTCACCCGCCTGGCGGAGGAGGACATCGTGGACCTGGACCCGGAGCGCAAGGCCGCCATGGTCTCGAACCTGATGGTGGTCCTGTGCGGGGACCGCGCCGCGCAGCCGGTCGTCAACACGGGCACCCTCTACCAGTGACCCGACCCGAGGCCCCGGACCCGACCCCGCCCCCGGACCCGGCGTCCGGGGCGAAGGCCGGGCGGCAGGCCCGCAAGCAGGTGCTGCTGCGGCTGGACCCGCAGGTGTACGACGCGCTGGCGCGGTGGGCGGGTGAGGAACTGCGCAGCGCGAACGCGCAGATCGAGTTCCTGCTGCGCCGTGCCTTGTCCGAGGCCGGGCGGCTGCCCTCCTCGCCCGGGCCGATCCCCCGCCGCGGGCGTCCCCGTAACGCACCCGATTCCTGAGGGATTTCCGCCGGAATTCAGCGGCGTGTGCCGCCGGTGCCCTTCGGCGCGACTGGATACGCTCACCGCGTCGTACACGGCCGCTCACCGAATTCGAGGCGCGTATGGATCTGACCAGTGTGAAATCATTCGTCGGTCGGCGGGCGGCCCGGAAAGCGGCCGGCGTGGCCGCGGCGATCGTCGCGTGCTCCGGGCTCGCCTGGACGGCGGTTTCCCTCACCAGCAGTACGACCACGGACGCCAAGCGGCCCGAGGCCTGCCTCTACACACCCACCGGCAAGGGCAACGGCAACAAGTCGGTCGGAATGCCGACCTACGACAGCATCGCCGCGCGGCGGCCGTTCATGCTCACCCTCTCCACCAGCGAGGGCCCGATCACCATTCAGGCCCTCACCACGCAGGCACCGTGCACCACCAATTCGTTCGCCTATCTCGCCGGGAAGAAATACTTCGACGGCAGTAAATGCCACCGCCTCACGACGAAGGGTATTTTCGTACTGGAATGCGGTGACCCCGCCGGAGTGGGAACCTCGGACCCGGGCTACTCCTACCCGAACGAAAACCGGAAGGGCGCCACCTATCCGGCGGGCACGGTGGCCGTCTCCAAGGCCCAGCCGGGGCGGAACGGCGGACAGTTCTTCATCAGTTACGCCGACCCGCTCCTGAGGATGCCGCCCGAGTGGACGCCCTTCGGCAAGGTGATCGACGGGCTGGAAGTGGTGCAGAAGTTCGCCGCGAAGGGGACGGCGACCGGGGAGCCCGACGGAGCGCCCAAGGAGCCCGTCGTCATCGACTCGCTCACGGTGCAGTATCCGAAGGGCTGAGCGCGGTACGGGTGCCACGTGACCGTCACGGTCGCGTGGCACCCGTGCGCGTGCCCCCGTCCGACGGCTAGCCGGTACGGGTCAGCAGGATGAAGCCGTCCTTGTCGTACACCACGCTGTATCCCCGCGCGCGGGCCTCTTGGACGGCCCGGTCCTGCTGCATGTGGTTGTACGGCCACTGCAGCGCCGGGGGCACCTCGGTGTCCACCATGATCCACTCCGGGTCGGGGCGGCTGTCCCCCCAGCCGTGCAGGCTGACGCTGGTGCGGTCGGCCAGGTGGGGCACCAGATAGTGCCCCGCCTGGACCGTGGCGCCGTCCGGGATCATCTCCATCACCTTGTGGGCCTCCGCCGTACGGGGATGGTTGGCCCAGGTGTCCGGCTTGACCAGTTGCCAGAAGGCGAAGTGCGGCAGCAACAGCAGGGTGACCGCCGCGCAGCCCGCCAGATACCGGTACAGCCCGCGACCGCTCGCACCCCGCCGGTGCAGGGCGTCCACGAAGGCCACGAAGACGATCGGCATGACCAGCAGCGAGTAGTGGTAACTGGTGCCCCAGTGCGGCGCGTAGTCCGAGGAGAGGCGCCACAGCACGGACGGCACCAGGACCAGGGCCAGCGGTGAGCGCAGGGCCAGGAAGAGGGTCGGGGCCAGGATGTAGAGGATGGTCGTGACCTTCTCGCGCGGCGTGATGAGGCCGAGCGTCATCCGTTCGACGGAGCCCATGAAGCCGCCGTCCGACTGCACCGCTCCCGCGGCCGCGCCGGTGTTCGGGTTGTGGGAGGCGAAGTAGCCCTCGAACCCGCCCGGATGGAAGGAACTCAGCACCAGCAGGGACAGCCCGAGCGCCGCCACGCCGATCGCCGCCGTCACCAGCCCCGTCCTGCGGTTGCCCCGGCCCGCCTGCCAGGCGATGACGACGCCGATCGCGGCGACGGTGAGGCCGAGGTCCTCCTTCACCAGGAGCAGGGGCAGCGACCACGCCGCCGCGGCGCGCAGCCGCCCCGCGCTGAGGGCCGTGAGGGAGAGCGTGAGCAGCGGAAGGGCGAACGCCCACTCGTGGAAGTCGGATTCGAGTCCGCTCGCCAGGCCCCACGAGAGGCCGTAGCAGACGCCGACGACCGCGGCGGCGGGGGCGCCCAGCGCGCGGCGCGTCCACAGGGCCAGGGGCACCACGCTTCCGGCGACCAGCGCGGCCTGCGCGACGAGCAGCATCTTGACCGAGGGCCACAGCCAGTACAGCGGCGCCAGCAGGGCCAGGATGGGCGAGAAGTGGTCGCCCAGGACCGGGAAGTCCGGACCCTTGACCTCGGATACGGGCAGGTGCCAACCCGCGTACGAACGCACGACCTGGACGAAGATCGCCAGGTCGAAGCTGCGCGAGCCCAGGCGGTCGTGGACGGACAGGGACAGGATCGAGTAGCCGAAGAACAAGGCCCCCGCCATGGCCCAGATCCACCATGTGCGTTCGGGGCGGTCTTCCCGGGGCGGCTCCGGCGCCGCCCGTTCCTCGATGCCTGTCTGCTGCGGTGGGAGTGTGGCGGCGGCGCCGGTGGGTGCTTGCATGAACCCGCAAGATGCCGGCAACGCCGGCGGTCGGGGCCGGAGTTGCCTTCCCTCTGGGCCGATTCCCTTCGGATGGCGCACGCCGAGGGTCTATACATCGAGCGTATACACACCGTGTAGAGTCACCGGCATGTCCATCGGTCACACGCTCCTCGGCCTCCTGGAGGCCGGCCCGCGCCACGGCTACGACCTCAAGCGGGCCTTCGACGAAAAGTTCGGCCACGACCGCCCCCTCGCCTACGGGCAGGTCTACTCGACCATGTCCCGCCTCCTGAAGAACGGCCTCGTGGAGGTCGAGGGGATCGAGAGCGGCGCCGGGCCCGATCGCAAGCGGTACGCCATCACCGACGCCGGCATCACCGACGTCGAGGCCTGGCTCTCACAGCCCGAGAAGCCCGAGCCGTACCTGCACTCGGTGCTCTACACCAAGGTCGTCCTCGCCCTGCTCACCCACCGCAGCGCGGGCGGGCTCCTGGACACCCAGCGCGCCGAGCACCTGCGCCTCATGCGCATCCTGACCGCGCGCAAGCGCAAGGGCGACATCGCCGACCAGCTCGTGTGCGACCACGCCCTGTTCCACTTGGAGGCCGACCTCCGCTGGCTGGAGCTCACCGCGGCCCGCCTCGACCAGCTCGCCCAGGAGGTACGCCGATGATGCCGGCCGGATCACTGCTCGCCGCCACGGACCTCCACAAGGCCTACGGCAGCACCAAGGCGCTCGACGGCGCGGAGTTCTCCATCCACGCCGGCGAGGTCGTCGCCGTCATGGGCCCCTCCGGCTCCGGCAAGTCCACGCTCCTGCACTGCCTCGCTGGCATCGTCACCCCCGACTCCGGCTCCGTCTCGTACGCGGGCCGCGAGCTCGCCACGATGAGCGACTCGGAGCGCAGCGCCCTGCGCCGCTCGGACTTCGGCTTCGTGTTCCAGTTCGGCCAGCTCGTACCCGAGTTGACCTGCGTGGAGAACGTGGCGCTGCCGCTGCGGCTGGCCGGGGTCCGGCGCAAGGAGGCCGAGGCGACCGCCCTGCACTGGATGGAGCGGCTCCAGGTCGAGGACCTGCCCCGCAAGCGCCCCGGCGAGGTCTCCGGCGGCCAGGGCCAGCGGGTGGCGGTCGCCCGCGCGCTGGTCACCGGGCCCCGGGTGATCTTCGCCGACGAACCCACCGGCGCCCTCAACTCCCTCAACGGCGAGCTCGTGATGCAGCTGCTCACGGAGGCCGCCCGGTCCGCGAACGCCGCCGTCGTCCTCGTCACCCACGAGACCCGCGTGGCCGCGTACTCCGACCGCGAGATCGTCGTGCGCGACGGCCGGTCGCTCGACATGGAGCGCGTCATATGAACACCCTGCGCGCAGGGGCCCGGGACCTCGGCATGGGCATCCGCTTCGCCTTCGGCGGCGGCCGCGAGGGCTGGACCCGCACCCTGTTCACCGGTGTGGGCGTCGGCCTCGGCGTCGCCCTGCTGCTGATCTCCACCGCCCTGCCGAGCGCTCTCACCGCCCGCTACGAACGCAGCGACGCCCGCACCACGGTGAACGCGTTGAGAGCCGAACAGCCGGGCCACGACACCCTGTTGGTCATGGGCGCCGAGCAGACGTACCACGACATGTCGATCGACGGCGCCCTCCTGCGGGCCGAGGGGCCCGACGCGCCCGTGCCGCCGGGCCTGGAAAAGATCCCGGGCCCGGGCGAGATGGCCGTCTCCCCCGCACTGAAGGAGCTGCTGGACTCCACGGAAGGCGCGGGGCTGCGCGAGCGCCTCGACTGGCGGATCTCCGAGGTCATCGGCGACCCGGGCCTGATGGGCCCCGGCGAGCTCCTCTTCTACGCCGGCAACGACCGCCTGCGGAAGACCGGCCCCGAGCAGTACCAGGTCGTCCGGATCAACGGCTTCGCCCCCGTCGGGGACCGCGAGGGGCTCGACCCGGTGCTCATGCTGCTGGTGGTGATGACCTTCGTCGCGCTGCTGCTGCCGGTCGCCGTGTTCATCGCGTCCGCCGTGCGCTTCGGCGGCGAGCGCCGCGACCTGCGCCTCGCGGCGCTGCGGCTGGTCGGCGCGGACGCCCGTACGGTGCGCCGGATCGCCGCCGGGGAGGCCCTCGCCGGATCCCTGGTCGGGCTGCTCCTGGGTGTCGGGTTCTTCGCCGTGGGCCGCGAACTGGCCGGCAGCTTCACCCTCCGCCAGCGCAGCGTCTTCCCCGCCGACCTGAATCCCTCGCCCGGACTGGCCGCGCTGGTGGCGCTCGTCGTGCCCATGGCGGCGGTCGCGGTGACCCTGTTCGCGCTGCGCGGCGTGGTCGTCGAACCGCTGGGCATCGTCCGTACGACCGCACCGCGCGGGCGCCGCATGTGGTGGCGGCTGCTGCTGCCGCTGGGCGGACTGGGCCTGCTGGTCCCGCTGATGGGCCGCCGCGGCGACGGGGGCGTGAACGGCGGCGGGCAGTTCAACCAGTGGCAGATCAGCGCCGGCGTCGCCCTGCTCCTGGTCGGCATCACCGCGCTGCTGCCCTGGCTGCTGGAGCGGCTCGTGTCCCGGCTCTCCGGCGGCCCGGTGTCCTGGCAGCTGGCCGTGCGGCGGCTCCAGCTGACCGGTGGCGGCGCCGCCCGACTGGCCAACGGCGTGGCCGTCGCCGTCGCCGGGGCGATCGCCCTGCAGATGCTCTTCGCCGCCGTCGAGAGCGACTACGTCGCCTCCACCGGGCAGGACCCGGCCCGGGCCGCGCTCGCGATCAGCCTGCCTCCGGGCCAGGAGTCCACGGGCGACCTCCCCGCGAAGGTCGCGGCCACCGAGGGCGTCGTCGCGGCGGTCCCGCTGACGGCCGTCCTCGGGACGCAGGAGGATCCCGAGGACGGGACGCGCGCCGAGATCACCATCGGCACCTGCGAGGCGCTGCGCGAGGTCGCCGTACTGAACTCGTGCACGGACGGCGACTCCTTCGTCCTGGCGGATCCCTACTCCGGCCGGCCGCTGCGGCCGGGCGAGAAGCTGACCATCGACCCGCTCCTGGACGCCTCGCCGGACTCCGGGCACTCCAAGGCCGTCGAATGGAACGTCCCGGCCGGAGCGCTCCCGGTCACCGGCCGCGAGGACCCGACGGGCAGGATCCGGGGCGGCGTCCTGGTGACGCCCTCGCAGGCCCCGCGGGGCGTGGGCGCGGCGGAGAACGCGCAGGTCTTCGTGCAGGTCGACGGGTCCGTGCCGGACGCCGTGGACAAGGTCCGCACGGCCGCCCTCAAGGCGGACCCCCTCAGCCGCACGCTGACGCTGAAGTACACCAAGGAGAAGGCCGGTTACTCGGCGATCCGCACGGGGCTGTTCTTCGGCGCGACCGCCGTGCTGATCCTGATCGGCACCAGCCTGTTGGTCTCGCAGCTGGAGCAGCTGCGCGAGCGCAAGAGGCTGCTGTCGGCGCTGGTCGCCTTCGGTACGAAGCGTTCCACGCTGAGCCTGTCGGTGCTGTGGCAGACGGCCCTGCCGATCGGGCTGGGCCTGGCGCTGGCCGCGGTGGTGGGCCTGGGCCTGGGGGCGGTGCTGATGCGGATGACCGGCCGGTCGGTCCGTATCGACTGGTCGTCGGTGGCCGCGATGACCGGCGCCGGGGCGGCCCTGGTCGGGGCCGTGACCCTGCTCAGCCTGCCGGTGCTGGTGCGGCTGATGCGACCGGACGGCCTGCGGACGGAGTGACCGGGTGCGGCGCCGCTGCGGGGGCTCCGCCCCCGAGCCCCCGCGCCTCACACGCCGGCGGGGCTGAAATTGCGGGTCCGGGGGCGGAGCCCCGGGGGTGCGGGCCGGCCCGGGTCAGTCCGCCAGGCAGACGGGGAGGAGCCGGACCGCCTCGCGGAGGGCGGCGGCCACGGCTCGGAACTCGTCCTGCCGCGCCGTCCCCGTCCGCATCGCCAAGGCGACCCGCCGCGACGGCGCAGGCTCCGCGAAGTAGCCCGTCGCCAGCCGCTCGTTCCGCGTGGTCTCCAGCCTCAGCGCGGTCCGCGGCAGCAGTGTCACTCCGAGTCCCCCTGCGACCAGTTGTACGAGGGTGGACAGCCCGGCGGCGGTGGTCGTGACGTCCGCGTCCGAGGTGCGCCCCGCCTCGCGGCAGATGTCGAGGGCCTGGTCGCGCAGGCAGTGCCCCTCGTCCAGCAACAGCAGTTGCAGCCCGCGCAGCTCCTCCAGCGGTATGTCCCGGCGGCCCGCCAGCTCGTGCTCCCGGGGCGCCAGCAGGACGAACTCCTCGTCGAAGAGCGGTAGTTCGGTGACACCCGGCACCCCCAGCGGCACCGCGAGCAGCAGCAGGTCGAGCCTCCCGCCGGCCAGCCCCTCCAGCAGCGAGGCCGTCTGCTCCTCGTGCACCTGGAGGTCCATCCCGGGGTAGCGCCCGCGGAAGAGCCGGAGCACGGTCGGCAGCAGGTACGGCGCCACCGTGGGGATCACCCCGAGTCGCAGCACCCCGGTGAACGGCGCCCGTACCGCCTCGGCCTCCTCCATCAGCCCGCCCACGGCGTCCAGCACCACCCGCGCACGCGCCGCGATCCGCTCCCCCGCCGGCGACAGCAGCACCTTGCGGGTGGTCCGTTCCAGCAATTGCACGCCGAGGGCCTCCTCCAGCGCGGAGACGGCTCCCGAGAGCGCGGGCTGACTCATGCCGATCGCCCCGGCGGCGTCCCGGAAGTGCAGGTGCTCGGCGACCGCCGCGAAGGCGCGCAGCTGCGCGAGGGTCGGCTGCTTCACCGGCCTCGCCTGCTTCGTTCCCCTGTTACCCGTAGCCACTGATAGGCACCTCCGATCACCTGGCGCAAGAGTAGCTATTTCTTTAATCAATCCTGGTGTGCCAGCATGTGAGATCCGTCCAACCCCCTCGGAAAACCCCCAAAAAGGGCTCTTTCCATTCCGTAAGGAGAGCGCGTGCTCACTGTCGGCGACCAGTTCCCCACCTTCGACCTGACGGCCTGCGTCTCGCTCGAAGCAGGCAGCGAGTTCGCGCAGATCGACCACAAGACGTACGAGGGCAAGTGGAAGGTCGTCTTCGCCTGGCCCCTCGACTTCACCTTCGTCTGCCCGACCGAGATCGCCGCCTTCGGCAAGCTGAACGAGGAGTTCGCCGACCGCGACGCGCAGGTCCTCGGCTTCTCGCTCGACTCCGAGTACGTCCACCACGCCTGGCGCAAGGACCACGCCGACCTGCGTGACCTGCCCTTCCCGATGATGTCCGACATCAAGCGCGAGCTGTCGACCGACCTCGGCATCCTGGGCCGGGACGGCCTGCCGATGCGCGCCGTCTTCATCGTGGACCCGAACAACGAGATCCAGTTCTCGATGGTGACCGCCGGTTCCGTGGGCCGTAACCCCAAGGAGGTCCTGCGGGTCCTCGACGCCCTGCAGACCGACGAGCTGTGCCCCTGCAACTGGAACAAGGGCGAGAGCACCCTCGACGCCGGCGCCCTGCTGGCCGGTGAGTGAGCGATGTCCCTCGACTCCCTCAAGTCCGCCATACCGGACTTCGCCAAGGACCTGAAGCTGAACCTCGGTTCGGTGATCGGGAACCAGGACACCCTCACGCAGCAGCAGCTGTGGGGCACGGTCCTGTCGTGCGCGATCGCCGCCCGTTCCCCGCTCGTCCTGCGTGAGCTGGAGCCGGAGGCGAAGGCCGTCCTGTCTCCGGAGGCGTACACCGCCGCCAAGTCCGCCGCCGCGGTCATGGCGATGAACAACGTCTTCTACCGCACCCGCCACCTGCTCTCCGACCCGGAGTACGGCAACCTGCGGGCGGGCCTGCGGATGAACGTCATCGGCAACCCGGGCGTGGAGAAGGTCGACTTCGAGCTGTGGTCCCTCGCGGTCTCCGCGATCAACGGCTGCGGCCAGTGCCTGGACTCGCACGAGCAGGTCCTGCGCAAGCACGGCCTCGACCGCGAGACGGTCCAGGAGGCCTTCAAGATCGCCTCGGTGATCCAGGCCGTCGCCGTCACCCTCGACGCGGAAGCGGCCCTGGCCGCCGAGTAACCGCGTCGCGTACGCACATCAGGGGCCCGCGGCCGTCACCGGCCGCGGGCCCCTGATCCGTACACGCCGGTCCGGGCGGCCGCCCGTACGCCCGGACCGCGATCAGGGCTTCTTCAGCGCCTTCATCAGGGCGCGCATGTCCTCGATCGCTGCCGCCGCGACCGCGTCCTTGTCCGCGCCGGCCGTCCGCTCGCCCCCGTGCCACTGGACGGTGAGCGTGAAGACCGCGCCGCCGTCGAGCACCTGGAGCCGGGTGGCGTACATGTGGTCATGGACCATCGCCCGCTCCCCGAGCCCCGGGACCGCCTCGACCGGGTCGATCTCCGGGCCGATGTACGGATCACGCCCGAGTCCGGCCCCGAACTCCGGCCCGGGGTCGGTCTTCCTGTGCAGGTCGACCTGCACCCGGCCGTAATAGTCGAGCTTGGTCCCGGGCTCCTGGGCCGCGAACCAGTCGCCGCTGAAGTCGCAACCGGCCCAGTCCAGGGACGGGCTCTCGGCGTGCCCGGGCTGCCGGTGCGCGAGGCCCCCGGTGAGCTCGTCGAGCACCTTCAGCGGCGCGTCCTTGCACAGGTCCTCGGAGTGCCGGTACGAGATCCTCGGCGCGCCGGAGAACCGGTCCTGCGCGGCCAGAACGCCCGCCCACACCGCGGAGGCCACCAAGGCCCCGCCGAGCGCCCACAGCCACGGCAGGCGCCGTCCTGCGGGTCCCCGGGGAGCCTCGGGCCGTGCCTCCTCGGCCGGAGGCCCGCCCGACCACTCGCCGTCGAGCTCGGGCTCGCCGATCACGCCTGCGGACCGTCCGTGACACCGACTGCCGTCGCACCGTGCGGCGCGGGGCCGACAGGACCGACGGCGGGGTGCAGTTGCTCGCGCGAGTACGCCCGCAGGTAGACGACCACCGTGTTGGTGACGGCCACCAGTGGCACCGCCACCACCGCTCCGCCGATGCCCGCGATCATTCCGCCGGCCGCCACGACCAGCACCACCGCGAGCGGGTGGACCCGTACGGCACGGCCCAGGATGAAGGGCTGGAGCACGTGCCCCTCGATCTGCTGCACCGCGAGCACCACGCCCAGCACCGCGAGCGCGATGACCGGACCCTGCGTCACCAGCGCCACGACCACCGCGAGGGCGCCGGAGATGACCGCTCCGACGAGGGGGATGAAGGCGAACAGGAAGATGAAGACGGCGAGCGGCACGGCCATCGTCACGTCGAGGAAGTAGAGCCCGAGGCCGATGAAGACGGCGTCGATGAGCGCGACGAGGACGGTGCCGCGCACGTACGCGGTCAGCGTGCGCCAGGCGCGCGGTCCGGCGCCGGCCATGCCGGGGCGGGCCGTGGCCGGGACGAGCCCGAGCACCCAGGTCCAGATCTTCTTCCCGTCGTAGAGCAGGAAGAGCGTGGAGAACATCGCGAGCAGCATGCCCGTCAGCACCTCGACGAGCACCGTCACGCCCTGCAGGCCGGCGGAGGTGATCTGCTCGGTGTTGGTGCCGATGGTCTCGCTGAGGTTCTTCGCGATGTCGTTGATCTGCTTCTCGGTCACGTGGAACGGACTGTCCAGTGCCCAGGTCTTGAGTTCGTTGATGCCCTCTCGAACCCGGTTGGACAGGTCGTCGAGGTTCTCCATGACCTGCCAGACCACGAACCAGCCGACGAGCCCGATGATGACGAAGCCGAGGATCGCGGTGACGGCCGTGGCCAGTCCGCGCGGCATGCCGAGGCGGCGCAGCCTGACCACGAAGGGCTGGAGCAGCGCGGTGACGAGCATGGCGGCGGCGAAGGCGAGGACGACCAGGCGCACTTCGCTGATCACCTTCATCAACACCCAGAGCATCCCGGCGAGGAGCAGCAACCGCCAGCTGACCTCGGCGGCCACGCGCATGCCCCAGGGGACCACGCTCGCCGGATCGGGGCGCGCGGGCAGGGCGACGACGGCCGGTGGCCGCTCGCGCTCGGGCGCCGGCCCGGGCACGTCACGGCCCGGCAGGTCGCCCCTCGCCTCGGCCGCGATCTCGGCGCGCCGCTCGTCGAGCGCCGCCTCCATCCGGTTCAGCCTGCGCCCCAGCCGGCCGAGCCAGCCTGCCCTCTTCGACATCTCTTTCCCTTCCCCCCGCCCCGTGGTCACACCACGAAAGACCGTACACGCGAGGAGCCCCGCACCGTATGACGGTGTGGGGCTCCTCGGGGTTGAGCAGAGGGTGCGGCGGCCTCGCGGCCTAGTACCAGCCGTTGGCCTGGTGGAAGCTCCAGGCGCTGCACGCGCTGCCGTACCGGCTGTTCATGTAGTTCAGGCCCCACTTGATCTGCGTCGCGGGGTTGGTGCGCCAGTCGGCGCCGGCCGAGGCCATCTTCGAGCCGGGGAGTGCCTGGACCAGACCGTACGCGCCCGAGGACGAGTTGACGGCCTTGTAGTTCCAGGTGGACTCCTCGTTGATGATGTTCGAGAAGCACTGGAACTGGCCGGCCGGGACCATCTGCCGGGCGATGTCCTTGACCTGGGCGACCGTGTACGAGCTCTGCAGGGCGAAGTCGCCGGCGTCGCGGGCGGCGGAGCGGCTGGCCACGTCCTTCGCCTCGCGGTCCGCCTTGGCCTTGGCCTCGGCGTCCGCCTTCTCCTTCTCCGCGGCGGCCTTCTTGGACTTGGCGTCCTCGGCGGCCTGCACGCGGGCCGCCTCCTCCGCCGAGCGCTTGGCGTCGGCGTCGGCGGCGTGGGCGATGGAGTCGGCCTGCTGGGTCAGGGACCCGCTCTGGACCGCCGCCTGGTCGCCGACCGGGATGTCGGTGAGGAGGGTCGCGCCGGACGCTGTCGTTTCGAGGTCGTTCGAGGGGTCGCCGGCGGCAACGCCCACGACTGCTCCGACGGTGGTGACCGCGGTGGCCGAAGCCACTGCGAACCCCCGGACCGAAATCCGGCTCACACGGTGTCCTTCCAGCAGCGTCCGCAGTGACCGCGCGGGCGCAAGATTGCCCTCGACTCTGGCCTCCGTGGTTCTCGGGTCACTGGAGGCGCTGGCCCGTGGGCAGCTCCCTCGCGGGGGCTGCCGCTTGAAACTCCGGGCGGCATACGGCAATCGACTGTGGAGTTGTGGTGCTGCGCGTACCTCACGGGAGGTACAGGTGTGCCGTATGCGGGGCCTGACGGAAACCAGACTCTGCCGGAACGCCACGCCGCAAGGCAATTCTCCGTTGCGTGGGAAAGGTCACACCTGCCCCGTTGCCGCCGATTCCCCCAAAGGGCTGTGCAGCACGACGCCGCCCGGCTAGGCTCTCGGGCCTTTGCCGGGCGGCGCCAACTCTCTTTCCCGCTATGGGCGTTTTACCCCTCTGTGCCCCTCGCGGGTTCCCTGGTGCCCTCCGTGTTCCTTACAGCGATTCGAGCATCTCGGTGACGAGCGCCGCGATCGGGGACCGCTCGGATCGGGTCAGCGTGACGTGCGCGAAGAGCGGATGCCCCTTCAGTTTCTCGACCACGGCGACGACTCCGTCGTACCGGCCGACCCTGAGGTTGTCGCGCTGGGCCACGTCGTGGGTGAGAACGACCCGGGAATTCGCCCCGATACGGGACAGAACGGTCAGCAGGACGTTCCGTTCCAGCGACTGGGCCTCGTCCACGATGACGAACGCGTCGTGGAGCGAACGACCGCGGATGTGCGTGAGCGGCAGGACCTCCAGCATCCCGCGGTTCAGCACCTCCTCGATGACCTCCTTCCCGGCCACCGCCGAGAGGGTGTCGAAGACCGCCTGCGCCCAGGGGCTCATCTTCTCGTTGGCGTCACCCGGCAGGTAGCCGAGGTCCTGACCGCCCACCGCGTACAGCGGCCGGAAGACCATCACCTTCTGGTGCTGCCTGCGCTCCAGCACCGCCTCCAGGCCCGCGCACAGCGCCAGCGCCGATTTTCCGGTGCCGGCCCGGCCGCCCATGGAGATGATGCCGATCTCCGGGTCGAGGAGGAGGTCGAGCGCGATGCGCTGCTCGGCGCTGCGGCCGTGCAGCCCGAAGGCCTCGCGGTCGCCCCGTACGAGCTTGACGTTGCCGTCGGCCGTGACCCGGCCGAGCGCCTTGCCGCGCTCGGACTGCAGGACCAGTCCCGTGTGCACGGGCAGTTCGGCGGCATCCGGCACGTGGAGCCGGTCCTCGGAGTAGAGGAGGTCGATCTGCTCCCCGGAGAGGGAGAGCTCGCTCATACCCGTCCAGCCCGCGTCGGTGATCGCGAGCTCGGCGCGGTACTCCTCCGCGAGCAGGCCCACCGAAGAGGCCTTGATGCGCAGCGGGAGATCCTTCGAGACCACCGTGACGTCGTAGCCCTCGGCCTGAAGGTTGCGGGCGACCGCGAGGATGCGCGAGTCGTTGTCCCCCAGCCTGAAGCCGGCGGGCAGGACACCCGGGTCGGAGTGGTTGAGCTCGACGCGCAGGGTGCCGCCCAGATCACCCAACGGGATGGGGGCGTCGAGGCGACCGTAGCGAACCCGGAAGTCGTCGAGCAGGCGCAGGGCCTGGCGCGCGAAGTAGCCGAGTTCGGGATGGTGCCGCTTGGCCTCCAGCTCGGTGATCACCACGATCGGGAGCACGACCTCGTGCTCGTCGAATCGGGAGATCGCGTTGGGGTCTGCCAGCAGGACGCTGGTGTCGAGGACGTAGGTCCGCCTGTCGGGCAGGCGGCGCTTTGTGCTGGTCACCACGGAAGGACGTACCCCCTCGGAAGAGGTCGGGCCATGAAGACCGGACCGGTCATCGGCACCCATGCCGGGGCCGATTTCCGGCCCTCCCACTCCGTCCGTGCGAACCGCACGTGCGTCCTGGTGCAAAGGGCCTCCCGGGCGGACGACCCCATGCCGTCCGCTGAGACTCGACACCCGTGGATCGGGCATCGACCTGAAAGGGATATTCCCCGATCAGGCCAGGCCATGCCTTGGCATATGACGGACGCTCGGTGAATCCCTGGTTAAGGGTCGGAGGGGAGGGCGCGCCGGGGCCCGAGGCGCCGTCAGGCGTCCCGGGGGGGCGGGGAGGGGCGGGGAGGCTCCGGGGCCTCAGGTGCCGTAGCGCCGGTGGCGGGCCGCGTAGTCGCGCAGCGCGCGGAGGAAGTCGACCTTGCGGAAGGCCGGCCAGAAGACCTCGCAGAAGTAGTACTCGGAGTGCGCGCTCTGCCAGAGCATGAATCCGGACAGGCGCTGCTCGCCGCTGGTGCGGATCACCAGGTCCGGGTCGGGCTGGCCGCGCGTGTAGAGGTGCTCGGCGATGTGGTCGATGTCCAGGATCTCGGCGAGCTCCTCGAAGGAGGTGCCCTTCTGCGCGTGCTCCAGCAGCAGCGAGCGGACCGCGTCGGCGATCTCCTGGCGGCCGCCGTAGCCCACGGCGACGTTGACGAGTATCCCGTCGATGTCCTGCGTGGCCTGCTCGGCCTCCTTCAGGACGGTCTGCGTCTGCGAGGGCAGGATGTCGAGGTTGCCGACGTGGTGGACGCGCCAGCGGCCGTCCGCGGCGAGGCCCCGTACGGTGTTCTCGATGATGTTGAGCAGCGGGCGGAGCTCGACCTCGGGCCGGTCCAGGTTGTCCGTGGAGAGCATCCACAGGGTGACGACCTCGACGTCCGTCTCGGTGCACCAGCCCAGCATTTCGGAGATCTTGTCGGCCCCGGCCTGGTGGCCCTGTTCCGTCGTGCCTCCGGACGCCTTCGCCCAGCGCCGGTTCCCGTCCAGGATGACGCCGATGTGCTTGGGCGCCGCGTCATGGTCGATGCGGCCTTCCACCCGGCGTGCGTAGAGCCTGTACACCAGGTCGCGCAGCTTCACGATCTTCCAGCCCCTCCGTGCAATGCCCCCGAGCGAATGCGGTGCGGTCCCACCCCCGAGGCGGCCACATTACTGCGCGCCGGGAGGGGGTACCCAACTCGGTCTGTCACAACTCCGTGATAGGGAGGACAACGTGACTGATACCAATCCCTATCGGGCAGAACCCTCGCGCTACGACTCCATGGAGTACCGGCGCACCGGCCGCAGCGGCCTCAAGCTCCCGGCCATCTCCCTGGGCCTGTGGCACAACTTCGGCGACGACCGGTCCCTGGCGTCCCAGCGGGCGATCCTCCGCCGCGCCTTCGACCTCGGCGTCACCCACTTCGACCTGGCGAACAACTACGGTCCGCCCCCCGGCTCGGCCGAGCTGAACTTCGGCAAGATCTTCGCGCAGGACTTCGCGCCCTTCCGCGACGAGCTGATCCTCTCCACCAAGGCCGGCTACCTCATGCACCCCGGGCCGTACGGGGAGTGGGGCAGCCGCAAGTACCTGCTGAGCTCGCTCGACGCCTCGCTGAAGCGGATGGGCGTGGACTACGTCGACGTCTTCTACTCGCACCGCTTCGACCCGGAGACCCCGCTGGAGGAGACCATGGGCGCCCTCGCGTCCGCGGTCCAACAGGGCAAGGCGCTGTACGTCGGCGTCTCCTCCTACACCGCGGAGCAGACGGCCGAGGCGGCGCGGATCCTGCGCGAGATGGGCGTCCGCCCCCTGATCCACCAGCCCTCGTACTCCATGATCAACCGCTGGACGGAGGAGGACGGCCTGCTCGACACCCTGGAGGAGGCCGGCATGGGCTGCATCTCCTTCGCACCGCTCGCGCAGGGGCTGCTGACGGGCAAGTACCTGAAGGGGATCCCCGAGGGCTCGCGGGCCACCCAGGGCAAGTCCCTGAACCCGGCGCTGCTGTCGGATGACGTCGTCCGGCGCCTGGGCGGACTGAACGAGATCGCCGCGCGGCGCGGGCAGTCGCTGGCCCAGCTGGCACTGTCGTGGGTGCTGCGCGACGAGCGGATGACTTCGGCCCTGATCGGCGCGTCGAGCGTGAAACAGCTCGAGGAAAACGTGGCGGCGCTGGCCGGAGAGCGGCTCTCGGAAGCCGAACTGAAGGAGATCGACTCCTTCGCGGTCTCCACGCCCGGCACGAACATCTGGGCCCAGCGCAGCTGACCTGCGGGTTTGCGCGATCGGCCCGGAGAACGAAAAACGGGCCGGTCCGTGGGGGGGATACGGACCGGCCCGAGGGGGGGGTTCCACCATAACCCTTCGTAAAGCGTGATGCGTGCATTGCGGCGACACGATTACGCTCCGAAACCGCCCAGCAGCACTCCGGTGAGTGCTCCGGCGGCCATGAAGGGGCCGAAGGCGAAGGCCCGCTTCCGGGCTTCCGGGCCCTTCAGCGCCTGCGGGAGGCCGTACAGGGCCCCGTAGAGGAAGCCCAGGAAGGCCCCGGCGGTCCATACCCCCCACCCGTACCACCCAAGAGCGACCCCCAACGAGAGCGCCAGCTTGACGTCGCCGAAGCCCATGCCGGCGGGGTTGATCAGGAACAGCAGGAGGTACGCCGCCCCGAGCGCGCCGCCCCCGAGCAGCGCGCCCCGCCAGTCGCCCGCGGCGCGGGGCAGGAGGGCGGCCGCGGCGAGTCCGGCGGTGGCGGTGGCGGCGAGCGGCAGGGTCAGTACGTCGGGCAGCCGGTGCACGGCCCGGTCGACGAGGGCGAGCAGCACGAACAGCGGGGCGAGCCCCACGTACACCCCCACCTCGGGACGCGCCCCGACGGCGGCCGCGAGCGCGGCGCAGACCGCGGCGGTGAGCGCGGCGAGGGGGGCGCCCGGCCGCCCGTAGGCGTGCGCCGCGGCCCTTTCGGGCGGCGGCCCTCCGGGCCGGGGCGCGCCGGCCACCGCCCACAGCGCGTCGGCATCCGCGCGGCAGCGGGCCGGGCCGAGCCAGCCGGCGATCCGGTGGCCCTGCGGGCAGCTGTCCCGCCAGGGGTCTTCGGGCTCGACGGAGAGCCGGTACGCCGCGCGCGGCAGCAGCCGTCCGGCGGCGGCGCCGTAGCCCGCGGCGGCGAGGACGATCAACACGACACCCATCCGGCGACGGTAGCGCCGGACGGGTGAGTCCGGGTGCCGCTGCGCGGGGCCGTCCCCTACCCGCCCCTTCCCGAACTGGGGGCTCCGCCCCCAGACCCCCGCGCCTCAAACGCCGGCGGGGCTGAAATTGCCGCTGCGCGGCACTGCCGGCCCGTCCGGCGTTTGAGGACCGGGGTCCGGGGCGGAGCCCCGGGGAACGGAGGAAGGGCGGGTAGGGGACGGCCCCGCGCAGCGGCACCGCCCTCTACCCTGGCCCGCATGGCGAACTGGCGGGACGCGATCGGCACGCTCACGGTGGAGGGGACCCAGGTCCCCCTGGAGGTCGCCGCGAGCTATCGCGCCCGCACCCGCGGCCTCCTCGGCCGGGACGGAATCACCGGCGCGCTCCTGCTCACCCCGGCCGCCTCCGTGCACACCTTCCGCATGCGGTTCGCCATCGACGTCGCGTACCTCGACCGGAACCTCCGCGTCCTCGCGGTCACCACCATGCCCCCCGGCCGTCTCGGTCTGCCCCGGCTGCGCTCCCGGCACGTCCTGGAGGCCGAAGCCGGGGCGATGGCCGGGTGGGGGCTGCGGGTCGGGACGACGGTGAAGGCGGACGTATCCGGGCGTCTCACGCGCGGCTAGGCGAGGCCCCGCACCGGCGGTAGGTTGGGGCGGTTGAGCTGGGGTCTCAGGGGAGCGGCATGACGGAGAACGCGCGGGTCAAGGCGCTGGAGCAGATCATGCCGGCGACGCACGGGGCCGACGAGGACATCGACTGGCGGGCGGCCGAGGCCGCTTGGGGGACCCGGTTCCCTGCCGATTTCGTGGCGTTCATGGGCCGCTTCGGCGCGGGTTCCATCAACGGCGAGGCCGACGTCCTGCTTCCGCTGCCCAAGCCCGGACTCCAGTGGGCCCCGGCGGAGATGGCGGAGGAGACCGCCAACGCCCGCCAGATCTGGGAGGACGAGGGCGGCCGGGCCGCCTTCGACGTGGACCCGGAGTCGATCCTCGCCTGGGGCGTCACCGGCGGCTCGGACATCCTGTGCTGGCTCACCTCCGACCCGGACCCGGACCGGTGGCCGGTCCTCGTGTGCGGACGGCACACCGCGGACTCCTTCGCCGTGTACCCGTACGGCATGGCCGAATTCCTGCACCGGCTCTGCTCCGACGAGTTCGACGTGAGCCCGGTCAGCATCACCTTCTGGGACGGCGGCCACCTCAGCTTCGTGCACTGGCGCAAGGCCCAGCGTCGTTGGCAGGAGGGCCGCAACCCGGAGACCGGCCAGCCGGACCCGTACGCCGGCGACTTCGCCGACTAGCCACACCTCCCCACGGCCTCCGGCCGGTTCCAGCCCGTTTCAAAACAGGAAACGGGCTTTTCGGCATGTCTACGCGCGTCCGAATTGTGGATCCCATATCGGAAAACACAATCAGAAAAGGGCCCACTTGGAGCATTGAACACAAGTGAGGCCCCAATGGAACCAACCCACCCCCCTTCAGGAGAGAATTCCGGCCAACGGGCCACGGAGGGACACCCCAGCCCGGAGTGACTCATAAGTAGCATCGACATCCAAAAGAAATTCAGGGGAATACACCCGTGCGACGAAGAATTTTCGGAGCGCCCGCCACCGCGGTCGTGCTCGGTCTCTTGGCCTCTCTGACCGGATGCGGTGACGACTCCGGGGACACCGCGGACGGCGAAGGCACCCTGCGCCTGGTGGCCGCCGAATACGGCGACACGCCGGCCACGAGTTCCAAGGCTTTCTGGGACAAGGTGACGACCGATTTCACGGCCGCCCACCCCGGTATCAAGGTGAAGGTGGAGCTCCGCCCGTGGGCCGACATCGACCGTGAGGTCGCCCGTATGGTCAAGGCCGGCAAGGCGCCGGACATGGCCCTGATGGGCTCCTACTCCGACTTCGCGGCGCAGGGAAAGCTCTATTCCGCAGACGAGCTCCTCTCGGTCACCGCCGAGGCGAACTTCCTGGAACCCCTCGCCGAGGCCGGTTCCATCGGCTCGACCCTCTACGGCCTGCCCTTCGTGGCGAGCAGCCGCCTGCTCTTCTACAACGAGACGCTCTTCGAGAAGGCCGGCGTCAAGGCGCCCAAGACCTGGGCCGACCTCAAGGCCGACGCGCAGGCGCTCAAGAACAAGGGCGTGAAGTTCCCGTACGCGATGCCCCTGGGCCCGGAGGAGGCGCACGCCGAGGCGCTCATCTGGGAGCTCAGCAACGGCGGTGGCTACGCCGACAGCAGCGGCAACTACAGCCTGGACTCCGACCAGAACATCAAGACCTGGAGCTGGGTGAAGGATCAGCTGGTCACGCCCGGTCTGGTCGGGCCCGTCCCGCCGTCCAAGCTCAACCGTGCCGACGCCTTCGCCGAATTCCTGAACGGCAACGTCGGCATGCTCAACGGCTACCCCTCGCTCCTCCACGAGGCGCGCGCCAAGGGCATCAAGGTCAACGCCGTCCCGATGCCGGTCTCGGACACCCTCGGCGCCGGGGAGACCCCTCCGACGGTCGGCGTGGCCGACTGGATGATGGCGTTCAAGCAGAACGGCAACGGCAAGGCGATCGGTCAGTTCCTGGACTTCGTCTACCAGGACAAGAACCTGTCGGAGTTCGCCAACCGGTACCACCTGCTGCCGTCGACCACGTCCGCCTCGCGCGCCCTGGGGGGCGCCAACGGCATGGACGCGAACGACACGCAGTTCCTGACCGCGCTGCGCGGCGCCCAGCTCTACCCGGTGAACGACCCCACCTGGGTGACCGTCAGCGACAGCATCAAGCGCAACATCGGACGCGCCGTCGACCCCGACGGCAACCCGAAGGCCGTCCTCGAGGAAATCAAGGCCAAGGCGAACGAGGCCAAGAAGCAGCACTGATGGTCCCCTCGATCCGGGACCTTCGCCCCCTGTCGCGGCACACCCCGTGCGGCAGGATGGGCATGACGGCACTCGATCCGAGGCCGCGGCCCGGTCGCCCGCGAAGCACCCACAAGGTGCGCGGGGCGACAGGCCACACCCCGTCCGTCAGCGCTGCCCGCCGTGGTCCTCGGCGAACGCCGTGCGGTACTGCTCGCAGCTGGAGTCCCAGCGCAGCGTCCCCGTGAGCGTGCCGTAGCCCTTGCGCGTGACGGACCATTCCACCGTGTACTCACCGGTGTCGCACGCGATCCGCTTGCCGCCCGCGACCTTCGCCCGCCCCGTCGCCGGCTTCCCCGTCAGCTCCTGGTGCACCTCCCCCGCCTTGGCGCGGTCCCCGGCGCGCCGCAGGACCGCGTGCACGACGATCGGGTGCCTGCCCTCCTTGGTCGTCAGCGTCTTCTTGACCACCGTCGACTCCGACACCGCCCACGCGAACTCGTAACCCGGCTGCCATGCCAGCGTCTTGGGGTCGGGAGCCTGCCGCTCGTATTCCGGGGCGCCCGCGGGGCCGGGACGGGTGACCGTCTTGTACTGGATCCCCGGGTGGAAGCGGAACTGCGCCTCCACCTTGTGCATCTCGTCCTTGGTCCACATCGACTTCATGGCCTTCTCGCCATCGGACGGGTCCTGGAGGTACGAGGTCCCCTCGGCGGCGGTGGCCGCCTGACCGAGGGCGGGGGCGAGGGCCGCCGCGGCGGTGGCGAGGGCGAGAGCTGCGATGCGGGTGCGCTTCATGCCCGGTCCAACGGGCCCCCGCGGCGGGCCGGAACGACGCCGGGCGCGCATTCACCCGTACGGGAGCCCGCGGAGCACGGAATATCCGGTGACCGGCGCCGGTTGGCGGACGTCTGACGACTTGAAACCGAATGATCTACGGGGGATCCGATGGGCGTGCGCGTGAACGGAACGGTGGCTGCGGGCTGGGAACCGGTACGGGAGGAGTTCGAGGCCTTCGCGGCAGCCGAACGGCACTCCCCCGAGGCGCAGTTCGCGGTGCACCACGAGGGCCGGCGCGTGGTCGACCTGTGGGCGGGCGAGGACACCGACGGGGACACGCTGACCGGGGTGTACTCGATCACGAAGGGTGCGGCGCACCTGGTGGTGGCGCTGCTCGTGCAGGACGGCGTACTGGAATGGGACCGTCTGGTGTCGGCGTACTGGCCGGAGTTCACCGGGGACGGCAAGGAGCGGCTGACCCTGCGCGAGCTGATCAGCCACCGGGCGGGGCTGCTCGGCGCCGACGAGGGCTTCGACTACGACGAGCTGGCGGACGACGCGCTGATCGCGTCACGGCTGGCGCGGCAGAAGCCGTTCTGGGAGCCGGGGACGGCCTACGGGTACCACGCGTTCGTGATCGGCGCGCTGACCGGCGAGGTGGTGCGGCGCGCGACGGGCCGGTCGATCCAGGAGATCTACGAGGAGCGCGTGCGCGCCCCGTACGGGCTGGACCTGTACCTGGGCCTGCCCGAGTCCCTGGAGGACCGGTGGAAGCCGGTGCTGCCCATGCTGCCGACGCCCGAGCAGGCCGCGGCACTGGCGGAGCCGGTGCCGGAGTTGCGGCGGGTCGCCTTCAACACGCACCGGGAGCCCCCGATGGACGTGATCGTCCACGCCAACCACCCGAGGACGCGTCGGCTCGGCCCGGCTTCGGCCGGTGGGATCGGCTCGGCGCGCGGTGTCGCGGGCCTGTACGCGGCTTCCATCAGCGAGGTCGACGGCAGGGCCCCGCTGCTGGAGCCGGACACGGCGGCGCAGGTCGCGGAGCCGCAGACACCGGGCCAGGACCTCGTGTTCTGCGTACCGAACCCCTTCGGGCTGGGCTTCAAGCCGCTCCCCGCGGTGGGCCCGGAGGCCTTCGGGCACAGCGGCGCGGCGGGCGGGCTCGGCTGGGCGGACCCGGCCACGGGGATCGCGTACGGCTACACGCGCCGCCGTTACGCCTTCCCGGGCGGGGCCGCTCCGGAGAACGAGCGCCTGACGGCCGCGGTGATGAAGGCGGTGCGGGGGCTGTAGCCCGGGCGGAGCGGGCCTGAGCGGGCCGCCCGGACACCGCGCGGCCCGCTCAGGCCTGGCCGGTTTCGAAGCGGCTGATCTTTCCGCCTCCGGGGGCGATGGTGAACCGCCAGGCGGTGCGCATCTCGCCCCAGGTGTCGTTGCGGTAGCCGACGACGAGGGCACGGCCTCCGTCCGCCTCGGACTCGACGTCCATGTGGCCGTTGGAGGAGAAGATCTCCCGGTCGGCCCAGTCCTCGACGTCACGGTCCGATCCGTCGTCGGACATGGTCGCGTCGCCGGTCAGGACGGCGTGGAAGGCCTCCTTGTCGTGCGCGTTGACGGCCCTGACGAAGGCGGCGACCACGGGGTCGGAGAGTTTGGCGGGGGCGATGCTCACGGGGGCCTCCAGGCGGCTTCGGCGGGCGTGTGGGCGGACGTACGCGTGTACGCGCCCGACCAGGGAACACCCGGGGCCGGACCGGATCGGCGATCCTCACCCGTTCGCCGCCGGACGGCGTGTCAGGAGGCCCGTACCGGGAAGCCGGTGGGCCGGCCCTGTTCCTTGAGCCAGGCCAGCACCTGGTCGAGCGCCTCGACGGTCTGCGTGCGGTTGCCGCCGCCGTCGTGGAAGAGCACGGTCGGGCCGTTGCCGATCTCGCGCTTGACGGCCTCGACGATGGCGGCCGTGCCGGGCTTCTCGAAGTCCTTGGTGTCGACGTTCCAGCCGAGCGGGCGCATGCCGTTCTCGGCGGCGATGCGCCGGCTGTCGGGGGTGAACGCGCCTCCGGGGGCGCGGTAGTAGTCGACCTTCGCGCCGCCGCCAGCGGCCTCCTCGATCAGCTTCTTCGCCTCCAGGATCTGCTGTTCCTGGTAGGCGAGGGGCTTCTTGTCCATGGACGTGTCGTGGCTCATGGTGTGGTCGCAGAGCCGGTGTCCGGCGGCCACGACCTGCTTGACCACGTCGGGGTGGGCCTTGGCCTGTGGTCCGATCATGCAGAAGGTCGCCTTCACGTCGTACTTCGCGAGCACGTCGAGCACCTTCGGCGTCCATCGGGGGTCGGGGCCGTCGTCGATGGTGATGTTGACCGCGTTCGCGCCGCCCTCCGACGCGTGGGCTATGGACTCGGGTATCCCCTGCGGTTGCCGCCCGGGCCCTGACGCCCGGTCACCCTTCGCGTCGGAGCCGGTGTCCTTCTGCCGTGACACGTTCCCGTGCGAGGGCGTGTGCCCCGAGTCGACGAAGGCCGCCACTCCCCACACCGTCGCCCCCACGGCGACGGCCGAGGCCACGACGGCCGCACGGGCCCGGATGCCCTGCTTGTCCATGCTGTCCACTCCCCATCCGCCTTGTCAGCGTCCTGTGGATCAGGACGATCGGGACAGCGGGGAGGTTCCAGCCAATTGGGCCTTAAAATCCAGCTAATGGGACAGATGGGACTGGTGTGGCGGGACAAAAGCCCGGCCCCGGTGGATCCGTCGGTCCACCGGGGCCGGGCTCTCGCAACGCCGTCTCCACCCGTCAGTGGGCGAGCGACTCCTGCGGCGCCGGGGCGGCCTTGTCGCCCTCCGCACCTCCGGCCGGGGCCGGGCCGGCGCCCCGCAGCGGGACCTCCTTGACGAACCAGGCGGCCAGGAAGCCCAGTACGGCGATGGCCGCGCCGAGCAGGAACGCGGAGTGCGTACCGGCGGCCACCGCGTGCTGGTAGGCGTCGCGCACGGCCTCCGGCAGCTTGGCCAGGCTGGCGGCGTCGAGCTGGGCGGAGCCGGCGGCGTTCGCGGCCTGCGGGCCGAGGCACTCGGACATGGTGTCCGTGACGCGGGTGGTGAACAGGGAGCCCATCAGGGCCACGCCGAAGGAACCGCCGAGCGTCCGGAAGAGGGTCGCCGAGGAGGAGGCGACGCCCATGTCCTTCATGTCGACGCTGTTCTGCGCGACCAGCATGGTGATCTGCATCAGGAAGCCGAGACCGGCGCCCAGGACGGCCATGTAGAGGCCGGAGACCAGGCGGGTGGTGCCGGTGTCCATCGTCGCGAGCAGGAACAGCCCGACGACCATGAGCGCGCCGCCGATGATCGGGAACATCTTGTACTTGCCGCTGCTGGTGGTGATGCGGCCCGCGATCAGCGAGACGACCATCATCGAGAGCAGCATGGGCAGCAGGAGCAGGCCCGAGTTGGTGGCGGAGGCGCCCTGCACGGACTGCTGGAACAGCGGGAGGTAGAGCACGCCGCCGAACATCGCGAAGCCGACCAGGAAGCCGATCACGGACATCAGGGTGAAGTTGCGGCTGCGGAAGATGTGCAGCGGCATGACCGGCTCGGAGGCCTTGGTCTCGGCGTAGACGAAGGCGGCGATGGACAGGACGCCGAGGACGATCAGGCCGATGATCTCGCCGGAGCCCCAGGCGTACTCGGTGCCGCCCCAGGTGGTGACGAGGACGGTGGAGGTGATCGCGATCGTCAGCAGCGCCGCGCCGAGGTAGTCGATCTTCGGGCGGGCCTGGTCCGCGCGCTTCGGCAGGTGCAGCACCGCCGTCACCATCGCGAGCGCGACGGCACCGAGCGGCAGGTTGATGTAGAAGGACCAGCGCCAGCCCATGTGGTCGGTGATGGTGCCGCCGACCAGCGGGCCGCCGATCATGGCGAGGGCCATCACGCCGGCCATCATGCCCTGGTACTTGCCGCGCTCACGGGGCGGGATCAGGTCGCCGATGATCGCCATGACGCCGACCATCAGACCACCGGCACCGAGGCCCTGGATCGCGCGGAAGCCGATGAGCTGGCCCATGTCCTGGGCCATACCGCTGAGGGCGGAGCCGATCAGGAAGATGACGATCGAGGTGAGGAAGGAGCCCTTCCGCCCGTACATGTCGCCGATCTTGCCCCAGATCGGGGTGGAGGCCGCGGTGGCCAGGGTGTAGGCGGTGACCACCCAGGAGAGGTGCTCCAGGCCGCCGAGCTCGCCGACGATCGTGGGCATCGCGGTGCCGATGATCATGTTGTCGAGCATGGCCAGCAGCATCGCGATCATGAGGGCCATGAGGACGACCCGAACGCTGCGCGGCTTCACCTCCTCCGAGGTCCCGGCCGATTTCGCCACGTCCACCATGTTCCACTCCCCGTGTACTTCTTCTGGTACTTATTCGTTCACCGGCACTTACTTGCCGCCCGGCTAGTTCATTACACTGGGGACGGTAGACCCGTAACTTGCCGGGCGTCAAGTAAGTAACTCTGAGGAGAGTCATGTCCAGCAGCAGTCCGCAGCGCCGCCGTGGCGACACGCGTCAGCGCATCCAGGACGTCGCACTGGAGCTCTTCGCCGAACAGGGCTACGAGAAGACGTCGCTGCGCGAGATCGCGGAGCGGCTGGACGTCACGAAGGCGGCGCTCTACTACCACTTCAAGACCAAGGAAGACATCATCATCAGCCTCTTCGAGGACGTGACCCGTCCCATCGACGAGCTGATCGCGTGGGCCGAGGAGCAGCCGCGCACCCTGGAGACCAAGCGCGAGGTGCTGCGCCGCTACAGCGAGGCGATGGCGGCCGGCGCCTCGCTCTACCGCTTCATGCACGAGAACCAGGCGACGACGCGCGAGCTGAGCATCGGCGAGACGGTCAAGGTCCGACTGTTCCGGCTGATCGAGTTGCTGCGCACGGAGGACGGACCCGTGACGGACCAGGTCCGCTGTGTCAGCGCCCTGTTCACGCTGCACGCCGGGATGATGTTCCTCCAGCACGTGGAGGCCGACCCGGAGGAGACCCGCAAGGCCGCGCTGGAGGTCGCCACGGACCTCATCACCCAGGCCCACCAGGTCCCGTAACCCGCGGACGTCGGCGCCCGGGGCGCCCGTGACGCGGGCGGGGCGGCGCGCACCGGCCCGTCCGACGGTGCGATGGACCGGTGGACCGGTGGACCGGTGGACCGGTGGACCGAGGCCCACGGATCGATGGGCCGACAGGCCGATGGGGCCGGCGCGGCACCGCGGAGCCGCAGGGGGCGGCCTGTACGTTCCGGGCATGTCCGGCAGCACGGTCACCCCGACCACCCCCGCCACCGGCAGGTCACGGCACCTGTACGACGCCTGCCCGCTCTGCTCGGCGCCCGACATCTCCGAGCTGCGCACGGGCGACTGCTCGCACCACGCGCTGTACAAGCCGGTGGTCTCGCCGCTCATGGTGTGGATGCGCTGCGGGGCGTGCGAACACGTCTTCACCGAGGGCTACTTCACCGACGAGGCCCTCGCGGCGGTCTTCTCCTCGACCCACCCGAACCAGCAGCCGGGCGCGGACTTCGAGCAGAACCGCTACGCCTCGGCGCGCATCGTGGAGCGCGTCGCCCGCCACGCCCCGGACGGCGCCTGGCTCGACGTCGGTTTCGGGAACGGGTCGCTGCTGTTCACCGCGGAGGAGTGGGGCTTCGAGCCCCGGGGCCTCGACCTGCGCCCCGCCACGGTCCAGGCGATGCGCGCGCTCGGCGTCGACGCCCATTGCGCCGACCTCACCTCCCTCGACGAACCCGGCCGGTACTCCGTGATCAGCCTGGCCGACGTACTGGAGCACATGCCGTACCCCGGCCGGGGCCTGGTCGCCGCGCACCGGCTGCTGAGGGAGGACGGCGTGCTCTTCGCGTCGATGCCCCACTACGGCTGCGCGGCCTGGCGCCTGCTCGACGCGCACAACGCCAACCCCTACTGGGGGGAGCTGGAGCACTTCCACAACTTCAGCCGCGCCCGCCTCTACTCCCTGCTGGAGGAGCACGGCTTCGAGCCCCTCCAGTACGCGGTCAGCGAGCGCTACCGGCTGTGCATGGAGGTCATCGCACGCCGCCGTTAGGTCGTCTCTTTCGGCCTAGGCGCGGGGCGGGCCGAGGCGGCGGGCCGCCTCGTCGATCGGGACGTCGTTGATGCTCGCCTCCCGCCGGCTCATCAGGCCGTCGGGGGCGAACTCCCACTGCTCGTTGCCGTGGCTGCGGTACCACTGGCCGTCGGCGTCGTGCCACTCGTACTCGAAGCGGACGGAGATGCGGTTGCCGGTGTACGCCCACAGCTCCTTGCGCAGCCGGTAGTCGAGCTCGCGCTCCCACTTCCCGGCGAGGAACTCTCGGATCTCGGCACGGCCGTTGAGGAAGCGGTCGCGGTTCCGCCAGACCGAGTCCTCCGTGTACGCGAGGGAGACGCGCTCGGGGTCGCGGCTGTTCCAGGCGTCCTCGGCGGCCTGGACCTTGGCGCGGGCGGACTCGGCGGTGAAGGGGGGCAGGGGCGGGCGCACGGCGGCGGCGGTCGGGGTTTCGGTCTCGGTCACGGTGATCCGTACCTTTCGGCGGGAACGACGGGAGAACGCTCGTTCTCACACCTTAGAGAACGAGCGTTCTCCCCGCAAGGGAATCTGGACTACCCTGCCCGTATGGACGACGAAGAGGCCCGCACCCGACTGCTGGACGCGGCGGAGGAGCTGTTCTACGCGGAGGGCATCCAGGCCGTCGGCATGGACCGCATCCGTGCCGGGTCGGGCGTCCCGCTCAAGCGGCTCTACCGGCTCTTCCCTGCGAAGGAAGCCCTGGTCACGGCCTATCTGGAACGGCGCGATCAGCGATGGACGCGCAGCCTGCGCGATGCCGTCACCGGGGCCCCGGAGCCGGTGCCCGCCGTCTTCGACTGGCTGGCGGGGTGGTTCTGCGAGCCGGACTTCCGGGGCTGCGCGTTCCTGAACGCGTACGGGGAACTGGGCACCGGCCCGGCCGCGGTGCTGGACGTCGTACGCCGCCACAAGGCGGAACTGCGGGCACTGCTGGGCGAGTTGGCCGGACCGCAACGCCCGGGGCTCGCGGACCAGCTGCTGATCCTGGTCGAGGGCGCCACGGTGGTGGCGGCCCTCGACCCCGGTCCGGAACCGGCCCACCGGGCGCGGGAGGCCGCCGAGCGGCTCCTCACCGCGACCGGCTGAACCGCGCCACGCCGGACCGGGCCGGGCCGGCCGGACCGGAGCGGGGGAACTGCCGGCCGCTACTGCTTGTGGCCGTGCCGGACGTCCAGGCAGAGCGCCCACACGTCGGTGTAGCTGCCCTGGGAGGGCGAACCGCCGCTGTGGGTGGAAGCCGTCCAGTACGACGGGTCGGAACTCCCGTCGGCGAACGGCGTGCCGGCGGCGTCGCTCGGGAAGCTGCCGTTGAGGTGGGGGCCGCCCGAGGTCGCCTTGCTGAAGTCGGTCGTGGTCACGTTGCCGCCGCTGATCGCCGCGCCGCCGCTGACCAGCCGACCGTCCTCGCGGGAGCAGCCGGTGCTCGCCGTCGTGCCCGTCGAGGCGGTGTTCGGGCCGTCGACTTCCTTGAAGCGGACCGTCGTGGCGGTGTGCTTGAGATCGATGTCGTCCGTGCTGCAGATCGCGTAGGCGTAGGTCATGTTGTCCGCGCCGCGGCCGCCGCCGATCCCACCGACCGCCGTCCAGGAGTCGGGGTTGCGCTCGCCGTCGCCCGCCGCGATCGAGCCGTGGTGGTGCGCGTCGTCGTTGAAGGTGGGGAAGCTCGCGATCGGCTTGAGGCTGCCGACACTGGCCGGGGTGGTGCGGGAGCCGCCGCCGATCAGGACGGTGCCGGCCGGGCAGGTCGCCGTGACGAGCTTGGAGGACAGCCCGCTGGTGGGCCCGGAGGCCTTGTTCATGACCACCTGGGTGTGCCGGATCAGGTTGCTCTGCAGGCAGATCGCGTACGGGGTGGTGGAGAAGGCCTCGCTGCTGCGGCTGCCGCTCCCGCCCATCGCCATCCAGTGCGTGGCGTCGGTGCCGACGACCCCCGGGGTGTCGATGTACTCGGCGACGCCGTCGGCGCTGGGCACCATGCCCATCACGTGGTTGCCGTTGGACATCTCGTCACTGCCGATGGCCTGGTCGGCCCCGCCCCCGGAGACGAGGCCGTCGGGGCAGTCGGCGTGCGAGGTGACCCCGGTGAAGGGGGTCGCAGGGCCCATGGTGGCCCCGGGGGTGGCGACGGTGACGTCGGCCGTCTTGGCGTACGCGGCTCCCGGCACCGCGACGGTCAGCAGTCCGGCCAGGAGCAGTGCCCTGGCCGTGGCGGAGCTCCGCCGGAGTTTCGTGCTCATGGGGTTCTCTCTCTTGTTTCCTTGCGCGTGGGCGCGTGGGCGCGTGGGCGGTTTGCGGCAGCTGCCGGCTCAGACGCCGTCGTTGGCGCACAGCGCCCAGGCATCGGTGTGGGTGCCGGGCGAGGACTGTCCCCCGGTGTGGGCGGAGGCCGTCCAGTACGCCGCCGTGGTGGTCCCGTCGCCGACCGCGGCGCCGCCGGAGGTGCTGGGGAAGCTGCCGTTGAGGTGGTCGCCACCCGAACCGGGGCCGGTGAAGTCGGTGGTCGTCACGTTGCCCCCGCTGACCGCGGCGCCGCCGCCGATCAGCTTCCCGTCGTTCTGGCCGCAGCCGACGGTCGCGGTCTGACCGGTGCTGCCGGTGGTGGGGCCGCTCACCTCGCTGGAGCGGACCTTCACCGTGGCTCCGCCGACGTTGATGCCGCTTCCACTGCAGATGGCGTAGGCATAGGTGTAGTTGGCGCTGTTGGTGCCGTTGTCCCAGCCGACGGCCGACCAGGAGTCGGGGTTCTCCTCTCCGTCCGCCGCGGCCTTCGCGCCGAAGCCGTGGGCGGAGTCGTTGAAGGTGGGGAAGCTCGCGATCGTCTTGAGGGTGCCCGTGTTGCCGGGGGTGGTGCGGGCGCCGCCGCCGAGCAGGCGGGTGTTGGCCGGGCAAGTGGCCGTGACACGCCCCACGGTCGCTCCGGTGGTGGGGCTGTTGGCCTTGTTCATGACGACCTGGGTGTGGTTGATGAGGCTGCTGGTGAAGCACATCGCGTAGGGCGTGGTGGAGAAGGAGGCGTTGACCTGGCCGCCGCTTCCTCCGATGCCGAGCCAGTGCGTCACGTCGGTGCCCACGACACCGGTGGAGCCGGTGTATTCGGTGGTGCCGTCGGAGCTGGGCGAAGTGCCGTTGAGGTGGTTGCCGTTCACGCCCGAGCCGGTGCCGATGGCCTGGTTGACGCCGCCGCCGGAGATCAGACCACTGGAACAGTCGGCGTGGGTCGATATCTCGGAGTTGGCGGAGGCGGGTCCGCTGGTGGCCCCGGGGGTCTTCACGGTCACGCTCACGGTGTTGGCGTAGGCGGTCGCCGGTACGGCCAGGGCCAGCACGGCGCCGAGTACGAGCGTCCTGCCGTTGGCGAAACGGCGCAGAAGTCCTGTGGTCATGTGGATCTCCCCATCTGACGGGCGGTGAGCGACAAGCGGTGGGCCGCGGTCGAAGGCGGCGCGGCGCGCGGTACGCGGTGCGGCGCGGAGCGGAGCGTTGTCCGGAGGAGGGGGTACGGGCGTCGTCGGCGCGGAACTGCCACGGCATCACAACGGCTGCCTGCCTCGCGGATGTACGCCGCTCAGGGGCAGACAAGGGGTTCGGACCAGCCATCTCGCCACCCTGTCCGGAGCGGCGCATGCGGACTCTAGCAGCCCTCCAACGCTGCATCTACATAGGAAATTCTTACTTTCAAGTAGCAGATGCGCGTTTTGACGATCGGTCGTCTCGGCGGGCTGGGCGTTCCGGCATCCGGCGTACGGGCGGGTGTCACGTCCCGCCCGGGCCCGGACGCGGTCGTAGCGTCGCAGCGGACCCCGTCCCCCTCCGCTCAGGAATCGAGGAACCGAGATGGCAGTTCTGGTCTACAACCGGAGCTCGGATTGGACCCAGGAGACCTACGAGGCCATCCACCAGCGTGTGCTCCCCGATCCGAAGAACCCGCCGGCCGGGCTCCTGGTCCACACCGCGTCGCCGGACGAGCGGGGCGGCTGGATGGTCGTCGACGTATGGGAGTCGGAGGCCGACTACCGGCGCTTCGTCGAGGACAGGATCGTTCCCGCCGCACGGGAACTCGGGACACCGCCCTTCGACACACACATCAGCGAGATCTTCTACCACCTGATCCCGTAGCCGGGACATCGAGGCGCCAGTCGGCGCAACCTGTGGGGCGCCGCCGAGGAAGACAGGGAAGGGGTGTGGCCGAGAACGCCGGCGACGGCGACGCGACGGCGACGGCGACGGCCGCACCCGAAAGGCAGCGCGAATGACTCCCTCCACGTTTCTTGCCGACCTTCCCTTCGCACGGGGACGACGCGCCGAACGCGCCCCGGACCGGCCGTGGTCGAGGAAGAGCAGGGCCCCGGTCGCATCGGCGCTGGGCGCGGCCCTGGCGCTCGTCCTGCCCGGGGTGGCAGCGGCGGCGCCGGGCGACCCGGACACCGGCTTCGGCACGGGCGGCCGGGTCACCACCGACTTCGGCGGTTTCGAGCAGGTCAACGGGGTGGCGGTACAGCCCGACGGCAAGATCGTCGCCGTCGGGCTCACCGACACGGGCGGGGCCGACGGCGGCGTCGACAACTTCGCGGTGGCCCGGTACGAGGCCAACGGCACCCCGGACAAGACCTTCGGCACCGGCGGCCGCTTGACCACGGACTTCAGCGGCGCCGCGCAGGCGGTTGCCGTGCAGCCGGACGGAAGGATCGTCGTCGTCGGTCACAGCGACGACGACTTCGCCGTGGCCCGCTACAACGCCGACGGAAGCCCGGACACCACCTTCGACAACGACGGCAGGGCCACCACCCAGTTCGGCGGGGTCGACCAGGCCCGCGCGGTGGCGCTGCGACCCGACGGGAAGATCGTCGTCGCCGGCCTCAGCAACGCGGGCGGCACCTACGACTTCGCGGTGGCCCGCTACAACAGCGACGGCGGTCCGGACATCGACTTCGACGCCGACGGCAGGGTGACCACCGACTTCTCGGGCGGCCTCGACCAGGTCTTCGGGTTGGCGTTGCGGCCCGACGGAAGGATCGTCGCCGCGGGGTCGGCCAACGGCTTCGGTGCCGACGACTTCGCGCTCGTCCAGTACGAGGGTGACGGAACCCTGGACTCCGGCTTCGGCACCGGCGGCAGGGTGACCACCGACTTCGGCGGCCTCGACCAGGCCCGCGGGATGGCCCTGCAGCCCGACGGCAAGATCGTCACCGCCGGCCTCGGCGGCTCGGGCAACACCTCCGCGTTCGCGATGGCCCGCCACAACGCCGACGGCAGCCCCGATGCCGGCTTCGGCACCGACGGCCGGGTGACGACGGGCTTCGGCGCCACCGGCAGTGCGGCCGCGGTGGCGGTGCAGAGCGACGACAAGATCGTCGCAGCCGGGCAGGGCGGCCCCGGCGGCTCAGGCTTCGCACTGGCCCGTTTCAACGGCGACGGCACCGCGGACACCTCCTTCGGCACCGGCGGCAAGGTGACCACCGAGTTCGCGGGCGCCGACGACGGGGCGCACGCGCTCGCCGTGCAGGCCGACGGCAAGATCGTCGCGGCCGGGTCCGCGTCGGGGGCCGCCGGCGACTTCGCGCTCGTCCGCCACCAGAGCGGCGCCACCCCGTCCGCGCCCCGTCGGCCGTAGCCCCTCGGCATTGCCGCGCCCGTTTTTCCGGATCAGCGAGCCATATCAAACCGACATAAAATGGACGTGAAGGGTAGACAAGGTCCGTCCGGCGCCTTCGAGGCGCCCCCGCGGGCCGTTCGGCTGGCCCAGGAGGCGGTGATGGCCGTATCCCCCGACACGGGATCGCAGTACAACCACAGTGACCCCGAGGACACCCTCAAGCAGATCGGCGGCTCGTGGCACTGGGCGCTCGGCCTGGCCCTCGCGACCCTGATCCCGGGCATCCTCATTCTCGTCTGGCCCGACGAGACCCTGCACATCCTGGCCGTGATCATCGGCCTGCAACTCCTGGTCGTGGGCGGCTTCCGCTTCGTCTCGGCCTTCACTCACAGCCGCGACGGGGGCGGCAGCAGACTGGCCGCCGTCCTCATCGCCCTGCTGGCGATCCTGGCCGGCGTCCTCGTACTGCGGCACCCCATGCAGACGATCGGCGCGCTGTCCCTGATCGTCGGAATCTTCTGGCTGCTGACCGGCGTGCTCACGACGTACGTCGCGATCGCCGACCGCTCGCTCGTGCACCGCGGCCTGACGATCGGCCTGGGCATCCTCGGTGTCGTCGCCGGCGTCGTCGTGCTCTGCTTCCCCGTGGACTCCGCAGTGGCCCTGACCCGGCTGTTGGGGCTGTGGCTGGTGCTGCTCGGCGTGTTCGAGGTCGTGGCGGCCTTCGCCCTGCGCTCCGCCACCCGCCGGCTCGTGGCGCCCGGTCCTCCGCGCCCGTCCATGCCTCCGGACTGATCGGAAAACCCGCTGTCCCGTCGAGCCGCGTCCGCTTAACATGACCGGCCATGCCAACAAACGAACAGACAGTCGAGCAGGCCCTGGCCCGCATCACCGCGGGTTACGTCTTTCCCGACAAGACCGCTGCCATCGAAGAGGCGATCCGGACCCGGATCGCCTCCGGCGCGTACGAGGGCCTGAGCGACCGTGAGCTGTGTGAGACGGTGACGGCGCACCTCCAGGAGGTCTGCCCCGACAAGCACCTGCGGCTGATGTGGACGGAGGAGCCCCAGTCGCTGGAGCCGGTCGACGACGACGGGGGCATGGCGGCCTTCATGTCCCTCCTCCGCACGGAGAACCAGGGGATACGCCGCGTGGAGCGCCTCGACGGGAACGTCGGCCTCATCGAGCTCACGCGCATCGCGACCGCCATCGAGGGCGCCGACGCGATCGGCGCGGCCATGCGGCTGGTCGCGCAGAGCCGCGCGCTCGTCCTGGACCTGCGGGAGTGCACGGGCGGGGCTCCGGAGGGGGCGGCGCTGTGGAACAGCCACTTCTTCCCCGACGACCAGGTGCACCTGCACGACATCTACGACCGCGGCAGCGACTCGACCCGGCAGTTCTGGACCTCGGCCCACCTGCCCGGACCGCGCTACACGGACGACAGGCCGGTCTACGTGCTGACGAGCGAGAGGACGTTCTCCGGGGGCGAGGACGTGGCGTACACGCTGCAGGCGCACGGCCGCGCGAAGGTCATCGGCGCGACCACCCGTGGCGGCGCCCACCCGACGGCCCGCCGCGCGGTCGCCGAACACATCCTCGTGACGGTGCCGACGGCGCGGTCCATCAACACGGTGACGGGCACCAACTGGGAGGGCGTGGGCGTCGTACCGGACGTCCAGGTGCCGGCGGACCAGGCCCTGGACGAAGCCCTGAAGGCGATCACGGAGCGCCAGGGCGGGTGACACGGGCCGGGTGACACGGGGCGGGTGACACGCGGCCGGTCACGCCGGGCGGGGGGGGGGGGGGGGGGGGGCCCCCCCCCCCCCCCCCCCCCCCCGGGGGGGGGGGGGGGGGGGGGGGGGGGGTGAAAAGAAGAACCCCCCCCAGCGGGGTGGGGGTGGTT